>JACQYK010000051.1 GCA_016208255.1 Deltaproteobacteria bacterium | reverse complement strand
GCGGCGAATCCGGAGGGTCAAAGATTCGGTCATAAAACAATAGCCGGATGGGGAAGGTCTTCTTCAGCGGCCGGCCCCAGAGAGACCAGGGAAAACTGATCGGGTTGAAGGATTTCTTGGGCCAGGGCAACCAACTCCCGGCCGGTGACCTTGTTCAGGTCCTCCAGGACTTCCTCAAAGGGAACTTCGCGGCCGAAGGTCATTTCATTTTTGGCAATGCGGGTCATACGGTTATCACTGCTTTCCGCCCCAAGGAGGATCCCTCCCTTGACAAATTCTTTGGCGGCCTCCAATTCAGAGGCCGGAAGCTCTTCTTGTTTCAGTCTCTTCAGTTCCTGCCCGATCACTTCCAGGGTCTGGGTCAGGGTCTCTTTGGCCACGGCGGTATAAATACCCCACATCCCGGTATCACGGTAAGTGCAGAGAAAGGAATAGATGGAATAGGCCAATCCTCTCTTTTCCCGAACCTCCTGAAACAGACGGGAACTCATGTTCCCACCCATGATGACGTTCAGCAAGGCGCTGACATACCTTTTAGGGTCATCAGCCTTCGGGGCTTTGGCCGCCCAAGCCAAGTGGACCTGTTCCAGATCCTTGGTCACTACCCTGGATTTTGAACAAAGGACCGGACCCTGGCGGTTATTCATCTGGGGAATCGGCTGAAGCTTACTCAGATCCGGGGCCACCAGATTGACAAAGGCTTCGTGGCCCACCTTTCCGGCAGCGGCCACCACAATTTTTTCCGGACCATAGGTCCGTTTCAGGTATTTCAGAATCCTTTCCTGGTTGATGGCTTGAACGGTTTCCGGGGTCCCCAGGATGGGCTGGGCCAGGGGGGTTCCCTGATAGGCCGTCTCACCCAGGAGGACATGGGTGAATTCGTCCGGGGTGTCTTCGACCATGCTGATTTCCTGAAGGACCACTTGCCGTTCCCGCTCCAGCTCTTCAGGATCGAACAGGGAGTTCAAAAAGATATCCAAAAGGATCCCAACCCCCTGCTCCAGATGATTATCGAGGACCCGGGTGTAAAAACAGGTCTCTTCCTTGGAGGTGAAGGCATTAGACATTCCGCCGATGGCGTCCATTTCCTTGGCGATGTCCAGGGCGGTCCGCTGGCGGGTGCCCTTGAAGATCATGTGTTCGATGAAATGAGAGATCCCGTTTTCCTCGGGATTTTCATCCCGGGAGCCGATGTCCACCCAGATACCCACCGAGACCGAGTACAAATAGGGCAGGGTCTCGGTGACGATCCGGATTCCATTAGGAAGTACGGTTTTGTTTACCATAATCAGCACTTGGGGGGAAGGGTCTGACCCAGGGCGGCCTTGCGGCTTAACCTGATTTTGCCCTGGCGGTCCACTTCCAGGACCTTGACCAGGACCTCGTCGCCTTCCTGGAGCACATCGGTGACCTTCTTGACGTGCTGATTATCCAATTGGGAGATATGGACCAGTCCCTCGGTGCCCGGCAGAATCTCGACAAAGGCCCCGAAGTCCATGATCTTGATCACTTTGCCCAGATAAAGCTGACCGATCTCCACTTCCTGAACGATCTCTTTGATCATGGCAATGGCCCGGTCCACGCTCTTGCTGTCTGAAGAAGCAATGATCACTTTCCCGGAGTCCTCCACCTCGATCTTGGCCCCGGTCTCGGCCACAATCGACCTGATCACTTTACCCCCCGGTCCGATCACCTCCCGGATTTTATCCGGATTGATCTCGATGGTAACGATCTTGGGGGCATAATCGGAGATGCTGGTCCGGGGTTCGTGGATGGTTTCGTTCATCAACTTAAGAATGGACAGCCGTCCATCGCGGGCCTGGCGCAGGGCTTGTCCCATGATTTCCTGGGTCACCCCTTGAATCTTGATATCCATCTGCAGGGCCGTAACTCCCTGTTCCGTACCGGTGACCTTGAAATCCATGTCCCCGGAGTGATCTTCGTCGCCCAGGATATCGGTCAGGACCGCCACTTCCCCCTGTTCCATAATCAATCCCATGGCCACACCGGCCACATGGGATTTAAGGGGTACACCGGCATCCATCAAGGAAAGGCTGGCCCCGCAGACCGTGGCCATGGAGGAGGAACCGTTGGATTCCAGGATCTCCGAGACGATGCGGATCGTATAAGGGAAATCCTCAGCGGAAGGCAGCATGGGCTTCAAGGCCCTTTCGGCCAGGGCCCCATGTCCGATTTCCCGACGGCCGGGACCGCGCAGCATTCGGGCCTCTCCCACGGAAAAGGGAGGGAAATTATAATGAAGCATAAAAGACTTGAAGGATTCCCCGTTCAAGGAATCGATCCGTTGTTCGTCCGAGGAGGTCCCCAGAGTGGTCACGGCCAGGGCCTGGGTTTCCCCCCGGGTAAAAAGGGCCGACCCATGGGTCCTGGGCAAGACGGCCACTTCACAGGAAATAGGCCGGACCTCCTGATAGGTCCTGCCTCCGATCCTGGTTTTTTCCTTGACGATCATGTCGCGGATCAACTGCCGCTCCAGCTCTTCGAAGAATTTTACAATTTCCTTCTTTTGATCCGGATGGTCCTCGCTCAACTTCTGGACCAGCTCTTCCCGGACGGCAAGAATTTGATTCTGACGGTCTAATTTGGCGGTGAGTCCTAAGGCGTCCTTAAGAGGGGACCGGGCCAGATCGAAAACCCGGGCCTTTAATGCCGCATCTTCAACCGGGCAGGCAAAGGTTTTTTTGATGTTCCCAACCGCCTGGCCCAATTTTTTCTGAAGATCCAGGATGTCTTGAATTCCCCGGTGGCCGAAGAAAACAGCCTGGACCAGGTCTTCTTCGGAAGCCTCTCTGGCCCCGCCTTCCACCATGACCACGGCTTCCCGGGAACCGGCGACGATCAGATTGATATCACTGTCCACCAACTGGGAGCTGGTGGGATTTAAAATCAATTCTCCGTTCACCCGGCCCACCCGGATCCCGGCAATCGGTCCGTTAAAGGGGATATCCGAGACCTCCAGAGCGGCCGAAGCCCCGACCATGGCCAGGACATCGGGGTCGTTTTCCTGATCCACCGAAAGGACCGTCGCGATAATCTGTGTTTCGTTGCGATACCCTTTGGGAAAAAGGGGGCGCAAAGGGCGGTCAATCAAACGGGAAGTCAGGGTTTCTTTTTCACTGGGCCGGCCGATTTCTCTTCTGAAAAAACTGCCGGGAATCTTTCCGGCGGCATAGGCCATCTCCTGATAATCCACTGTTAAAGGCAGAAAATCGATCCCTTCCCGGATTTCATTAGAGGACACTACCGTGACCAAGACGATGGTCTCTCCGTATTGAACCAGAACCGCGCCGCCGGCCTGTTTGGCCACCCGGCCGGTTTCAATACTCAAGGTCCGTCCGCTTATTTCAGTTGTCACTACTTGAACCATTAATTTATGCTCCTTATATTGGGAAGGCTGGAAGCCCTATTTACGAATTCCCAATTCTTGTATGAGGGTTCGATACCGTTCGGCATCTTTTTTTCTTAGATAACTCAGCATCCGTTTACGCTGACCCACCAGTTTGAGCAGCCCCCGTCGGGAGTGGTGATCCTTCTGGTGGGTTTTGAAGTGTTCAGTCAGGTATTTGATCCGTTCACTTAACAAGGCGATTTGAATTTCTGGGGAACCGGTGTCTGTGGGGTGTACCCCGAATTTACCCAGAATTTCCTTTTTTTGTTCCGCATATAATCCCACGATATACCTCCTTTAAAAGTAAATAATGTGGTTCTTTCCCCAATTAGATGGGAGAAAGGTTTCAAGGTTTCAAGGATTCAAGATTTCAAAGGGTAGGGGAAAAATGATCAAAACTCTATCCTTGAACCATCGAACCCTGGACTCCCTGAATCCTGTTTTTTTTAAATAATGACCCGTATTGGTTTCAAGGTCGGTTTGATATTAACTTCCTTCTGATAAATGGCCCATAATTCATCTTTGGGACCTTTGACACAGACCGGCATCCCGGGCTCGACCTGAGGCCAGGGGGAAATACCCGGATCCTGATTTAGAAATCTTCCCTGCCTTATTTTTTCTTTCCACTGCCCTTCCACCCAGATCTGAGGCAAATGATGCAAGATCTTATCAATCGGGATTTTGAGCGCACCGATTTCTTCCCGGAGGGAAGCTTGTTGAATCCTTTCCAAGGTAAGGGCCTGAGAAAGGGGGAAAGGGCCGCTTTGAATCCTTTCCAGTTCCCCTAAATAGGCCCCGCAGCCCAAGCGGTCTCCAACATCGTGGCAAAGGGTACGGATATAAGTCCCCGGTGAACAAAATACTTCAAAGGCCACCCGTTCCCCTTCCATGCTCAGGACCTCAATCGAATCAAAGGTAATACGCCTCGGCGGTTTGACAATCGGTATGCCCCGCCTGGCCCAATGATACAGGGGCTTTCCTTTATATTTCAGGGCCGAAAAGGAAGGGGGCACCTGTTCCTGAAGGCCGATAAATTCCTTAAGAACCTCCTCCATTCGTTTACGATCGGGGAGAGGCTCTTGGGACCTGCTGATTATTTGACCCGTCGCATCCTGGGTATCGGTTTCCCCCCCTAAAACCATGACCGCCCGGTATCCCTTGGGATGATCGGGAATAAAGGGGATGATTTTGGTGGCCCAGCCGATACAGATGGGCAATACACCTGTGGCGATCGGGTCCAGTGTGCCCAAATAGCCCATTTTTTGAAGCCCGGTAATTTTCCGGAGGCATTGGATTACCCGGTTGGAGGTCATTCCGGCCGATTTGTTGACCACTAAAATTCCTTCCCAGTCCGATGGTTCGGAAAATTTGGAAGGGACAGGCTTAGCCGGCAGGGCTCTCATATTTCCCCAGGTTCTTTAACCGGGAACAAATCTTTTAAGAGAGATTCGATCCGGTCTCCGTATTCAAAAGAGGTATCATGGACAAATTCCAAATCAGGGACGCGGCGGAGTTTCATCCGCTGTCCCAATTCCCGCTTGATAAATCCTGTGGCGCTCCGCAAGCCTTCCAGACCCTGCCGGATCTCATCGGGATTGCCGAACCGGCTGAAATAGACCCGGGCCAGTTTCAGGTCGGGTGAAACCTCGACGCCGGTGATGGTCACCAGTCCCAGCCGGGGGTCTTTAATTTTTCGAACCAACAGTTCTGAGATTTCCTGCTGGATTAATCCCCCGACCTGTACGGTTCGTTTGGGTCTTGATGAATTAGATGGCATATTTGCTTTTGGGCTGGGCAAGAGGCGATAGGCTATGGGCTGTAGGAAAAACATACCCTATTGCCTGTTGCCCCTTGCCTATCGCCTGTTTTTTGTTAATAATCTAACAATTCTATCTGGGTATCGATATCGGTAGCCACCTGCATCCGTTCGATGAAATTGATGACCAGGTCCAGGCGGCCGTTGACCTGCCTTCGATCATTCCCCAGGCTGCAGATCCCCAAGCGGGCTTTTTGCCACAAATCCAGGTCGTCGATCTCGGCGATGGCTACATTAAACCGGTTATGAACCTTGTCCTTTATGCTTTTGACGACCTGACGCTTTTCCTTCAAAGAATGAGATTCCGGTAGATATAGAATTATTTCCAGGATCCCGATGACCATAAAAACCTAAAAAAGGGTTCAAGGTACAAGGTCTAAGGTGAAAGGTAAAACCTAAAAGAGTCAAAAAACTGGGTAAAAAATCGCTTACCTCAAACCTCAGATCTTAAACCTTATACCGTACACCTTAGACCGTGTACCGTTTAGTTACAGTTCCGGTTTTACTTCTTCGAGGATATACGATTCAACCACATCCCCTACCTTGAGATCATTAAAATCTTCCAGCCTGATGCCGCATTCATAACCGGCAGCCACCTCTTTAACGTCATCTTTTACCCGCCGCAGGGAAGCTATGCGCCCATCATAGATCACTACTTGGTCCCTCAGGAGACGGGCCTTGGCATTTCTTTCAATGGTCCCGTCGACCACAAAACTTCCGGCGATGGCACCGACTTTGGGAACGTGAAAAATTTCCCGGATTTCGGCATGCCCGTGGACCACCTCTTTGTGAACCGGCTCCAGCATTCCGACCATGGCGTCTTTGACATCGGAAACCAATTGATAGATGATATCGTAAAACCGGACATCCACCTGCTCCTGTTCTCCCAGTTCCTGCACTTTATGGTTCGGCCGGACATTGAATCCGATGATAATGGCTTTAGAGGCTGAAGCCAGCATGATGTCGGTCTCGGTGATCGCTCCCGGGGAGCTGTGGATCACGTTGACCTTGATAACCGGGGTGCTCAATTTATGCAGGGCCTCACTGATGGCTTCAATGGAACCCTGGACATCGGCCTTGAGGATAATGTTGAGTTCTTTGACCTGTCCTTCCTGGATTTGTTCATAGAGCTTCTCCAGGGTGACCTTGCTGGTCTTGGAAAGTTCGGCCTCCCTCTTTTTCTGGAGACGGAACAGACCGATCTGCCTGGCGGTTTTCTCATCTTCAACAACCACAAATTCATCTCCGGCCATGGGCACACCGCTAAATCCATGGACCTCGACCGGTATGGAGGGCAGGGCCTGATTTACTTTCTGGCCCCAATCGTTATAGAGGGCCCGGACCTTTCCAAAATGGATCCCGCAGATAAAGGGGTCTCCGGTTTTTAACACTCCCCCTGAAATCAGCACAGTGGCAATCGGTCCCCGGCCTTTATCCAGGCGGGCTTCTACGATCCTTCCAACCGCCATTTTGTTGGGATTGGCTTTCAGCTCCAGGACCTCGGACTGCAAGAGGATTAATTCCAGCAGGGCATCCACCCCGACGCCGGTCTTGGCCGAAACCTCGGCAAAAATGGTGTCTCCCCCCCATTCCTCAGGGGCCAATCCGTATTCGGCCAATTGCCTTTTAACCCGCTCCGGATTGGCATTGGGTTTATCTATTTTATTGATGGCCACGATGATGGGTACGCCGGCCGCCCGGGCATGATCAATGGCCTCTTTGGTTTGCGGCATCATGCCATCGTCCGCAGCCACAACCAGGATGACGATATCCGTTATCTGGGCCCCTCTGGCCCTCATAGCCGTAAAGGCCTCATGACCGGGGGTATCCAGGAAAACGATCTCCCCCTTGTCCAAATGGACATGATAGGCCCCGATATGCTGGGTGATCCCCCCCGCCTCTCCGGCGGTGACGTTGGTTTTTCGAATCACATCCAACAAAGAGGTTTTACCGTGGTCCACATGGCCCATAATGGTGACTACCGGAGGCCGGGTTTGGAGTTCTTCCTGTAGGTCGGCGTGCAGTTTTAATATTTGATCTTCCTCGAGGTAAACTTTTTCAACCTCGAAACCGAATTCGGAAGCCGCCAGAGCGGCCGTGTCAAAATCAATCGACTGATTTAATGTGGCCATAAGTCCTAACGCGATCATTTTTTTGATGAGTTCCCCTGCTTTAATGCCCATTCTTTTGGCCAGTTCAGCAACATTGATGGCCTCGGATACTTTTAAACGGCGTTTGATGGCCTTGGGGGTGGTGATTTCCGTTTTCTTGAATTTCTTGACCGGTAATTTTCCCCCTTTGCCGGTCCGGTAGGCCCTGGCCTCTTTCCCTGAATCATCATACAGGTCCGCCCGCTCTAAAATTTCCCTTTTTTTCTTAAATATTTTTGCCTTAGCGGCTTCTTCCTCGGCCGCTGTCTTGGCTGATTTCAGCTTCTTTTTGGGGGATATTTTCTCTTTTTCTTTGGGGATCTCCTGGACCGGTTTATCGGTCTTTTTTTCTTCCGGTTTAACCGGGGGAGCCGGAGGGCGAATGGGTTGAACCACTTTGGCCACCGGTTCCGCCGGCCGGATAACCCGGGCCGGAGTTTCTGCCCGGCGAATCACTTTGGCCGGGGTCTCTTTGGCCGGTTTGGGGGGTTTCTCCGGATGGGGCCGTGGAAGAGGTGAAGGTTTCAGGAGTTCGGGTTCTACTTCCCTTTCTCCTTCTTTAAGGGGAAGGACCTGCGGCTCTGCTTGCGCTTCGATCATTATTTCGGCCGGAGGCTCTTGTCCGGCTATCGATACCTCCGGGGCTTGCGGCTCCGGAACGGAAGGGATTTCCGCCCTGACTTCCGGTTGCGGCTGCGCTTCCAGAATCGGTTCTTCTTTCTGGGGTTCAACGACCGGTTCAACCTCGACGATTTTTTTCCGTCGGCGGATAACGGTGGATTTGATCCGCTGCTCTTCAACGACCAGAGATTTAGTCCCCTTTAGGTGACCTTTGATCAGAGAAATCTGTTCGTCAGTCAGGGAAGAAGAATGACTCTTAATTTCAATTCCCAATTCCCGAACAAGATCCAACAGGGCCTTGTTCTCCATTTGCAGTTCTTTGGCTAATTCATAGACTCTAATTTTGGCCATGGTCCCCCCCCGCCGGCGGATTCGTTAATAAGTTTTTCAATCTCGGACCGATCTCCAAATCGCGACCAAAGGATTTATGCCGGCTCTTTGCGGCCTTCAGGCAAAACAGACAAGCTTCTTCCTGACACAAATACCACCCTCTCCCCGGCTTGATTTGTCCGGGGTCAACCTCAAGAATTTTTTTATCCAAAATTGTCAGCCTCAATAATTCTTTTTTATCCTTTTTCTTCCGGCAGGCCCGACAGGTTCTTTGCCTGATTATTTTGTTCATTCAACGGGGGCCTTATTTTCGACCACCGGGGCCTCTCCCAAGCTCTCGTTTTCGGTTGTTTTTTCTTCTTGTTCCATTTCCTGATTATCAGCCAGGGGATCTTTGGGCTGTGTAATTTTCAAGAACTCGTTGGCGGCGTCCAGCAGTTTTTCTGCTTTTTTGGAGGTAATTCCGGATATCTGGGTTAGTTCATCGATGTTGGATTCGGCCACTTCCTTGGCTGATCCAAAACCACCTTTGTATAGTGAATCCGCCGTGGCTTCCCCCACTCCGGTAATCTGAAGCAAGGATTGGTATCCGTCCCGCATGGACTTGGTATATTTTGATTCACTTTTGACATCAATTTTCCAGCCGGTCAAGCGGGAGGCCAAGCGGACATTCTGCCCCCTCTTCCCGATGGCCAGGGACAATTGTTCGTCGGGCACTACTACTTCCATGGACCGGTTGACTTCATCGATGATCACCCGGATGATCTCGGCCGGAGCCAGGGCATTGCAAATAAACTTGGCCGGATCCGGATTCCAGGAAATGATATCGATCTTTTCACCTCTAAGCTCCTGAACGACATATTGGACGCGGTTTCCCTTCATCCCCAAACAGGCCCCGACCGGATCGACATCTTTGTCTTCACTGAGAACAGCGATTTTGGACCGGCTTCCCGGTTCCCGGACCACATGGACAATCCGGACGATTTTTTGGGAGATTTCAGGAACCTCCATTTCAAAAAGGGCGGCCAGAAACTGGGGATGGGTTCTGGAAAGAATGATTTGAGGGCCTTTGCTGATTTTCTTTATATCCAGCACGTAAGCCCGGATCCGGTCCCCCTGCTTGTAAGTTTCCGTAGGAATCTGTTCGGCGATCGGCAAAATGGCTTCGGTCCGGCCCAAATTGATTACCGCCGCTCCTTTATCAAAGCGCTGAATGATGCCGTTGATGACCTCTCCTTTTCGATCTTTAAAATCCTCAAAGACAATATCCCGCTCCACATCCTTCATCCGCTGGATAATGACCTGTTTGGCCGATTGGGCGGCGATACGGCCGAAAGAACTGGTCTCCATCTTTATTCCCAGACTGTCTCCCACCTCACATTCAGGATCCAGCTTTTTCCCCTCTTCCAGAGAAATCTGCGTATGGGGGTCTTTGACCTTTTCCGCCACTTCCTTAAATTCAAAAACCTCGATCTCTCCCAGATCGTCGTTGTAATTGATTTCGATCTCGGTTTTCAGGCCCAGCTTTTTTTTGGCCGCCGATCCGATAGCTTCCACCAGAGTGGAGATCAGGACCTCTTTATTAATACCTTTATCTCGACTGACCTGATCGATAACTCTCTTTAGTTCCAAAGGAGGAATGGCTGCCAGATCTTTTTCTTTCTTCTGAATCAAACCCATGGTTTTGGCTCCTTAGTTTTTAATGCCAAAAAAATCATTCGTGGTTTGGGGTCCAGGTCCACAGCCGGGGCTAGGTGCGTTTTCGCTGAAAGCCCCCTGGGTCCAATGAAATAACAGGCCCCTGATATAAGATAAAGCTCAACCCTCAAAAACTAATCGGGCTTTGGTAATATGGGTAACCGGGATCTCCCAGGTTTTCTTGGTTTCGGCCAGACGCAGGGCGCCCGAAACCTGGAAATCCAAAAGGATGCCCTTGAAAAAAGTCTGGCCCTCCCAAGGGACCTTCGTTGAAAGTTGTATCATTTTTCCGATACTGCGAAGAAAATCTTTTTCTTTTTTTAAGGGGCGATCCAAGCCCGGGGAAGAAACTTCCAGGGTATAGGAATGGGGGATCAACTCATTGACTTCGATCTGATCTCCAATTTCCCGGCTTAGGTCCGAACAATCATCCAGGGTCACTCCTCCCGGTTTATCCATAAAGATCCGCAGGACCCATCCTCGGGCTTCTTTCCGAAACTCCAGATCCACCAGTTCCAAGCCTTCAGCTTTAAGAAGGGCTTCGACCAAGGATTCTATCCTCTCCGGGTTTGTTTTAGATAAGCTGTCCATTATTTCTTGAAATATAAAAGAGGCTCGCCGATATTAGTAATGAATTCGTAAAAAGTCGCCGGAAGCCCGTTTCCGTCATTCCGGCAAAAGCCGGAATCCAGTTTTTTAAATAAGTTATACTTATCCTGTATGCTTATCCTGGACCCCGGCTTTCGCCGGGGTGACGAACTTATCATTTCTTGTCTTGGCACCGACCAAAAAAAAATGGGCCGAGGCCCACTTCGCAATGCAGAACATTAATTGATATCGATGATGCCAAAAACTTCAGAAAAATATCAACTCATCCGCTATTCGAAGACATGGCTCACCTTTAATCGTCCAAAGGCGAAGACCCACCTCAAAAAGGGAACTACCGCTCCAGCCAAGTTGGAGCGGGCAACGGGATTCGAACCCGCGACACCAAGCTTGGGAAGCTTGTACTCTACCAGCTGAGCTATGCCCGCTTAATTAAAAGTTATAATATAATGATAACAGGAGATAATGTCAATCTATATTTTTTGAGGGGAATTCACTATACCAGAAAAACGCTTGTAAAACCTTTCCTTTGAATGAAGGCCGGTTGCCGAAATTTAAAAAATACATTTATTTTAAAGTAGTTGTGAATATAAAGTCGAAAAAAAATAAACCCTGGCGGTTATTTTTTTTTGGATTACAATAGAAAAACTATGAAAACCGACAAATCAGTCTATGCCTGTCAATCCTGCGGATTTCAGAGCCCGAAATGGCTGGGACGTTGTCCGGATTGCGGAACCTGGAACAGTCTTCTCGAAGAAACCTTTTCCCCATCGATAAAGGCCCATCCCTGGGAGGAAAGCCCGGGTCGGAAGTCTCTCCCCCAACCCCTTAAAGAAATTTCCAGCCAGGGAGAGCAGAGGCACCTGATCGGGATTGATGAGCTGGACCGTGTGCTCGGCGGCGGGGTGGTTCCCGGCTCGGCAATCCTGGTGGGTGGTGATCCGGGGATTGGAAAATCCACCCTCGTCCTCCAGATCCTGGACCGGTTAGCTGGTTTGGGCCATAAATCTCTTTATATCTCCGGAGAGGAATCGGTCCAGCAGATCAAGATGCGGGGCGAAAGGCTGGGGGCGGGGGAAAGTCAGGTCCTGGTTGTTTCCGAAACCTCTCTGGAGGCGATCTTTAAAATCTTGAAGGAATTTCAACCCCGTTTTGTGGCCGTCGATTCCATTCAAACTGTTTATTCCGGAGAGATGAGTTCCGCTCCGGGCAGTGTCTCTCAGGTTCGGGAGGCGGCCGGCCGATTGATGGTCTGGGCCAAGAAGTCGGACACCTCTCTTTTTTTGATCGGCCATGTCACCAAAGAAGGGATCATCGCCGGTCCGCGGGTCCTGGAACATATGGTCGATACGGTTCTATATTTTGAGGGGGAACGGGGACACGCTTACCGTATCCTCCGAGCGGTTAAAAACCGTTTTGGCTCGACTAATGAGATCGGGGTCTTTGAAATGAAAGATTCGGGATTGGAAGAAGTCAGAGACCCTTCCCAGCTTTTTCTGTCCGAACGCCCCCTGAATGTTCCCGGGTCGGTGGTGGTGCCCAGTCTGGAAGGTTCCCGGCCAATCCTGGTGGAACTCCAGGCCCTGGTCAGTCAGACCAATTTCGGGGTCCCCCGGCGGACGGCCATGGGAGTGGATCACAACCGGGTTTCTCTTCTCGTGGCTGTTTTGGAAAAAAAGGCCGGCCTGAACCTTTTGAACCAGGATATCTTCCTGAATGTGGCCGGGGGCATTCGGATTGATGAACCGGCTGTCGATCTGGGTATCACCGCCGCACTGGCCGGCAGTTTCCTGGACCGTCCCATCTCCGCCCAGACGGTCCTGTTCGGGGAGGTGGGATTGACCGGGGAAATTCGGGCTGTCAGTCAATCATTGTTGAGGGTCAAGGAGGCCCAGAAGTTGGGTTTCACCCGTTGCCTTTTGCCGAAAAACAATCTGGAACAGGCCGGAAAGACACCTGCCATGGAATTAATCGGGATCGGGTCCCTTCAGGATTGCCTGGGGATATTATTTTAGTCTGAAAATAACCCATATTAAACTCCAGGCTTGTTTGTTCTCCGTCATGGTGGACTCGAGTCGTTCGGCTCATCGGCTCCCTTTGGGGGGCCTCTTCAAAAGCTCGACAATTCGGCTTCCGAATGGAAGCCTCTTGGGGAGCTCGGCATACGGCATCCGGATGGATGCCTATTCAAAAGCTCGACAAAGTCGAGCGGGCCGAGCGGATCGAGCGGCCCGAACTTAAAGCAAAGACTCCCTTTGGGAGTCGGCCCGGCATCCAGGGTCTTTGAGGTTTATTGAATAACCTGGATTCCCGCTTTCGCGGGAATGACGACCTAACTTACCAGTCTCACAAAATTTTCATGTCCTGACTTCCTCTGGAAGTCTCCTTTTTAGGTCGACAAAGTCGACCGTATCGTGGTGTCACGCCCCAAAAAGCAGGCGTGGCGGCTTGATCCTGGGTTGATCATTCAGGCAGACCACTCCCCCGCTCTGGATACCCATTATTTTCCTTTTGACGAAGTCCAGAAGAATGGTTACTATAAGACAGGTTAAAAGCCGTCCGGGATTCCGATCGCCCCAGAGGAAGGGGAGGAGAGGACGGAAAATACCCTGAAATCAGGAAGGGAGAAGAAACACTGTGAATAAGAGTCAAACATTAGGTGAATTGCGTGCCTCAGGGTGGATCTATCGCTCTGTTAAAAAGGAATTAATGGAAAATATGGTGGCCAGGATGACCGCCAAAGAAATTCTTTTTCCGGGGATCCTCGGCTATGACGAGACCGTGATCCCGGAAATGGAGAACGCTATTCTCTCCAGCCACGACATTCTTATATTGGGCGAACGGGGTCAGGCCAAGAGCCGGTTGATCAGGACCCTGGTCCAGCTCCTGGACGATTGGATGCCGGCGGTGGGCGGTTGTGAAATTCTCGATAATCCTTTTGCTCCCATCTGCCATGAATGTCGGATCCGGGCCGTCGAAATGGGCGACCGCCTTCCCATCATTTGGATCCCCAGAGAAGAACGTTTCGGCGAAAAGCTGGCTACCCCTGATGTCTCGGTTTCGGATCTGATCGGTGACGTGGACCCGATCAAAGTGGCCGAAGGGCGGTATCTCTCCGACGAACGGGTTATCCACTTCGGGATTTTGCCCCGTACCAACCGGGGCATTTTTGCCATAAACGAACTGCCGGATCTTTCCGAAAAGGTCCAGGTCAGCCTCTTCAACATCTTGGAAGAAGGCGATGTGCAAATCAAGGGGTTCAAAGTGCGGCTGCCTCTGGACATGTTGATTGTGGCCACGGCCAACCCGGAAGACTATACCCATCGGGGCCGCATCATTACTCCGCTTAAAGACCGGTATTCCTCCCAAGTACGCACCCACTATCCGATCAAGCGGGAGATTGAAATGGATATTGTCGATCAGGAGGCCCAGGCGAACGTCTCCTCTGACCGCCGGGTCCTGGTTCCCGGATATATTAAAGAGGTCATCGCCGGTTTGACCTTTGAGGCCCGCCAGTGCCCGGAGATCAATCAATCCTCCGGGGTCTCGGTGCGCATGAGCATTTCCAATTATGAAAGTGTGCTGGCCAGCGCCCATAAGCGGGCCATTCGTCTCAATGAGGCGGAGATAGTCCCTCGTATTTCCGATTTGCCGGCGGTTTTTGCCAGCTCGCGGGGGAAGATCGAAATCGAGTATGCCGGAGAGGATCAGACCGAGGTGGAGATTGTGGACCGCCTTCTCCGTCGCGCAATCCGGGGAATTTTTGATCGTTATTTCCGGGTTGAGGATTTGGAGCCGGTCATCCGGATTTTTGATGCCGGGGCTTCTGTGGAAGTCTCGGCCGACTCGCCTTCCTCGCAATACAAGGATTTTGTTAAACAGGTGCCGGTTCTGCGTGAGGCCCTGAAAGTGCTGGGCCTCAGCGATTCCCCGGGACAACTGGCCTCGGCGACGGAGTTTATTCTGGAAGGACTGCATTTGAATCAGAAACTGAATAAAGAACTGCGCAAGGACAAGACGGTTTATAAAATATCGCCTCAGGCGCCCAAACCCAAACCGACTATAAAGCGGGAGCGGGGGGAAGGGTTTCATTAAAAGAAAGCGTAAGGCGTAAGGCGTAAGGCGTGAGCTTTTTCTATTTACTTGTTGCCTATTGGGCCTGGTGGATTTAATTCCAATTTTAGTTTTCTCACTTTATGTTCCCTGGGAACACCCTTGAAGCATGAAAAAGGGTTTAACCTAACGCTTTACGCCTGACGCCTAACGGTATTTATTAAAGGACTATGAACCATGTCTAAAATATTCCGTTACACCCGATGGGATGGCAGCCAGGTCGTTGATCTGGAATTCAAGACCATGACCGATGATTTTCTTGAAAAATTCCTCGAGACCGGGGACGCCGGCTTTGCCCTGGAATGGATGCTGCGGGAGGGGCTTTCCTTCGATTCCCAGAACTTTCGGCTGGAAGGATTGGACCGATTGGCCAAGCGTTTAAGTGAACAACGGAGCCAAATGCTTAAGCAGTTCAATCCCCGGGGCTTGAGCGAAGAGCTTCGAAAACGACTGGATCAGATCGTGCAAAAGGAATTGAAAACGATTCAACAGACGGAGGAGCAGGCCAGTCAGGAACTTTCGGTCACCGGATCGGAGAAGGCCCGGAAAAAAATCGAGGATCTATTCCAACGCGAGGCCGGATTGCACGGACTGCCTCAGAATCTCGGAGAAGCCGTCAGGCAGCTTAGAAACTATGATTTTATGGATAAAGAAGCCGAAGCGGAATTTCAGGAATTTCTTAAGACCCTCAGTCAACTTCAGCAAATGGCGGCGCAGAATATGTCCCAAGGGGGCCAGTCCATGACCCTGGAGCAGGCCATGGCTCTGGCCGAGCAATTGCAGCGTTTGGACGAACTGATCCAGGCCCTTGAACGGGGAGATCTCCAGGGGATGAACCTGGAGGACCTGGCCCGATACCTGGGTGAAGAAGCCAGTCGTTCGATCCAGACCTTTCTCCAATTCATGAATTTCCTGCGCGATTCCGGTTTTGTGGCGGCCGAAGAAGGCCGGCTGGTGCTGACGCCCAAGGCCATGCGAATGATCGCCCAGAAAGCCCTCCGTGATATTTATGCCCTGGTTGGCCGCGGACCCTTTGGCGCCCACAGTACCTCCTTTCATGGCCCGGGCGAGGCCCTGCCGGACGAGAGCCGGCCTTTTGCTTTCGGTGATCCTTTCCAGTTACATCTGCCGAAAACCTTGTCCAACGCGGTTTTTCGGGAAGCCGGGAGCGGTCTGA
Organism: Deltaproteobacteria bacterium; assembly: GCA_016208255.1. Classification (GTDB taxonomy): domain Bacteria; phylum Desulfobacterota; class RBG-13-43-22; order RBG-13-43-22; family RBG-13-43-22; genus RBG-13-43-22. The sequence goes on along the minus strand of JACQYK010000051.1, from coordinate 11,028 downwards.
AAGTGGAAGCCCTGCGCTCCGGGAAAAGCCGGGTGCGGTTGAAACCGGAAGACTTCGAGGTTTTCAAAACCGAGTATAATACCGCCACCGCCACCGTCCTCATGCTGGACATGAGCTACAGTATGTTCCAGAATGACCGCTTTACCGCGGCCAAAAAAGTGGCCCTGGCCCTGGAACACCTGATCCGGACCCGTTACCCTACCGATAAGTTCTACATGGTCGGATTCGCCACCCGGGCCCAGCGGCTCAACCGTAAGCAGCTCCTGGAAGCGGTAGGGAGTTTCGGCGACGATGTCTTTACCAACATCCAGGACGGACTGCGCCTGGCTCACCGATTGCTCGGCCAGCACCCGGATGCCCGGCACCAGGTCATCATGATCACCGACGGCCAGCCGACGGCTTTTACCCTGAACGGCCAATTACATATCGAATGGCCCACCTTTGGCATCAGCCCCAATGCCATCCGGGAAACCCTCAAAGAAGTCCGGGTCTTCACCCGCTCCGGAGCAACCATCAACACCTTCATGCTTGACCGTTCGCCCATGCTGGTAGGCTTCGTCAATGAGGTCACCAAGATCAACAAGGGTCGCGCCTTCTTCACCGCCCCCAACCAGCTTGGCAAATATCTGCTGGTGGATTATTTGAGCCGAAAAAAACGGAGTATCCATTGAGCCATTTCTTCAAATTCAAAAGAGGTCGCAGGTGCAAAAGGGTTTGTTGCGCTGTTAACGGAGCCTCTTGCAAAAGTCCATTCTTTTCAAAAATAGGTCAGGCAACTTGCCTGACAATAGGTTGAAATCAACAGAGGTCAGCCGAGACGGCTGACCTATTTAATGATAAATTCGAATTATCGCGACTTTGCAGGAGGCGCGAAGGATAAGAGCACGGATTGAAGAAGAACCATTAAACAATTAGGGCATTTTCAGAGATGCAGGCATGACTGACTCCTGGCAGGACAAGATTGTTCCTCCGGAAAAGGTTTTGGAAAAAATAGAACCGGGCATGAGCATCTTCGTGGGGACCGGTGCGGCCGAGCCTCGCACTTTGATAAAATATCTCCTTTCTTCGAATTTATCCAACCTGAGAGATCTGGAAGTCCTTCAGCTTATCAGTCTGGGAGATACGATCCCTTTGGAGGAACGATATATAAACAAGTACCGTCTTAAAACCTTTTACTCGGGCTGGGTAGCCAGTGAAGCTGTCCGGATGGGTCATGTAGACCTGATCCCCTGTCGGTTCACCCGGATTCCCGGTTTGATAGAATCCGGCTCCATCAGGATCGACGTAGCTTTTATTCAAATTACCGAGCCCAATGAAACCGGTTGGGCGACTCTGGGTGTGACGGTGGATGCCGCCAGGCAGGCGATGGCCCAGGCCTCTCTGGTGGTCGGAGAGATTAATCATCAGGTGCCTCTAACCCTTGGGGATACCCTGGTCAATGTCAGGGAGTTTGATTTTCTGGTTTCCGCTGAACTGCCCCCTATCACCTTCGACCGCTGGCCTACAGACCCGGTTATGGAAAAAGTGGCGGCCAACGTTGCGGTTCTGGTGGAAAATGGGTGCTGCCTGTCCTTTGCCACTGGAAGCCTGTTTGAGGCCCTGGCTCCCTGTCTGAAAAAGAAAAAAAATTTGAGCGTCCATTCCCTTTTTATCACCGATCCCCTCATGGATCTTATTCGCTGCGGGGCCGTCACCAATAAATTCAAGACCTTCTACCGGGGGAAAAGCGTAGTCTCCTATGCCCTGGGAACGGCAGAACTCATGAGCTGGCTGGATCGAAATCCGATGGTCGAGTTTCAGGGGATTGATGTGGTGGGAGATCCCAGAATCATAGGATCCCATGACCTTTTTACCTTGATTATCCCGGCCCGCAAGGTGGATTTGACCGGCGGAGTGGCCATGCATGTGGGCCTGAGCAACGTGGCTTACAGCATGGGGGAGGCCCAGGGCTTCCTGGCCGGCGTTGAACTTTCCAAAGGTGGACGAACCATCTGTGCCCTGCCCAGCCGTAATTTACAACAGGATTCGAACATAAAAATATCCATCGCCGACTACCCGAATCAGTTCAGTGTCCGCGAGGTCCTGGATATGGTAGTCACCGAATACGGAATCGCTTACCTGAAAGGCATAAGCGTGCGGGAACGGGCCTTGGCCCTGATCGATATCGCCCATCCGGACGACAGGGCCGAACTGGTCCGGCTGGCCAAAGAGTCCAACATGATCTATCCGGACCAGATCTATATCCCGGAAGCCGGCCATTTCTATCCGGGGGATCTGGAGCACTCCCATTCCTTTAAGGACAAGTTAAGTCTTCGGTTTCGGGCCATAAAGCCTTCGGATGAAGACCAGATGCGCAAGCTTTTTTATCGTTTTTCCGAGGAGGATGTTTATTACCGCTATTTCAGCCCGGTTCGGACCATGCCTCATACCAAAATGCAATCTTATGTCAACATCGATTACCGGAACACCATGGCCATTATCGGGATGGTAGGGTCCAAAGGCGAAGCTCGAATTGTAGCCGAGGCCCGCTACGTACGAAACCAGGAAAACCAATTCGCCGATGTGGCCTTTATCGTAGATGAAGAATACCAGGGTCAGGGAATCGCTTCTTATCTCTATCAACTGCTTATCAATATCGCCAAAAAAAACGGGTTGGGAGGTTTTACCGCCGAGGTACTGGCCACCAATACCGCTATGCTCCAGGTATTTAAAAAAGGACCCTACCCCTTCACCTCCAAATTATCTTCAGGGGTTTACCAGTTGATCGTCCCTTTCACCGATTCGGCCAAGACGGGAAATGGGGCCCGTTAAGACGGCAGCTAACGAAACAAAGACCCGATAAGTGAGGTGGATCATGGCCAACCATTTGATAACTGAAAAAAGTCCCTATCTCCTCCAGCATGCCCATAACCCGGTTGACTGGTATCCCTGGGGCCGGGAAGCTTTTGAAAAAGCCAAGAGAGAGGGGAAACCGGTTTTTCTTTCCGTCGGTTATGCCACCTGCCACTGGTGTCATGTCATGGCCCATGAATCCTTTGAAGATGAGGAAGTGGCCCGACTACTCAACCAATCTTTTGTCTCCATTAAAGTGGATCGGGAGGAACGTCCGGACATCGATCAGGTTTATATGTCGGTCTGCCAGGCTTTGACCGGACGGGGTGGCTGGCCCTTGTCCATCTTTATGACCCCTGAAGCAAAACCCTTCTTTGCCGGGACTTATTTCCCTAAAACCAGCCGTCTGGGGATGTCAGGATTTATTGAACTCTTGACCCAGATCGGCGCCCTTTGGCAGAAGGACCGGGGGCGAATTTTCCAGGCCGCGGAACAGACCACCCAGGAAATCCAATCAAGAACAGCGCCTGTTTCCGGGGTGACTTCTTTAAACGCTCAAACCCTCAATCTTGGTTGTGAGCAGCTCAAAAAGGGCTTTGATCCGGATTGGGGCGGTTTTGGGGGGGCGCCAAAATTTCCTACACCTCACCATTTGACCTTTTTGTTACGCTGCCATCGACAAAACCGGGAACCCCAGGTTCAAAGAATTGTGGAAAAGACCCTTCAGGCCATGCGTTTCGGGGGGATCTTTGATCAAATCGGCTGGGGGTTCCATCGATACTCAGTGGATGAAAAGTGGCTGGTCCCCCATTTTGAAAAGATGCTTTATGACCAGGCCCTGCTGGCCCTGGCCTATACCGAAGCCTATCAGGCCCTGAAAAATCCCTTTCAGGCCCGGGTCAGCCGGGAGATCTTCCACTATGTTTTAAGGGACATGACCTCAGCTGAGGGAGGTTTTTATTCGGCTGAAGATGCCGACAGTGAGGGGAAAGAGGGGCTTTTTTATCTCTGGACCTATCAACAGGTCCTGGATTTATTGGATCGGGAAACGGCCGGCCTCTTTTGCCGTTTTTATAACATCACCCCGGCCGGTAATTTTGAGGAAGGAAGAAATATTCCCTATATTTCTATTTCTCCTGAGGACTTTGCCCTGCAAGAAAAGTTAGGGCTTGGGGAATTGGAAACCCGATTAGCCGGGGCCCGGGAGCGACTTTTCTCCGCCCGGGAGAAACGGATTCACCCCCTAAAAGATGATAAAATCCTGACCTCCTGGAATGGTCTGATGATCACCGCCCTGGCCAAAGGGACTCAGACCCTGGGTGATCCGGCCTACGCCCAGGCAGCCGGAAAGGCGGCCCGTTTTATTCTGGAAACCATGCGTACTCCCGAAGGCGGACTTTATCGACGTTACCGGGAAGGGCAGGTGGCCTATCCGGGTTTCCTGGACGATTACGCCTTTTTCATCTGGGGCTTAATTGAATTGTATGAAACCCTTTTTGATATTCGTTTCTTGGAGGAGGCGATGGCTCTGAATCAGCGGCTGATCGATCTGTTCTGGGACCAGGAAAAAGGCGGCTGTTATTTTACCGCCGAAGTAGGGGAAAAACTAATTTTCCGGGAAAAGGACCTTTATGACGGGGCAACCCCATCAGCGAATTCGGTCACGGCCCTGAATTTTTTAAGACTGGGCCGAATGACCGGCAACACCGATTTAGAGCACAAGGCCGATCAACTGTTCAATCATTTTTCAGCCACCGTGGCCGGATATCCCATGGCCTATACTCAGTTCCTCAACGCTCTGGACTTTGGATTTGGCCCCGGTCAGGAGATCGTGGTCTCCGGAAATCAGGTCGAGGACAGGGCCGGGGAAATGATTTCACTGATCCAGCGAAGTTTTTTGCCCAATAAGGTCTTGTTACTGCGGCCTGAAGGGGAAGAGGAGGCGCTGAAAGCCTTTCAGCTCTCCCCTTTCTTGGAACCCCTAACCCCAGTGAATAAACAGCCAACCGTTTTCCTTTGCAGCCAATATGCCTGCCAATCGCCCATAACGAAGGTGGAGGAATTGAAAAAGGCGCTGGAAGGGAAGGAAATTGCTCTTTGAGCTTTTCAAAGCTCTCGGGGTATTAACGTATTAACCGGTCAGGTTTACCTTCATGACTGTAATCAAATGACCTTGATACGTTTCTTTGGAAATGGTTTGCCAACCTAATTTTTGATAAAAATGCTCTTTATCCGGAGTAAACAGATAAAGAGCGGATATTCCGGCCTCCCTGGCTTTTTCCATGACATGGATTACCAGTTTAGACCCGGCTCCCTTGCCCCTGTGTTCCGGGGCCACAAAGACACTCGCCAGCCAGGGTGATAATTCCGGTCTCGTGTCCAGGTCATGCTCAATGACAGCGGCCGAACCCAATAACTCCTCCTCTTTAGCAATGAAGGTGCTTGGCACTAGACGATCGGTTAAATAAGACTGCATATCTGCTATCCGCTGCTCAACGGTTTCATTTGGATTCAGGTAGGACCATTCCCGGTGATGCCAATCGGCCAGCACGGGGATATGATGCGGTTCAAATTTTAGATCGATGATCTTCATTTTCGAAAAAGGAGGTGAAGGGGGATAAGAATTTTTTCAATATTATTATCAAAAAGAGAGAAATAAGTAAAAAGATAAATTGGCCGTCTTTGAACACCCCGGAATGCACTCTTTCCTCTTGACTCACCTTGGTTCCCTAATTATAGTTGGCCGTATAAAATTTCAACAAACCGAGGGTTTTGTCTGCCGTCGAACCAGATCATAACTATCCGGGAGGAGATTGCCATGGACCAATTCGTCAGCCTGCGAAACTTAAAATTTTTACTCTATGAGGTTTTTCAGATTGAGGACCTCTGTCAATATCCCTATTTTCAGGAACACGGCCGGGAGATTTTCGATATGACCCTGGAGACGGCCTTGAAGATGGGGCAGGATCTGCTGCGCCCGGCCTTGAAGGAGATGGATCAGACCCCCCCGGCTTTTATTAATGGAGAAGTCAAGGTTCATCCCGCGGTCAGGACTTTTATGAAGGAGTCCGGAGAGGGGGGGTGGATTTCCGCCCTTTTCCCTTTCGATTCGGGAGGACAGCAACTTCCCCAATTAGTGGCCACGGCCGGCCAGTTTATTTTTTCAGCCGCCAATTACTCGGCCAGTGTCTATCCTCATCTGACCAGCGGGGCGGCCAATCTGATTTTATCCTTCGGCTCCGAAGAACTTAAGGAAAGATACCTTCCCAGGATGTTTTCCGGTGAATGGCAGGGGACCATGGCCTTAACCGAACCCCAGGCCGGCAGCTCCCTGTCGGATGTCCTCACCCAGGCCCTGCCCACCGACCAGGGATTTTATCAGATCAGGGGTCAAAAGATTTTTATCTCCGCCGGAGACCATGACGGGGTGGATAATATCGTCCATTTGATGCTGGCCAAGATCAAAGGGGCACCGTCGGGGGTTAAGGGCATTTCCCTTTTCGTAGTGCCTAAAAAAAGGGTTGAAGCCGGTCAACTCATTTTCAATGATCTCCAGGTGGCCGGCGTCTATCATAAGCTCGGTTACCGGGGAGCCCCGATTACCCAATTGAGCATGGGGGAAAATAACGATTGTCGGGGATACCTCGTCGGCCAAGCGCATCAGGGCCTGCCTTATATGTTTCAGATGATGAATGAAGCCAGGATCAATGTCGGTCTGGGAGCCGCCGGGATTGCCTCCGCCGCCTATTATGCCTCTTTGGAGTATTGCCGGGAACGTCTACAGGGAAGAAAAATTTCCGCCAAAGACCCGACCGCCCCTCCAGTCCCGATCATCGAACACGCCGATGTGAAACGGATGCTTCTTTTTCAAAGGGCCGTGGTCGAAGGCTCTTTGTCCCTGCTGATGCAATGCTCCCAGTACGTGGACCAATCAAAAATCAGGGAAGGGGAGGCGAAAGAGCGGTGTGAACTGCTTTTGGATTTGCTGACCCCGGTGGCCAAGACCTACCCCTCGGAAATGGGAATCCTGTCCGTCAGTCAGGGGCTTCAATGCCTGGGTGGTTACGGTTATTGTGATGAATTCATCCTGGAATTACTCTACCGGGATGCCCGGATACACCCGATTCATGAAGGGACGACCGGGATCCAGGGAGTGGACCTGCTGGGGCGAAAGGTGATCATGAAAGGGGGAAAGGCCTTTACCCTTATTACGGATGAGATTCAAAGGACGATCCTCAAGGCCGAAACCGTTCCGGCCCTGGTCCCCTATGCCCGGGCTTTGAGGGAAGCCCTGGCCTCTTTAAAAGACCTCACCGCTCACCTGGCCGCCTTGGCAGGGGAGGGTAAAGTTGAAATTTTTCTGGCCGATTCGACCCTCTATCTGGAACTTTTTGGAATCATCACCGTGGCCTGGCAATGGCTCCTCCAGGGCCTGGCCATCCAAAAGGCACTGAGTTCCGATCTCTCCGAAATGGAGAAGCAATTTTATCAGGGAAAGTTCTATACCCTTCGCTTTTTCTTTCATTATGAGTTGCCCAAGGTCAAAGGATTGCTCCTGCGGTTGAAAGAAAGTGACGGGCTGACGGTTTCCATGGATAAATCTCTCTTTAGCGATTGATCAGGGATGAACGTCTGTGCCGAGAAAGGCGAAAACGGCCAAACGAAGATCGAGTCATGACCGTCCGGATCGAGTCCCGGCTTGATACAATCAGGGAAAACCTCAAAGTTGCATAAAAATTGATCTTTTGATGATAATTTACCAATAATAACAGAGTGTTTTAATTATTTCGAAGCTGGTGCCAAAAGTCATCGCCAGTGAAGTATGGATTTCATTGAAATATGGATCAGTTTTTACCCTTCGGGAAAGCCGTGTGATGCCGCATCTCCTTTGTTGGCAAGGGTTCGAAGTACCTTAGTACGACTTCACCCTTGCCGCCGCGGATCTGCAGCATCCTCGGCTTTTGCAACATCAAGGTAAACAGCCCTGCAATTCAGGGAGGTCTCTACCATCCCCTACCGGCCATAGAGATTATTGATGATAGCTTGAAGTGACAGGTTTTAACCTACCATACCGAGAAATGTCAGAAGCTCCTGGTTGACCTCCTCGGCGTGGGTCCAATTAAGCCCGTGGGGAGCCCCCTCGACTACCGCCACCCGGCAATTTTTGACAAACTCAGGCAGGCGCTTTCCCGAGGCGTTCAGAGGGACGATCCGGTCGGCATCGCCATGGACGACCAGCGTCGGCACATCAAGGCGTTTAAGGTCATCCCGGAAGTCGGTCAGCCAGGATTGAACACAATCCAGGGTCCCTATAGGAGAAGCGCCGGCGGCAACATTCCAGCTCAATCGGACCACTTCTTCGCTTATTCTTTTCCCACCCAGAACATCAATATTATAAAAATTGGAAAAAAAGGACGATAAGAAGGCCGGACGATCGGTCACCAGCGCCTGTTTAATACCTTCAAAAACATTCCCCTCCACCCCGGCCGGGTTATCGGAAGTCTTCAATAGGAAGGGGGGTATGGCCGCCATAAAGACCGCCTTGCAAACCCGCCCGGTCCCATGAGCGCCGATATAACGGGCCACTTCCCCTCCTCCCATGGAAAATCCGACCAGGGCCACGTCTCGCAGGTCAAGTGTTACTAAAATCTGGTTCAGGTCTTCGGCCAGGGTATCATAATCGTACCCGGAGGCCGGCTTGCCGGATTGCCCGAACCCGCGGCGGTCATAGGTGATGACCCGATAACCGGCCTTTATCAAGGCCGGTACCTGCTTCTCCCATGAAGCACCACTCAGAGGCCAACCATGGATCAGCACCACCGGGTTACCCAGACCATGGTCCTCGTAATATAAATCAATGCTGCCGGAATTTTCTTTGCCGACTTTAATGAAATTCATTTAGACCTCCTTTTTTCCGAACCGTTTAATTCCGTTTTTTCCGCGAGGGGTTAAGGAATTCGAAACTTGGGGTATAACCTAAACTCCAGCCCTGAGCCACCAGTCGGGTTTGAACTGATCTTATTTAGTAAAAAATACCACCGGCCTTTAATGGGGGGAATAAAGTCAGTGTTGTATTTTTGCCCAAAGGACACAGTATTTTCTGTCCAGTGGCGCATAAGCGATGTGAAGTATCTGAAAGAGGTATTTAAAAGGAAGGAAATCGGGTATTACTCCCCTCAGGGGAAGACTTCAATTCCACGTTGGCGAAGACCGGGGGGGTTCTTGAACCGTCCCTGGCTTTTATATCAGGACTTCAAAAATTTCCCCAGTTTGACAATCCGAAGCATGGACGAGTGGATTTTACCGTTGCTGGCCAGGACGTGCTTCCCGCTCAGATTATGAGGCTTACCCAAAAAATTGGTTATTCGCCCCCCGGCTTCGGCAACCATCAGGCTGCCGGCGGCAATATCCCAGGGACCGAGCTTCATTTCCCAAAACCCGTCGAACCGCCCGGCCGCAACATAGCAAAGATCGAGGGCGGCGGAACCCCCGCGGCGCACAGGGAGGAGACCCGGATTTTGCGACCGTTGAGCCTGGTTCCCCGTCCTCTCTCCGCTGTAAAGAGTTCGTCGCGGGTGGGATCATAGACCACTCCCAGAACGATCTCCCTGTCTTTGGCCAAAGCAATGGATACGGAAAAGATAGGATACCCATGGGCATAATTGGTAGTACCGTCGAGGGGGTCGATAATCCACAGGAACCGGGAAGTCTTTTCCGTTGCCGGTCGCTCTTCGGCCAGGACGGCGTGGTCTGGGAAATGTCTTTCAATCTCATCGACAATGATTTTTTCGGAAAGGAGGTCCATTTCGGTAACGAGGTTGATGGCCCCTTTAAACCTTATCGTTCTTTCGGACCCCATTTTTTTCTTGAGGACTTCACCGGCTTTCCTGGCCACTTGAACGGCTATCAATTTGTAAGAATTCATGATTTCGCCTTCTTAGCGGGTCTTTGTTGGCTGATGATAAAGGGGAGGATCTGATCATCTCCGAGCACCGCCCCCCCAAGTGATGCTCAGGGGCGCGCAGCTTTTTGGCGCATCCCCGAAGCGTCGGGTTTGTGCTTATTTCATTTGATTGATTCCCGTTGCTTCAACCAGGCGATCATGGCCTTGGCCACCTACCTTTTGGAGGCCATCAGGCAGTAGTGATCCCAAATATCAAGATGAATATCCTCTATGTCGTAACCCTCGAATACCTCTCGTAACTCTTCAGGGGTAAAGTAATGATGGGGTAATCCTTTCTCCGGCCCATCCAAAGGGACGTAGGTGTTCGGTTCAAGCTTCTCAAAAGCCTTTCCCTGATTCCTCAGTCGCGGTACGGTGACCAACAGGGTCCCGCCCTTCTTAAGAACCCGGCTGATCTCTTTCACGATCCCCCTGATCGTCGCCAGGGCGGCATGGTGAATCACCTGCACGGACACCACGGCATCAAAGAAGGCATCCCCGTAAGGCAGTTCCTCAGCCATACTCTGCAATTGCAGATCCGCTTCCGCTCCTTTCTCGGCCAGCCACTGACGGGTTGCCCGAATTCCTTCTGGAGAGTTGTCCAACCCGAAGACTGAAAAGCCCTGTTTGGCCAGGTAAAGCACATGTCTCCCGGTGCCACTCCCCAGGTCTAAGACGGTAGTACCGGCGCTTCGGTCCTTCAGTATTTTGACCAGCCTTGGCATATCTGGATGAGGTTCCGTAAACACCTTGCCCTGCTGACCAAAAATTTCATTCCAAGCGTTCGTTGACTGTGACACTTTTTATCTCCTTGGAGAACAGAAGTTTCACCGCATAGTGTTAAACGCAGCGGGACACCGGTCGGGTGCAGAAAGTGGTTATTTTTTACCGATTTTTATTCTTGCCTTCCGGCGCTGAGAAAAATTTGGATTTCTCCTTCACAAACCCCTTTCTCATGCATAAGACACCCTTCGATTATAGGTTGCATCGAATATCCGACACCCAAGGCTTCAAGCCAGCATTCGATTCTATACATCACGCCGCAACGGTATCCATCGATTACTCCGATCTGTTTCATTCCCTTGTAAGCGAAACATTGCAAGCTCTCCCATTTCCAGCATATCAAATTTTCGGCAGGTGCGGTAAAATGAAGCTTCTTGAAAACCGAATCCGGCAAAGTCAATTCCAGGGCCGGCTGCATAAATTTCATGAGTTCATCAAAAGTTTCGAATCCTTCCCGGACGATCCCCAGG
>JACQYK010000263.1 GCA_016208255.1 Deltaproteobacteria bacterium | reverse complement strand
CCAAACCCTGCTGGCCCAGGCTAAAAACAACTTATATCAGGCGCTTTATGCCTACAATCTGGCCCAATCACGCCTGGCAAGGGCCATGGGGAGTTGGTGAAAAGTAAAAAGAAAGTTCGAACTAATAACTTCATTAAATCTCAAGAATTTATTACAGCACAGCAAAATTTGACAACCTCGTAAAAAGTCAGATGGACCGTCACCCCCGCGAAGGCGGGGGTCCAGAACTTATTGAATTCCCTGGATTCCCGTTTTCACGGGAATGACGAATTCGGGCTTCCGGCGACTTTTTACGAGTTCAGCAAAATTTAAAAAAGATAAACTTTAAGAAAGAGGGTTTGGGGGATCTATGAAAGGGAATTTTAAAGTAAAATGGTTAGGGTTGATCGTTTTGGTGATGACTTTTTTCTTTTTGATGGATAACCCCCAAAAGGATATCAATGCCGCCGATATCGAGAAAACCTTCTCCAAGATTAAGGTCTTCGGTGAAGCCTTGACTGAAATCCAGAAAAAATATGTGGAAGAGAAAGACTCCAAGGAGCTGATTTATGGAGCTATTCGGGGGATGATGAACACCCTTGATCCCCATTCCACCTTTCTCTCTCCTGAAGAATTCAAAGATCTGGAAATCGAAACATCCGGAATATTCAGCGGGATCGGAATCGAAATAACCTTGAAGGAGGGGGTGCTGACCGTTGTTTCTCCGATTGAAGGGACTCCAGCCGACAAGGCGGGCTTGTCGCCGGGAGATAAAATTCTCCAGATCGAAGATAAAAGCACCAAGAATATGACCTTAAATGACGCCGTACGGATGATCCGAGGGCAAAAAGGGACCAAGGTCCTATTGTTAATTCTCCACGAAGGGGCCAAAGAACCTCAAAAATATACCATTGTTCGGGAAGTCATCCCGATCAGGAGCGTCAAGTCAAAAATGCTTGAAGAAGGTTACGGTTATGTCCGGGTCAGCACCTTCCAGGATAAAACCAGTGAAGATGTTCAAGCGGCCTTGAAAAAATTGGAATCAACCAACAAAGGCAGCCTGAAGGGTCTGGTGCTCGATCTTCGAAATGATCCCGGAGGATTATTGAATGAAGCGGTAAAAGTAGCCGATATATTTTTAGAATCAGGTGTAATTGTATCCATTCAGGGGCGATCCAAAGAACTGAATCAGAAATTTCTCGCCCACCCCAACAAAGAACCGCATAATTATCCTCTAGTGGTCCTGGTCAACGAGGGCAGTGCCAGCGCCTCTGAAATCGTAGCCGGTGCCCTCCAGGATCAAAAAAGGGCGATAATTTTGGGGGCTCCGACCTTTGGCAAAGGATCGGTTCAGACCATTATTCCTCTGGAGGACAATTCGGGATTAAAATTAACCACAGCGCGTTACTATACTCCGAGCGGCCGTTCCATTCAGGCCAAGGGGATCTCACCTGATATCCTGGTTAAAGGAAAACCGTTGAAAAGAGGAGACCCCCCCGACAAAGAGCCCAGAGCTCTTCGTGAAAAAGACCTGGATAGACACATGGAAGATCAGAAGAATGGGAAGCAGCCAGGTCCTGAGCTTCCTCTCGGAGAAAGTAAGAAACCGTTGGGGGAGGATGGGGATGACCCGCAGTTGGCAAGCGCGCTGCAGTTATTAAAAAGCTGGGGGGTTTTTTCTCAGGTTTTTAAAAATGTAACCCCCTAAGGCTTCCGGTGTCCCGCCGTCGATCTTTGAAACAGGCCGTTCCTCGAAAGAAGGGAGGGCGTAGAATAGTGATAGGGGTTTGGGCGGTGGGCTTGGCGATCGCTTTGGGTACCGGTTATCTATGGCGATCCTGGAGGCCGGTTCAAGGGCCGGCCACTCCCGGCCTTCCCCTTTTTGAAGAAAAATATCACAAGGAAATAAGCCCTCCCAGGAAACCGGAACCTTTCCTGAGCCGTTCCTATCCAAAAGAGAATGGGCTTCCGCTGGTAGCCATTGTTATAGACGACCTCGGGTACCAAAAACAGTTGGCCTTGGATTTTATTGAATTAGAAGCCCCCCTGACCTTATCTTTTCTGCCCCAGGCCCCTTTTGCCGGAGAATTGGTCAGGCAGGCCTTTCAAAAAGGCAAGGAAACCATGCTTCATCTGCCAATGGAACCCAAGGAATTTCCCCAAGTGGACCCCGGCCCGATGGCCCTGTTGACTCAAATGTCGAATGAGGAAATTCAAAACATTTTAGTAAAGGACCTTGAAGCCTTCCCGCAAGTGGTTTTTTTGGACAGTCGAACGACCCCCTATTCGGCTGTTTTTCCCCTGGCCTCCCAATTAGGGGTCAAGGCCATCCAAAGGGATATTTTCCTTGATAACAATATAGAACCGGATGCCATTCGAGAACAAATGGAATTATTGATCCGGTTGGCCCGGGAAAGGGGTTTTGCCGTGGCCTGCGGTCATCCCTATCCCCAGACCATGCTGGTTATAAAAGAAAAAACGGCCGAATTGCAGCAAAAGGTTCATCTGGTCCCTCTTTCAGGATTGTTCTAACAGCCCCCTCTTTTCTTTTTGAGGAGTCAGCCTCATCAGAAAAAGGTTTTGATCTATTTGGCTTTGGGGATTTGAACGCCCCATTTTTTTAGAAAAGGAGTTATAGGATGCCGGACAACAAACTGAAGGTGGTTGTTGTGGGGGGGGCGGCGGCCGGTCCGACGGCGGCCAGCACGGCCCGACGAAGAGATTCGGCCGCCAGCATAACCCTCTTGGAAAAGGGGAAGTTTATCTCCTACGCCGCCTGAGACCTTCCCTATTACATCGGGAATGTAATCAAAGATCCTCAGGAGCTAATCGTCAGAACCCCCGAAGAATTCCAAACGAAACAGCAAATAGATATCAAACTCCAACATCAGGTCCTGGCCATTGACCCGGGAAAAACACAGGTACGGGTTCTCTCCTTCGATACCGGAAAAGAATTTTTTTTACCTTACGACCGCCTGATTTTGGCCACCGGGGCCCGTTCGAGAAAACTGGAAATTCCGGGAGAAGAGGCCCAAAATATCTTTACCCTGAAGGAGATGGCTGATGGACTCCGGATTCGAAATTTCATAGACCAGAATAGTCCTCGTCAGGCGGTGATTATCGGGGCCGGGTATATTTCTCTGGAAGTAGCCGAAGCCCTTTGGGATCGTGGAGTGGAGACCACTCTCCTCTATCGGGGAAAATTTCCTTACAGCGGACTGGAACCCGAGGTGGGACCGATTATCGTCAAGGAGCTGGAGGACCATGGTGTACGATACAGGGGGGAAGTTCAGCCTCGCTTCTTTGAAGGGGATGGGAAAAAGGCCCGGCAACTGGTAACCGATCAAGGGAGTTTTCCCGCTGATCTCTTTTTCATTGGGGTTGGGGTTTTGCCGAATACCGAGATAGCCCGGGAAGCAGGAATCATGATTGGGAAATCCGGAGGAATCCAGGTCAATTCGCTAATGCAGACCAGCGACCCCCTTATCTGGGCGGCTGGTGACTGCTGTGAAAAGCTTCATTTAGTGACCGGTCACCCCCAGCTGGTCCCTTTAGGGGATGTGGCCAATAAAGAAGGGAGGGTGGCCGGTGAAAATGCCGTGGGCGGCCGTGCCGAATTTCATGGAATCGTTGGGGCAGCTTCGGTGAAGGTCTTCGACCTGCAAATCGGTATGGTCGGGATCAATGAAGCTCAAGCCAGAAAGATGGGTTTTCCGGTAATCACTCAGGTGGTGGAAGGTACTTCCCGGGCGGCGATATTCCCTGGAACCAGACCAAACTTGTTGAAAATCGTAGCCGATCGGTCGTCCGGTCGCCTCCTGGGAGGAAATTGGGTCGGGTGGGACGGGGAAGCCATCAAGATTAATACCCTGGCCGTTGCCGTCCATCAGAAAATGACCCTGGAGGCCATTTCCAGGTTGGACCTGGCCTATACTCCTCCTTTCAGCCCGGTCTGGGATCCGTTACTGATCGCCGCTAATTTGTTAAAAAGGCAGGTAGGAGGCAATAGGCGAGAGGCATGAGGTGTGAGGCGTTAAGCATATAGATACCAGGGTTTTTTTATCAAAATTGCCTCAAGCCTCACGCCTATCACCAGGCTTTTTTCCCCTTTACTTTACCCCGGATCAGGGGTATATTAATAAGATTGAAGGTTTCGTAATAAGTCGCCGAAAGCCCATTTGCGTCATTCCCGTGAAAACGGGAATCCAGTATTTATAATCAGTTACACATAGCCTGGATTCCCGCCTGCGCGGGAATGACGACTTTTTACAAGTTTGTCAAGATTAAACTCCAATCCAATCCTTAGAAAGATCTTTATGAAATCAAATGTTATTCATCGCTTTCTGTTAATAGAACCCCGTTCTCCGGCCGAACATGTTTTCAGCCGTGCCCGAATCCCCCGTTTAGGGACTATTCTCATGGGCACTATGCTCCGGAACCAGGGGTACGAAGCCCGGGTCATCATCGAAGAGACCTCCGGGCCGGTTACCAATGCGGACTTGGGCTGGGCCGATTTGGTCGGCATTTCCTCAATCACCAGCACTATTCCCCGGGCCTTTGCTCTGGGGGATCAGGCGAAAGACCTGGGGAAAAAGGTTGTTTTTGGCGGACCCCATGTCACCTTTTTGCCGGATGAAGCCCTGGCCCATGGAGATTTTGTGGTTCGCGGAGAAGGGGAGGAAACCCTGCCCGAACTCTTGGATACCCTTCAGAGTCAAAAGGCCCTTAAGGACATCTCCGGCCTGTCATACTGGGAAGAAGGAAAGACAAATCATAATCCCGATCGTCCGTTACTGGAAAATCTAAACACCCTGCCTATCCCGGATTTTTCCCTGATTAAGGGTTGGGATCCGCATCAGTCAGTGGTCCCGGTGGCTACTTCCAGGGGTTGCCCCTTTGCCTGTAAATTCTGTTCGGTGGTGACCATGTTCGGCCGGGGATATCGATTCCGATCCAATGATCTGATTATGGAAGAGGTCCGGGCCAATGCCGGAGAAGCCGATCATCTTTTCTTCTGCGATGATAATTTTGCCGCCAATCCCACCAGGGCCAAGGACCTTCTTCGGCGCATGAAAGAAGATAATTTCCGGACCAGTTGGAGTACCCAGGTTCGGGCCGAATCGGCCTTTGATACGGAATTTCTGGAACTTCTCAGGGAGACCAACTGCTGGGGGGTTTATATCGGTTTCGAAAGTGCCAGCGATCAGATCCTGAAGGCCTATCGAAAAAAGCAGGACCAGGCTGCCATGGCCCGGGCCATATCGGCCTTCCATCGTCATGGAATTCATATCCACGGGATGTTTATGGTCGGGGCCGATGAAGACACCCCGGAAACCATTCGGGAAACCATTCGCTTTTCCATTAAAAACCGGGTGGATTCCGCTCAATTTATGATGCTGACTCCTCTTCCGGGGACCGAAACCTTTGCCGCTCTGGAACGGGAAAACCGCATTCTGACCCGGAACTGGGAACTTTATGACGGGTCGCATGTGGTTCACCGGCCCCGCTTGATGACCGAAGAGGAATTACAAAAGGCCGCTTACCAGGCCTTGCTTTCTTTTTATTCCTACAAAGCCATTTTGAAACGACTGATCAAACTGGACATTTATTATAGTTACCTTCGGTTTTACGGAAGAAGGCTTCTTAAAAGGGCCAAGGACCGAATGGAAAATCATCGGCGCTGGCTGTCGGACAACTTTCTGGACCAGGTCCAGAAACAATTCGGGCCGGTTTGGAAATTCCGGGGGGTGCGCCGGGTGGCCCTTATTCCGGGGAATGCCACCGAGGCCTATCAAAAATTTATCGCCGGTTTTTTAACCCGCCTGGGGGTTGAAGTCATTCAGGGCAGTGATCGGTCAGAATTTTTACAGCCTTTAAAAGAGAAAGTCGATCTGGTGGTGGTCCCTTTCCTGAATTATCTTCAGGAGGAAAAGAAACGGTTTTCTCCGGCTTGGGAACAGCTTATTACCAGCATCAAAGAAAAGCTTCCCGATGGACTTATCCCCATCAAACTACCCATTGATCTCAATAAAGATTCTCTTTACCGGTCCTGCGTGAACTTCGGTCTTCTTTTCTCCGACAATACCAACAAGATCCGTCGGGCTTATCGAAAAACCTGGCGAAAGTTTAGCCCTCAGTTAAAGCCGGAGCTGATACGTCTTTAGTGCTAAAATACCGTTCGTCGTTCAGGGTTCGTTGTTCGGCGAAAACTATTTTCATGTCCCGGCGTCTGAAGGGACGCCTTCTTTTTAGGTCGGCAAAGTCGACCGAGTCGACCCTCTCGTGGTGCCACGCCCCTGGCGGGGGATGACCAGCCCGTTCCCCTTCCCTACTGAGGGCCTTCCGATATCCCTAGGTTTTCTTCATCTGTTTTGGTTTGTTCAATTTCTTTTCTTCCTCCTTGACACCCTTCCCTGGCCCTGTTAAATTTTTTACATTTTGGAGTTCATCAGAAGGGAGATAATCCGGTGGGGATCACTTTTAAAAGAAGGGTTCAGAAAACGAGGCTATTGAACCCTGCCGATAATTTCAAAGAGACGATGCTGACCGTAGAAACGCGATGGGATCCTCTGACCAAGAGGACCGTCAGGGTCCTTGATCTATCCATTAAAAAATTCCCTCCCTGGGATTTGAAAGACATGCTGGAGAAAGGTGGAAGCGGGGTTTGCCCCTTTTGTCCACAAGCTTTGGAGAAGGTTACCCCTCAATTTCCCCCTGATTTTATTCCCGAGGGGAGACTGCGTTTTGGCGAGGTCTGTATTTTCCCGAACAGGACCCCCTTTGACCGTCATTGTGGCGTGGTTGTCTTTACCCGACAGCACTATGTGCCGATGACCGATTTTTCGGAGGAATTACTCGTCAACGCCTTTTCAGCCGCCTGCACCTTCCTTCGCCGGGTGGTAGAAAAGGATCCTGGCGTGAGGTTTTACTCCATCAACTGGAATTATCTCCCCATGTCCGGCGGCAGCATCATCCATCCTCATCTGCAAATTCTTGCCGGAGAATTTCCCACCCACTATCAGGGTAAGGTTATTCAGGGGTCCAGACGCTACCAGAAACGTTGGGGGAAAATCTATTGGAACGATTTGATTGAGACAGAAAGAAAACTCGGAGAGCGGTTTATCGCCGTCATAGGTCAAACGGTCTGGTTGGCCAGTTTTGCCCCCCTGGGAATTAGGGATATTTCTTGTGTAATCAAAGGAAGGACATCACTCCTGGAGGTCACTGACCGGGAACTCAGGGATTTTGCCCAAGGGTTACTCAAGGTCTTTAGTTATTTCCAGGAATTCAATCACAATAGTTTTAATCTCGGATTGTTTTCAGGAGAACACAAAAAGGGAGATTCCTTCTGGGTCAATGCCAGGATGGTTACCAGGAGGTTATTACCGCCCGTCGGAGCCAGCGACGTCAGTTATTTTGAAAAGCTCCATGGAGAGTCTGTGGATTATAAGAAACCCGAGAAGACCTGTGAAGAAATACGGGAGTTTTTTTGAGGGCGCTTTATATATTTACTCTATGATTAACTTAAATAGTCTAGTAATTCCTTAAAGGTATTTGCAGCCTTTGGTGTACCCGCCGGTGTACCAAAACCCCAGGCGGCGTGGATGAAGGCCATGCCGGCCCTATTGGCCGCCGTTTCGTCCCCGGCCGTGTCTCCAATATACACCGGGCTAGATAATGAATGATTGTCTTTGAGGTTCCGAAGCATGTCATGCTTGGGCAAACCTGACAGGCCGTGACAATCAAACCCGGCCAGAACCGGTCTTAAATTTGAAAAATCCAGAAAATGCCCCATATACCATTCCTGGCAATTGCTTACCAAAAATATTTTGTGTCTTTTGGCCAGATGTTGGATGCCTTCCAGGACACCGTCAAAAAACTCTCCACCTTCAGCCCGGACCACCTCGGTTTCATATTTATTAAGGGTGTTGAACAACTTCGGGATATTTGCTCTGATCCCGGGTAGAAGAATATCCACGCATTTTTCGAAGGGGTTGCCGGCTACCTTCTCTATCTGTGCTGAACTGACTTCTCGATTGATACCCAACTTTTTTAGGCCGATGTTCCAGCCCTTGGCACTGGCCGGAGAAGCGTTCCACAAGGTCCCGTCAATATCGAAGATGAGGGCGTCAAAACCCTTTGGTGGGGTTGGCATTGAGATTAAAGCTTGAGTTTGCCTTGATAATAGGTTTCCTTCACGCTTTTGGCCTTGGTTGTGGCCCAAGATTCCAATCCCATTTTTTTTATCAGGCACAAGTTGAAAACCTTGGTGTTGTGCGGTCTTTGAGAGGCGCCGTCGGCATAGGGGTGGAGATGGTCACAGGGAAAATCGGAACAGTCGCAGCAAAAATCAATATCCTTCTTTTGGATGCATCGATAAACATTACAGGGTTCACCCATCTTGAGAAAAGGGATAGTCCCATTTTGGGGGCGGCATCCTTTACAGACCGCCTCTTCCGGCGGAATCCCCAGGGTTTGGGCAATCCTTTTACGCAGCTCCTCGTTGTCATTGGCTAAATAAACAGGACAATTGAAACAATCCAAACCGCAGGGTGCGGTCATCTGCAAGTAATCCATGGAACCTCCTTACCTTAAATAAACAGCACTTCATTGGGCAATTCATTGGTGTCTCCGGGGGTGATGGGAAAGTGCTCGATCAGCAATTGACCGATTCCTTCTATGGCCTGACACAAGGATTCACAACCCCGTCCTTCTTTGATACCCAGGGAGACATCCTGGGCATACCGATTCAGTGGTTCCTGGGTCATCTTTTGATAAATGCCTTTGTCGGCCAGGACCCAAACTTTATGTTCCAACAAGGAGATGAAAATCAAGACACCCGTTTGGAAGCGGGTTTTATAAAGGCCTTTTTCATAAAAGGCCTGAACAGCTCTAAGATGAACGGTTTCTTCTCTCCGGCGAGGTCCGATAAAAACCAGTTTCAGCCGGGGGATGGCCGCCCCGATCCAGCGAAAAGGGAAAAAGAGGATAAAACTTAAGGGGATATAAACAAAAAGCGAATCATGAAAGAATACTACCGAAATCACCAGGGAAAGGAGACCTCCGAAAATAAATCCTCCGAGAATTTCCGATTCCAGATATCGGTCGCTTTGGTCCACCACCATCACGGCGATCTCCCCATCGGTCCGCGATTCAATGTCCCGTGTGGTTTCCCTGATTTTCTTTTTTTCTTCGTCCGTAAAAAAAGTTGCTGCCTTCATGGTATCAACTCGAATCAATTTTTGGTTATTGGGGACCTTGAACTTTGAAACCCGGATTTCGGTTTTCGGAGACCTCTTGTTCGGCTATTTTTTAATTTTTCCCACAATCCGCAATCGACTTTACCAATCCCCCGAAGCTCCACCGCCGCCGAAATCACCGCCGCCGCCGCTGAATCCTCCTCCTGAATCACCACCCCCCCAGCCGCCACCACCGGACGGGATAAATCCTCCAGGCCAGAACCCGCCTCCCCTCCCCAATCCGCCACCGGAAAAAAGAGAGGGCAGAAACAGGCCTATTCCCAACCCGGCCAGGGCGGCCAGGATCAAGGTGACCATCCCTAAGGGAAAAAGACCCAGATGAAGCAAGGCCGGCAGTCCTGCGGCCCCGGCAATACCTCCTAAGACCCGGGATAGGCTGCTGATAAACAACAGGGCCACAAATCCGGCGATAAGAAAAGTGAAGAAGGAGGGGGCCCCCTTATTCTTTTGGGCCCTCCGTCCTTCATCCGCCTTGAATTCCCCCCGGGTGGCATCGATTAAAGCGGAAACCCCGGCCTGGAAACCACCGTCAAAATCTCCTCGTTTGAACCGGGGGGTTATGACCAGGTCTATGATTCTTCCGGCTAATAAGTCTGTCAATCGTCCTTCCAATCCCCGGCCGACCTCGATCCGAATCTTGCGATCCTGTTTGGCGACAACCATGATGATGCCGTTATCCTTGGTTTTTTGGCCGATCTTCCAGGTTTCCCCGACTTTGATACTAAAGGTTTCGAGGGGTTCTCCTTCCAGACTGGGAATGGTCAAAATGACCAATTGGGTGGAATCGGTTTGTTCGAACCCCTTTAATTCTTCCTCCAGACGATCTCTCATTGCCGGAGAAATCATGGTGGCATAATCATTGATATGACCCCGAAGCGGGGGCACCTCCAGGGCCTGGACCAGGGACGGAGGGAAGAAGAGGAAAAAAGTTAAGATAATAAGGATCTTTTTCATTAAACTCTTAATTCTCTATTACGAAAATAGAATGAGAACGGGCTATAGGCGAGAGGCTATAGGAAAGGCATTAGGAAGAAGGCTTTGAAACCCTTTGCCTATAGCCTA
>JACQYK010000262.1 GCA_016208255.1 Deltaproteobacteria bacterium | reverse complement strand
GTGATAGTTCATACTGTCCACCAAGACCCCGTCCATATCGAATAAGACGGCCTTAAGATTTCCCTTTTGAATAATACAGTCTGAAATCATGGTTGGGATCTATACAGGAAACTATTTGCAAATTCAAGGCAAATCAAAGTAAATTTATTGACACCCTCCCCTCTTTTAGTTAAAAATAAAAATTGGACGGTTTAATAGCTTAACCCGGTTTTTATTTGAATCTTTTAGAATTGAGAAGGATTCTGATATGGAACTTTCCGAATTCCCCCAAAGCATTCGCCCCTATATCATTCCCGAAATTACCGGACAGCTGGAGTATCGTTGTCTCGGTTGCCAAAAAAAACATTCCATAGAAAGCCTCCTCTATACCTGTCCGGATTGCGGAGGCGTCCTGCTGCTTCATGATTTGGAAGAAAAAAAGAAAATGAAGCGGTCCGGAAAACTTTGGCGCCGGATATTTGATTATCGGCGAATGACCACCATTCCCGCCTTGCAGGGGATTTTTTTATTTCATGAATTCATTGCCCCGGTTATCCCACTGGAGCATATTCTTTACCTGGGGGAAGGACACACCCCTCTGGTGGAGGCCAATCGAATTCTTCAGGAACGAATCGGGATGACTTTTTTATTTAAAAATGAGGGGCAAAATCCAAGTGCTTCTTTTAAAGACCGGGGGATGGCCTGCGCCTTAAGTTATTTAAATTATATGATTTCGAAGAATAAGATGAAAAATGTTCTGGCTATCTGTGCCTCTACCGGGGACACCTCGGCCTCAGCGGCACTTTATGCCTCCTATCTCGGAGAAAAAGTTCGATCGGCGGTTTTGCTTCCCAGAGGGAAAGTTACTCCTCAACAACTTTCTCAGCCTCTGGGCAGCGGGGCAACCGTCCTGGAAATCCCCGGGGTCTTTGATGACTGTATGAAAGTGGTCGAATACCTGGCCGACCATTATCCGGTGGCTCTTCTCAATTCCAAGAACGCCTGGCGGATTTTAGGTCAGGAATCTTATTCCTTTGAGGTGGCCCAAGCCCTGGATTATCACCTGGAAGATACCGTCCTACTGGTTCCCATTGGTAATGCCGGCAATATTACGGCCATCATTTCAGGCTTTTTAAAACTTTTCCGATATGGCATGATTTCAAGTCTGCCAAAGATTATCGGGGTCCAATCTCATCATGCCAATCCCGTTTATCGCTATTATCTGGAGCCTCGCCCGGGAAAGCGGACCTTTGAACCCATGCAGGTCAGGTCGAGCGTCGCCCAAGCGGCTATGATTGGAAACCCGGTTTCTATGCCCCGGGTTATTGAAATGGTCGAACAATACAATCAAACAGCTGGGAAACAAAAGGTTTTTGTGGTTGAAGTAACGGAACAGGCCATTATGGAACATATGCTTCTGGCCAATCGGAACGGACACATCGCCTGTACTCAGGGTGGTGAAAGCCTGGCGGGGTTAGTCAAGGCCCTGGCCGAGAAAAAGGTTTCAGCAAAAGAAAGGGCTATCCTTAACGCCACGGCTCATGCCATAAAATTTTCCGGTTTCCAGGAGATGTATTTCCAGAACTCCTTCCCGCCGGAATTCGGGATTCGACCCAAAAAAGGCCTGCAAAACCGGCCGGTCTCTGCCGGATTGATTAAAGGAGGCACTGCCATGACTAAAAAATCGATCACCCCAAAAGAATATAATGTTTTTGTTGAAAAAACAGCATTAAAGGTAACTAAATTACTTGGAATATGAAATTTACGATTGTTACTATAGGAAAAATTAAAGAAAACTTTATTCTTGAGGGTATCCAAGATTATCATAAGCGCATAAGTCGGTATACCCAAATGGACTTGTTCCCGGTCAAAGAGGAAAGGATGACCAACGGGGTCAGCGGGGACCTGATTCTACAAAAGGAAGGAAAAAGGATCTTAAGCAAAATCCCGCGGGACGGGCTTTGGGTAGTTCTGGATCGTCAGGGCCAGGAATTGAGTTCCCGGAATCATTTTGATTTTTTGAACGCTCAGTCCGAACTCGGCGTCAAAAAAATATATTATCTGATAGGAGGTCCTTTAGGTTTTTCTACAGAAGTGCTTGAAAAGGCTGATAAGATCCTCTCCCTCTCCCGGATGACCTTTACCCATGAAATGAGCGCCCTATTGTTAGTGGAACAGCTCTACCGCTATTTGAATTTTATGGCCGGTGAAAAATACCATAAATGAAAGGTTCAAGGTTTATGGTATAAGGTCCATGGGGAGTATACGGTTTAAGATGCGAGGATTTTGAGAAATAGCCTGTTAACCCCTGCACCTTAAACCTCATACCTTAGACCGGCAGTTATCAGGCCGGTTCGACGCTGGAGACTTCCGGGATCTGTTGCTTAAGGAATTTTTCAATTCCCATCTTTAAGGTCATTTGAGACATGGGACAACCCCCGCAGGCCCCGGTAAGGCGGACTTTAACCTGTCCGGCGTCGGTAACATCCACCAATTCCACATCTCCCCCATCGGCCTGGAGCTGGGGTCTGATCTTATCCAGGGCCTCTTGAACTTTTTCTTTATTCATTGAATTTCTCCCCTTCAAATAGTCGTTGTTTTTATATTATAAGCATATTTAGGCCTTCTGTCAAAATCTTCAAATCGAAATCGGCCAAATGACTATTGCTTGCCCCCCCTGCCCTCCTCTTAAACCAATTTAATTGAATACAATACCGATCGGGATGTCAAGGACTATGTTATTTCAGCCCTCCCTCACCATTAACCGGGGCAGATGTTTTATGGGGCCGTTCAGAGAGACAGGATTTTATTAAGAGTGCCCTCAAAGTATTCCAGGGCCTTTCTTCCGGCTCCTTATTTCCAAATGGCGCTGAGGATAGGAGGGGGTCAGGACTGATTATTGGGGAGGTTTTTTCGGAATGGAAGGCAATAGATATTCAGCTCTGACATGGCTCAAGGCATGAAATATATTGCCCTTGATTTTCCGGTTACGTTCATACAAAGAGTTCAGCAGATCTTTGATGAACTTTCGCGAGGACTTTCCGGCACTGGGGCAGGGGTTGGGAATTTCCGGGAGGATCTGCCTTCGGGCAAAGGACTTAATAGCTTTTTCTTCCAGCAGGCATAAGGGGCGGATGATGGTCAAGCGGTTGTTAAAAAGGGGTTGTTTGGGGAGCATGGTACTTAGTTCGCCGCTGTAAAACAGGTTCAGAAATAAAGTCTCGATTAAGTCATCTTGGTTGTGTCCCAAAGCGATCTTGTTGAAATGTAATTTTTCAGAGAGCTGAAAAAGATGTTTTCTTCTCAGCCAGGCGCATAAAAAACAGGGATTTTCTCTATTCTCCGGACTGTGGGCCTTGATCCCGTAATCGGTTTTTTCGAAAAAAAAGGGGACTTCCCGGTCCTGGCAGAATTTTTCAATTTCCAGGGGAGCAGTTCCCTGAAATCCCATATCCAGATGAATGGCCAGCAGTTCGTATTGGATAGGTACCCATTTTAGGCGTTCTCTCAGCATATAGAGCAGGGCCAGGCTGTCCTTTCCCCCGGAAACGGCTACGGCGACCCGATCCCCGTTATTAATCAAATCGTATTCCCGGACGGCTTTCCCCAGGAGTCCTAGAGTTTTTTTGTCTGAGGCGGACCTAGATGGGGGCATGGAACTTTAATCCTTATATTAAGTTATAGCAATCTGCGATAGGCAGAAGGTTAATGACTGACCCTCCTGTTCACGTTCAAAGGCCTCAGCCCCCCGTCTACCGTATTATTTTAAAAATATTCCCCGAAAGGAAAGCTGTCAAGAAGGAACTCCTTCCCCCCAGAATTATAATTCTTTTTCTTGACCGAAACCAGGATCAGTGCTAATTTTGGACCTTATGAAATTTTTATTTCATACAAAAATCATTATTATCCCGGCCCTCCTTATTATTTCCCTGAGCGGGTGTTTTTCCAGCCGCCAGATGATTACCGATAGCGCGGTCGGTCTTTTTCAGGGGTTGGCCCTCTCCGTCAACCGCCAATCGGATATAACCCTGGTCCGTCAAGGAATCCCGTCCTATTTATTACTCATTGATGGAATGGTTCAAGCCAATCCAGGCAATCAGGATCTTCTCCTGGCCGCTGCCCAAGCCTATGCCTCCTATGCCTCCCTCCTGGGAGAGGACGAATCATCCCGAGCCGCCCAATTGATTCAAAAAGCAAAAATCCAGGCCCTGAAGGCCTTGGAACTGACTCCCCTGTTCAGAGGGAGTCTCGATAAATCCATCGATCTCTTTCAGGAGAAAACAGCAAAAACCGAAAAGGGCCAGGTTCCTGTCCTTTTTTCGGTGGGAAGTATTTGGGGGACCTGGATTGCCCAGGGTCCTGAGCCGGTTGAAGCCATGGCCGATCTTCCCAAGGTGGAAGCCTTGATGGACCGGGTTCTCCAACTTGACCCCGGCTATTATTATGGAGGTACCCACCTCTTTAAAGGGCTCATACTTTCCGCCCGGCCCGTTCAGTATGGAGGAGACTTAAAGAAGGCTGATTTTCATTTTCAGCAAGCCATGAGCTATTCCCAGGGCAAGTTTCTGATGACACAAATCTACTATGCCCAGTACTATGCCAAGCAACGTCTGGACCGGGACCTTTTTGTCAAAACCTTGAATCAGGTCCTTTCCACACCGGTCGATATTGAGCCGAATCTGACCTTGATCAACACCCTGGCCCATGAAAAAGCGAAAACACTCCTTAGCCAGGTCGAAGAATTTTTTTAGGAGGAAAAATATGAGATTGTGGATTGCGGATTGCGGATTGCGGAGTAATCGATCCCTGGGATTGCGGATCGCGGATCGCGGATCGCGGAATTTCAATCAAAAATCGGGAGAGGCCTTAAGTCTCACCTCCCCCCTCCCGCTTCCGGCTTCCTTCCTCTCCTTCCTTATTCTCCTGTTAGTACCCTTATTTATTTTATCATTCCTTAATCCCGATATCGCTTCAGCCGAAAAAGTGATCCTTAAAATAGGCACCCTGGCCCCGGAAGGAAGTACCTGGGTTAAAGCTTTCCGGGATATCAACCGGGAATTGGGAGAAAAAACCAAAGGTCAGGTGGCCATTCGAATTTTTCCCGGCGGGGTTCTGGGGGATGAAGAAGACATGCTCCGAAAGATCAAGGTCGGGCAGATTCAGGGGGGATTCTTCTCCGGCGGCGGTCTGGGGATTATCTTTAAGGATATCAAAATTCTGGTGATCCCCTCCTTGTTTGAGAATTACAAAGAAGTGGATGCGGTCATGGCCAAGATGAGCGGTCACTTCGAAAAGGGGATTGAAGACAACGGGTTTAAAATTATGGGCTGGGCCGAATCGGGGTTTATTTATCTTTTCTCCAAGCACCCTATTAAAGGTGCGGCCGATCTTCGAAAAGGAAAGGTCTGGATTTGGGAAGATACGGCTATTGGCCGGGCGGTCTTCAAGGAATTGGGTATTAACGGAATCCCGTTAGGGATCCCTGATGTCCTGGTTTCCCTCCAGACCGGGATGATCGACACGGTTTACGCCTCACCGGGAGCGGCGATCTCTATGCAATGGTTTACCCGGGTGTCCTATATGACCGATGTACCCCTTTCTTATTCGGTGGGGGCCGCGGTTCTACACAAATCCGCTTTTGAAAAAATTCCGCAGGCCCTGAGAGGAACCGTGGAAGAAATTTTTCGCCGTCATCTGGCCCTGCTGAAGGAGAAGGTCCGCCAGGAGGATCAAAAGGCCATTAGCGTCCTCACCAGGCAGGGGATCAAACTCATATCTCCCAACCAAAAAGAGGTGAAAGAAATGCAGGCCCTCTCCCTGAAAGGCGTGGATACCCTGGGTGAGGATATTTTCAGCAAAAAAACCCTGGCCGAGGTCAAGGCCTTCCTGAAAAACTTGCGCAAAGAAAACTAACAAAACCTATTTGAAATTGTGAAATGGTCCAAGGGGGTCTTATTTTGGGGGATTGTCCAAAGGGTAGTTCATCGCCCTATCCCGGCCAAAAAGCTAAGTTCATTAGGAGCAGGGCATTCACACCAGCCTGTTTCTGGCTTTGGGGAAGGCCTGCCTTTGCAATAGTTAAAATATTGGGCCCGGCAAAGAAGCATATGGCGTTTAGGTGGACAACGCCGGCTTCCTTCGGAAGCCTCTTATTTAGGTCGACAGAGTCGACCGACCCAAAAATAAGACCCCCTTGGACCTTGGCATCGATAGTTAGAGATAAATCCTCAAATTTTTGGCGTAAGAATCTATGACCTCCCCTGCTGCTGGGTTTAAAAAGATCCTTTCTTTTTTAAATCGGCTGGAAGAAATCCTGCTGGGTTCATTTTTGATCTTGATGGTCCTGTTGGGATTCATCCAGATCCTTTTCCGCAATGTTCTCTCGGTGGGACTCTATTGGATTGATCCATTATTACGCCACTCGGTCCTTTGGGTGGCCCTGCTTGGAGCTTCGGTGGCTACTCGAGAAAATCGGCATATTTCGATTGATCTCCTTCCCGAGAAATTAGGAGATAAAAGCCGTTCTTATCTCCAAGGAGGCATTAATCTTTTTGCCGCAGTGATTTGCCTGATTCTGGTCCACCCGGCTATCCGGTTTGTTCAAGAAGAATACGCCGTCGGGAAAATCCTGGCCTTTCACATCCCGATCTGGTTCTCTCAGTCGGTCATCCCTCTGATGCTGTCGGTTTTGGGTCTTCGATTCCTGGGCAAAACCTGGCAGGCTTTTAATCACGGGAGAGAATTTTTGTCCTCCGAAAAATCCGAATCTAACCGAATATGAAAAAAATCTCTTTCGAATTCCCAAGACCAAACTCAAAACCTGTCTATTGCTTACAGGAACAGCCATGGGCCTCTTATCATCTATTCTGACTGTTTTTCTGGCTCTCATAGGTACCCCTTTATTTGTCGTCATCGCCTTTAGCGGTATGGTTTTCCTTTTTTCCAATGGAATAGACCTGACGGCTATGATTATTGAACTCTATAAATTAGCCCATACTCCCACCTTGGTGGCCATCCCCCTCTTTTCTTTAGCGGGTTATATTTTGGCTGCCAGTAAGGCTCCGGATCGGCTGGTCCGCCTTTCCAACGCCCTGTTAGGCTGGCTGCCCGGTGGACTGGCCGTTATTGCTTTAGGGGTATCCGCCGTTTTCACCGCTTTAACCGGGGCCACAGGCTTGACGATTATCGCCCTGGGGGGGCTCCTCTTTCCAGCCTTAATAATCCAGCATTATCCTGAAAAATTTTCTCTGGGTCTTTTAACCACTTCAGGTACTTTGGGACTTCTCTTCCCGCCCAGTCTACCTCTGATTCTCTATGGAGTTGTTGCCCAGACCAGTATCGATCAATTATTTCTAGCCGGAATTTTACCCGGTCTTCTCATCGTCCTGCTTCTTTCTCTTTACAGCGCCTTAAAAGGGTACCAAGCCCGGGTAGAACGTCCGAAGTTCACTTTTCCTGAGGTAGCGGGCGCCTTATGGGGCTCTGTCTGGGAAATCCCTCTGCCCTTTGTTGTTCTGGGCGGGATTTATACCGGGTTCGTGGCCATCAGCGAGGCGGCCGTTCTGACCGTCCTGTATGTTCTTATCGTCGAAGTGGGCATTTATAGGGATATCAAAATTCGAGAACTTTTTCCGGTTATCCTAAAAAGCACCATCCTGGTCGGTGGGATCCTGATTATTCTGGGGGTTTCCTTTGGGCTGACCAACACCCTGATCAACGAAGAAATTCCGATGAAGATCCTGAATTTTTTAAAACTCCATGTCCAGAACCATTATACCTTTCTTCTCTGGTTGAACCTGTTCCTTTTGGGAGCCGGTTGCCTTCTGGGAACTTTTCCGGCCCTGATTATTTTAGTCCCCCTGATTGTTCCGGTGGCCCAGGCCTACGATCTTCACCCCGTGCATTTGGGAATTATTCTTTTGACCAACCTGGAGATCGGGGCTTCATTGCCCCCTTTGGGGATCAACCTCTTTATCTCCAGCATTCGTTTTGAACGGTCGGTCATCGAGTTGTATCGGGCTTCCATCCCTTTTATTCTGATCCTTCTCCTAACCTTAGCCGTAATCACTTATCTGCCGGTTATTAGCCTGTTTTTTTTATAGAGCTTCAAGCACCCTCCTGTTCCCGTTGAATAAACACTCCGTCGCTCTACCTTTTTCTTGAATTGAAATAATTTTTGAATTACTATGCCGATATTCTTGAAACTAACCAAACCTATTTGAAATTGCCTGACGGACCAAGGGGGATCTTATTTTTGGGGATTGTCCAAAGGGTGACTTATCGCCCAATCCCGGCCAGTCCAGCAAACTTTGATT
>JACQYK010000261.1 GCA_016208255.1 Deltaproteobacteria bacterium | reverse complement strand
GACTGCCTTGGTGCAGGTCAAAGAGAGGTACTGGAGCAAGCCCTGAGTAATCAGGCCCAGTTGCATGTGACAATGATAGGCCCGTAATTTTCGGCGAACCTGAGTCCGGTAGTTAGCAGATTTTCTATGGAGGTATTGATCACCCGACTTATTGGGGCGTGGAGTCATGAGGGCCATCCAGAAGTGATAGGCATAAGTTCCGATGGTATAGAGGGCTTGTTTGAAGGAGACTTCGATTTTGAATCGGAAGCCATAGAGGCGCAGGATGTCCAGGGGCGACAAGGACAGATCCGTGGTCATAAAGATCTTAAACCCGTGCTGCGGGTGGATGACCAGGACAAAGCGGACCAGGATACCCACCGGTCGCCAGAGAAGATCGATGAAACGGTATCGAATCGTGACCTTGGAATCACCATAGGCCGGGCTGGGGGCCTCGATGAAGCTGGAAAGGTCTTGAAACAAAGTTCTGAGTTTGACCTTTTCCCCGTATTTTCTTTTAGGACCTCTTCTTTTCCCGTCGCCGGCTTGAGCCGGCCAATAAGCGACGGCATTTTTACGGACCTGTGTGATCAGATGGTCCCCGTTGTTAAGCAAGCCCTGGACCACCACTTTACTGGCATAATAGGCATCCAAAACCAGGTAGAACGGCCTGGAAATCGTCAAGGAATGGACCAGGTCGACCATTTTATCCAGTAAACTTTTGGTCTGCCGGTTGGAGAAGACAACCCCCTCATGGATGCGGCAGGTGAGGGGAAGGGCAAAAAGGCTTTGGGCGCTTCCGACCAGTAGGGCGATGGCCTGACAGGAGTGGCCGAAAATGAATTCCGACTTATTATTGTTAGTGGATTCCTGATGCAGTTTTTTAACCGCCGGCATTTTGCGACCGGTTTTGGCCAGCTTGATGCCATCGCCGATAAAGATGGGTCGATCATGGACTTTGGGGATAAGGGAGGCCGGCAAAACCGTCAGAATAAGACGACACCAAAGAGCGGCGAGGGTGTCAACGGCCACGGCCTGGCTGTGAAAAAAATCGAGAAGCCGGTCATAGAAAACCTCTTTTAAGCCTACCGCCCGGATGAGGCTGGTAACGCCTCGAAGATCGGGACGAACGGTTAAACCGACCAGAACAAGGGCAAACCACAGGAAAGTTCTCTCCCGGGCCAAGGCGGGACGTAACTGTCGGACCATTTTCCACCACTGAATCCATAAAATCATCCCCGTTTCTCCTTTCTGGTAAAATAAGGCTTGTAATTATAGCATATATATGCTATGAAATATACAAAAAAGGAGGTCTTATGCCTAAAAAACTGAATACTATCGAGAAAAAGATTGCCGGAATTAAAGAGTAACTTTCAAACGCTTTAAGAAACTGATGCAACAATGGGTTGATCTCGCTATTCAACACTCGCAGATCAAAATCCAACTTGCAAAGGAAGGCAAAATTAAGCTATCTTAAGGATTAAGAACTCGGTACTGTCAAGTAAATATCTTTATGAATATTGGTTTAACCGACATCTTGGAAAAAGCTTTGAAGTTTCCATCAAGGCTCAAGGAGCTATTGCTCCACAAAAAATACAGTCTTTTATTCCCCAAAATACAGTCTTATTCGTATAGAATATGGAATTTAATTTTGTTAACCTTTGAAAAAATAATTTTAACGAGGAGATAATCTAAGGATAAGGCTTTAACCACGTTGATCAAAAAAAACGCCAAAGTCGGGGAAAGTTAAGGAATAATGGTTGTGATATTAAGCTCCCTGCTTTGAACAATAAGGAGGATTAAGATGAAGAGGATATTTGGGGGAATCGTTATCTTGATTTTGGTAGTTTTTTTTGTTTCACTTTTTCCTGAGGATGCCTCGGCCATTCCGGCATTTAGCAGGAAATACAACACAACCTGTATGACCTGCCATACCCTGTTTCCAAAATTATCGGCCTTAGGTGAGGCCTTTAGGTTGAACGGCTATAAAATCCCTGATGGAGATGAACTCTACGTCAAGGATCAGCCGGTCAGTATGGGGGTGGAACCTTACAAAAAAGTATTCCCCCAGTCCATTTGGCCGTCGGATATCCCTGGTATGCCGCCCTTTTCTCTTCGAGCCAGCGGAGGGGTTAATGTAGCTACGGGTGGACCCAAATCCAATCATACCGACTTCAACTTCCCTGGAGAAATGGATTTGCTGGCGGCAGGCGCTTTTGGGAAGGACTTCTCCTTTTTTACGCATCTTGGTTTTGACACTGAAGAGGGAAACACAACCACCAGTGTGCAGGCCTGGCTGATGTGGCAGGATCTTTTCACCGGAATCCTAGGGAAAAACCACTTGAACATCAAAGCGGGGAATCTGGGCCGACATACGATAGCCTTACCCAATTCCCGGAATGAAAATAATTATACCATAGAAGGCTACCTGTACCAGGATGAGCTCAAACTGGCTACTCAACCCGGCTTTCAGGTAAACGGATTCGGCAGTCGCTGGCGCTATTATGCCGGTATTGTACAAACCAATTCGGACAGCAGCGCTAAGGATTATTTTGGCGCTCTGGCTTTTAAAATCGGTGGGATGGGGTTTGATGGCTCAGGAGCGAAATCCGAAGAAGGCGGGCTCACCACCTCACCCTCCGGTTATTGGCGGGACGACTCCATTCTCTTCGGCCTTTTCGGCTATCGGGCTTTTACCGGGGCTAATGCCGACAAGGCTGATCGTTTCGGGGGAGATCTTCGAGTCAACTTCAAAGACCTTTCCTTGGGCGGGGGATATATCAGGGAAAAAGCGGATGTCACGGATACGACAAAAAATATCTGGTTTGTTGAGGGGAATTATTTCGTTTTTCCCTGGTTGATTCCCTATACCCGATATGAGGTTCTGACGGTCGATAATACCGGGGATCAAGACAAATCTCGGGTGCTTCTAGGTACGTCATTTGTATTACGGGCCAACATCAAACTTAATGTAGAATACCGGTACTATACGAATAACAAGCCTAGAGAAGCAGCAGGTGGAGGGACCCATGATGACGATCGTCTGGCCTTCCTGCTTGATTTCACTTTTTAAAATGCCGAAGAGATAACCTGGTGAGGAAAAAAGGCAGATCGCCATTTAATTTTTTAGAAAATTGAATCGTTAAGTGAAGGAGTAGGACTATGGTTTCCAGGAAATTGAATTTAAAGCTATCTTTCGTTTTTCTCTTTGTCCTTGCGTTTTTTTTATCGGCCTTATCCATTCAGGCCCAGGAGACCAAAGGCCACCAACCAGGGGGGGTTATTAAAGGGGTGGTCAACACACCCTGGGTGAAACGTTACCCAGCCCTGGTTTACCTGGATTACGTTAAAGGGGAGTTTCCTCCTCCCAAAAAGGAAGCCTTTATGGGTCAGAAGAGCATGGTTTTCGCACCCCATGTTTTACCCGTTCTTAAAGGAACCACCGTCGATTTCACCAATGACGATACGGTGGCCCACAATGTTTTTACACCTCCCGGGGCGGGAACACGCTTTAATCTGGGCCTGTACGGCGTAGGTGTTAAAAAGACAGTCACTTTTGATAATCTCGGCGAAAACCCCCTCCTTTGCAATGTCCATCCGGAGATGCTTGGTTACGTGATCGTTTTACAAAACCCCTACTACGCCCTGACCGACAATTCCGGGAAATATGAGATTAAAAACGTTACCCCCGGAACCTACAAGCTCAAGGTCTGGCATGAAAAGCTCCGTGAGACCTCCAAGGAAGTGACTGTGGAGGCTGGGAAGACCGTTTCCGTTGACTTCGAAAGAGATAAGTTAAAACAAAAATAAGTCGAGGCTATCATGATATTGAGGACTATTCTCCGCAGAGAGACCAGGCAGCTCATCGGTCAACTGGGTCTGATTATTATGATGGGCTGGTTTCTGTCCAACTGCTTTGCCGATGAGATCCTATTTAAGGGTAAAGGCGCTCAAGTGGGTACCGTTATGGATGAAGATGAACAAACGGTGACTGTCCGCTTTCCCAGGGATTCGATTCAGTCGGTCGTCAGGGAGAAGAAGGGAGAACCTCTTGTTCAGAAACCGGACGCCAAACTTGTAGAGAAAGTCGAGCATCTTCAACAACGGATCGAGAATCTTGAGAGAAAGCAAGCGGAATCCAAGGAAACTGGACTTCCACTGGTCCCGCTTCCGCAGTCCGAGAGAAAACAGGAAGAGGGCCAGAGGATTGGCCGTTCATTACCCCCTCCCTCCGAACCTGCTCCAAAAGGGGCCATCCAAGAACAACTTTTGCAGGAAGAATTGGGTCGAGTACAGGGCCTTATTCAATGGCAGGGGAAGCCCCTGGCTGACGGGAAGGTGAGGATCGAACTTGAAAAATATACGGGTGTTTCCTTGGTTTCCGTAAAAAAGATGATTTCAGGAAACGAAAAAGGATCGTCGGAAACGGGTCAAGGGATTTCGTTGACGACCCACACGGATTCCCAAGGACGCTATAGTTTTGAAAAAGTTCCCCCCGGAACTTACCGTCTTTACTGGTGGCCTGATTTTAAGACCGGTTGGGTTCATCGGTTTCGAGAAAAACCCGACTTTGAAGTCCTTTCCGGAAAGCTGACGATCCAGAACATTCCGGAAAAACCGACAACGGTGAAAACTCTTGAAAGGAAACCTTGAAGATGAATGACCAGGAAGAATATAGTCTGCCCAAGGAAATGCTGATTGTCGTCATCGGCGGGGGTGCCCTCGGGGTGTTTTTGCTGGTCCTGGCCGAAGTTCTAGTGGCCCTGATCAAGAGATAGCACTTATTACCTCGAACCGACCTGCTGAGGTTGAAGGAAACACTATGACCGAACGGCTGTACACCAGACGGGAAATCTTAACTCGTATCGGCTGGGGGGCCACGTTAGGGACCTTTGGGGGCCTTGCCGGAGCCTCTGTCCGCTATGTGATTCCCAACGTCCTCTACGAGCCTCCCCTGACCTTTAAGATCGGCCGGCCGGAGGACTACCCGGAGGGTATCGATTTTATTGATGACAAAAGGATTTTCGTCATCCGCCAGGGAAATCACATTAAGGTCCTCTCAGGCGTCTGTACCCATTTAGGATGTCCCGTCCTATGGGCCGAGGAGCGCAATCGCTTTGAGTGCCCCTGTCACGGCAGCCTGTTCAATGCCCGGGGGCAGGTTACCGCCGGACCGGCTCAAATCCCCCTTCCCTGGTATGAGGTCACTTTAACAGTGGACGGCAGGCTCCTGGTGGATGAAAGCCGGCTGGTTTCCTTTGAACGAACCCTTTCGGTCTAAATCGGTCTAAAGATGAAATCGTGACCCATTTATAGGAGAACTCGCCTCATGAAAACCGAAGTAAGCGATTTCCTGTTCCAGAATCGTTTTTGGAAATCCATCGTCAGAAAAGAAATTCCGGTTAATCAATGGCTGAGGACCAAGATCCTTGGCCTGGGCCTGATCAACTTTTATCTTTTTATCATCCTGACCATAACGGGGATCCTGTTGATGTTCTATTACACCCCGGATACAGAGAGGGCCTACCAGGGGATCAAAGATCTGGAATATGTGGTCAGCTTTGGCCTGATCTTCCGCAACATGCACCGCTACTCCGCTTATTTAATGCTTATATCAGTCTTTCTGCACCTGAGTCGGGTCTTTTATACGGCCGAATATCGGGAACCCAGGGAATTCAATTGGGTGACCGGCCTGGTCCTTTTCCTCTGTACGGGGGTTATGGCCATAACCGGTTATATCCTGCCCTGGGACCAAAAAGGCTACTGGGCCATGACTATTACCTCCAATGTGGTCACCTCGGTGCCGGTTATCGGAGAAAAGCTTAAGTATCTGATCCTGGGTGGAAACGAGGTCGGTCAAAACGCCCTGGTCCATGCCTACGGCATGCACGTTAAAATCATCCCTCTGGTTATCGGATTGGTCATGGGGGCCCATTTCTGGAGGATTCGCAAAGATGACTTTTTGGCCTGGGCCATCTGGGGCGGGCACTTGGATTTCCAAGAAGGCGCGACTCCCCAGACGCCTAAGGGACAGGAACAGGGACCTTCCCTTTGGAAGGATATCATCATCAGGGAGCTCAGCAAGTTTCTTTTGATCCTGGCCCTGGTCATGGGGATTTCGCTCCTTTTTAATGCCCCTTTGGAAGAAGGGGCCAACCCCTCGGTAACACCCAGTCCGGTCAAGGCCCCCTGGTTTGTGGTGGGCATGCAGGAACTCTTGTCCTGGGGGGCCCCTTTCTTTTTCGGAGTCCTGGTTCCCAACCTCATGATCATTCTGATCATCCTGATCCCCTATGTGGATCGAGGCCGTGAAGGGGTCGGGGTCTGGTTTCACCCCAGCCGCCGAATTGCCAATATCATTTTCACCGCGATCGTCACGGTGTATCTGGGTCTGATTATCATCGGGCAGTTTTTTCGGGGGCCGGGCTGGGTCTTTTACTGGCCGTGGCAGTCGTGGCCCGGTCATTAATTTCTTATTGCCGTTGAAAAGGCGTGGAGATGAAAGACTTTTTCCAAAGGATATTTCCCATTTTAGGTCTATTGGTGTTACTCCTTTTTATCGGACAGCTCTGGAAAAACTATAACCCTTCCTATCTGGCCTATCAGAAACAATTTAAAACCTTCCTCAACCAAAAGGCTACTCAGAAAGGTAAAAATCCTGCCTTTCAATTCGGGGTCAGGCAACGGTGGATTGAAAAATTAAAAAAGACCGATCGCTGCGAGACCTGCCATCTCGGCCTGGAAGACCCCCGATTTCAAAAGGCCGCTCAGCCCTTTCAATCCCATCCCGATATAGGCGCACACGATTTTGAAAAATTCGGCTGCACCGTCTGCCACGGGGGTCAGGGATGGGCCACCCCTTTGAAGGAGGCCCATGGTCCGGTGGAGAATTGGAATCAGGCTATTTACCATCAGGTCTTTATGGAAAACGCCTGTGGTCTGTGTCACGGCGAGACTATCCAGGATCAGGCGCCGGTCCTGGCCAAAGGCCGGTCCATCTTCAAGGACTACGGCTGCCGGGGATGTCACCTGGTCAGGGGAAAAGAAAGGATCATGGTGGGACCGCCGCTGGATCGGATGAGCCAGCGGGTCAAACCCGATTGGCTTTATCGTTTTGTCCTGAATCCTAAAAGTTATGATCCGCGGACAAAAATGCCCAATCCCCTATTTTCCCCCCAACAAACGGCGGACGTGGCCGCCTTTCTCTTTCAAGGCGGAAAACCTCTGGAGGTCCAGGTGGGTAAGCCCACCGAAGAAGACAAAAAAATGTTTCTGGACTCCCGTTGTGTCAGTTGCCATTCCATAGAAGGAAAGGGGGGGACCCTGGCGCCTGAACTCAGCAAGATCTCCTCCAAGATGGCTCCGCAGCGACTGATCCGAATCATCAAAAACCCTCATGAGCTCTGGGCCGCTTCTCAGATGCCTATCTATGGTTTTTCCGATCAGGAAATCCTCAAGATCGTCTCCTTTCTAAAGGGAGAATATGTCGACCTGGACCTGGATGAGAACCAGGCCGCCGCTCAGGCCCGGATGGTTCAGAACGGGAATAAGCTCCGGGGAAAAGAATTAATCGAAAAACAGGGTTGTACGGGTTGCCATACCAAGATTGAAGGCGTTAAGGATCGCGGCGAAATCGGTTTAGAGATGACAACCATAGGGGGTATCCACATCAGCCATCTGGATTTTGGCCGTATCCGTGTCGCTCCCAAAGATCATACTGTCCCCAACTGGCTGTACAATAAAATGAAAAACCCCAGGCTATTCAAAGCTGATTTGAAGATGCCTGATTACTCCTTCAGTGACCGGGATGCCGAGGCCTTAACCACCTATCTTTTGGGTCTGAAAGGCCAGGAGGTCCCGGCTGCTTACACTCTTCCTTTGGGAGAAAAGCCCTCAATCTACGCTCCCCAAGGGAAATTCGGCCAGGTCATGGACAAGTACCGCTGTTTTACCTGCCATAAAATCTATGGAAAAGGCGGGGAAATGGCCACCGACCTTACAGCGGAAGGGAGCCGGGTCAAGAAGACCTGGTTACAGAAATTTATGAAAGCCCCTGACACCATCCGGCCCAACCTGGTGGAACGGATGCCGCCTTTTAAAATCCAGGATTCGGAAATCGAAACGCTTTATGCCTATTTTTTGACAACCCTGGTGGATGACCGGGTTGAGAATGTGACCGGTAGGGTTGCTGAAACCGCTCTCCGTACTCCCGCGATGATCCAGAACGGTAAAGACCTTTACAGTAAAAAATACACCTGCCAGGTCTGTCATCAAATTAATCATCTGGGTGGGTTGATCGGGCCGGACCTGACCAAGGTCGGGGATAGGCTGAGGCTCGAATGGATCCTTTATTATCTGCGGGATCCCAAAGCTTTTGTCAAACGGTCGGTTGAGCCGGTCTATAAGTTGACTGATAAAGAGATCGAGGCCCTGGCCGCATATCTGGCTTCTCCCAAGTAATGACAAGATGGATTCTGGTCCGGGATGAAAACCTGAAGGAATGGAGATGAGAAAAAATTTATCCCTCGTGATATTAATCAGCGCCGCAGTCCTTTTTATTCTGAATCCGCCGGGAGAAAGTCAAAAAACCCCGCCCCAAATTCTTCAAACCCAAGGGGAAAAACCCAAATTCTTGCTTCCCCCAAAAAAAAGCCAACTCACCTTTACCGAAAAAAAGGGCCAGGCCTTGTATGACTATTATTGCGTCCTTTGTCACGGAGCCGGCGGAAACGGAGATGGCTTCAATTCCTACACCCTGACCACCCCGCCGGCGAAACTGGCCGACCCGAACCTGATGACCAAACTTCCCGATGCTCAGATCGTGGCGATCATTAAGGGAGGAGGTAGAGCCTTCGGCCTTTCCCCTCAGATGCCCTCCTGGGGTGGCCTGTTTAAGGACAAGGACCTAAACGCCCTAGTGGCCTATGTACGGACCCTTTCCAGAAGGACTGCAACTGGTGGATAGGGGAATCTTATTGCGACTTACTCAAACAGATCCTTTTCAGGTTGAAAAAAACATCCTTCGGTGTATTTATTTTTATCTAAGCCAAGCATACTTTTTTAATAAAAAAGAGTTCATTATGTTTAGATGAGTCGGTCAATTCCCCCCGTCTTATAATAATACGGATCTTAGGGGATGGAACGATGGAAAATCAGATTAAAATAATGCACATCGACCCTGATTATAAAATAGTGTACTTTCTAATTAACCAAGGGGGATCCATCCGTTCCACTGTTACCCTCGAAAAAGCCCTGGACCTATTAAAAAATGTGGAATTTAATTTAATCCTTTCGGAACCTCATAATAAGGCTATATTAAGGCCACAAATTCTTTCAAAATAAAGGACCGATAACAATATTCTCTATCTGTTGTTCAGAAGTAAACCCTTATAGAAGTAATCGGCAGAATAGTGGCAAACCCATTTTCAAGGAGGAGCATCCATGGAATGGAAAAAAGTAGTGGCGATTATCCGCACCGATAAGCTTGAAGGCGTTGAAGAGCGTCTGAAAAAAATCCGGGTACGGGGAATCAGTGTCACCAGGGGGAAGGGGTATGGAGAATATGCCAATTTTTTCACCTCTGATTGGTTCGTCACCCATGCCCGGCTGGAAATCTACTGTGAGGCCTCGAGGGCCGATGATGTCGCCAACACCATCACCGAAGCTGCTCACACCGGACTGGCCGGCGACGGCATCGTGGCGGTGATCCCGGTGGAGAAAATTTACCGCATCAGAACCAAGGCAGAAGGGAATGCCCACGATGTGTAGACACCATTTATCTCGCCGGAGGTAAATCATGAAAGTGACAGACCCGGTCTGCGGTATGACCATAGAGGATAAGGATGCCGCGGTCACGACCGATTATAAAGGCAAGACGTATTATTTCTGCTCCCCGTCATGTCAGGCTAAATTCGAAAAGGATCCTCAATCCTTTGTCGGAACCGAAGAAACCGTGGTTTCAGAAGCCCCAGGCGGGGCCAAAGGCCGACTCTACACCTGCCCCATGCATCCCGAAATACACGAAAAACAGCCCGGTTTCTGTCCGAAATGCGGCATGGCCCTGGAACCTGTTACTCCTGCAGTCCCTTCCAAAACCGAATGGACCTGCCCCATGCACCCGGAAATTGTCCGCGATGAACCAGGTACCTGCCCCATCTGCGGCATGGCCCTGGAGCCCCGAACGGCTGCAGGGGAAGAAGAAAATCCGGAACTGGTCGACATGACCCGGCGCTTCCGGGTGAGTCTCGTGTTCACCGTCCCACTGCTCATCCTGGCCATGTCGGTTTACTTTACCGATGTCCTGATGAAGGCTATTCCGCCCTCTATTTCAGGCTGGATCGAGCTTGTCCTGGCCACTCCAGTGGTGCTCTGGGGCGGCTGGCCCTTCTTTGTCCGGGGCTGGCAGTCCGTGATCAACCGCAGCCCCAATATGTTCACCCTGATCGGCCTGGGCACGGGCCTGGCCTATGTCTACAGCGTCGTGGCGGTTCTCTTTCCGGGGATCTTCCCCGCCTCCTTTCGGGGAGAAGATGGCCGGGTGGGTCTTTACTTCGAGGCCGCAGCTGTCATCGAGACCCTGGTTCTGCTGGGTCAGGTACTGGAGCTAAAGGCCCGAAGCCGGACCGGGGCGGCCATCAAGGCTCTCCTGGGGCTGGCCCCCAAGACGGCCCGGCGCATCGAAGAGGGCCGGGAGGAGGATATTCCCCTGGACCGGCTGGCGGTTGGGGACCTATTGCGGGTTCGTCCAGGTGAGAAGATACCCGTAGACGGGAAGGTGGTTGAAGGCCTCAGCGCGGTGGATGAATCCATGGTGACGGGAGAGCCGGTGCCGGTTCAGAAACAGAAGGATGACCGGGTGATCGGGGCTACGGTGAACGGCAATGGCAGCCTTATTATAAAGGCAGAGAAGGTGGGGGCGGACACGCTGTTGTCCCAGATTGTCCGGATGGTGGCCGAGGCCCAGAGGAGCCGGGCCCCCATCCAGAAGCTGGCCGATGCCGTGGCCGGTTACTTTGTTCAGGCAGTAGTGGGGATTGCCGTTCTCACCTTCATCATCTGGGCCTTGATAGGCCCCGAGCCTCGGATGGCCCTGGCCCTGATTAACGCGGTGTCTGTGCTGATCATTGCCTGCCCCTGCGCCCTGGGACTGGCCACCCCCATGTCAATCATGGTGGCTATGGGGAAAGGCGCTACGACGGGGGTCCTTTTCAAGAACGCCGAAGCCATCGAGGTCATGAAAAAGGTAGATACCCTGGTGGTAGACAAGACCGGGACCCTCACCCTCGGCAAGCCGAAGCTGGTTGAGGTGGCGGCCGCCCCGGGGTTCGAGGAAAAGGAGATTCTCCACCTTGGGGCCAGCCTGGAGCAGGGCAGCGAACATCCACTTGGAGCGGCCATCGTAGACGGGGCCGGAGAAAGGGGTGTGGCGCTGGCGAAAGTCGAAGGATTCGAGTCTTTCACCGGAAAAGGGGTAAGCGGAAGGGTGGATGGACGCCAGGTACATCTCGGTAATCGGGGATTTCTCGACGGGTTTGGGATTGACAGCGGCGCCCTTTCCGAAAAGGCGGAAGCCATGCGCGGGCAGGGTGAAACGGCAATGTTCGTTTCCGTTGACGGAAAGATCGCCGGCCTTTTGAGTGTTGCCGATCCCATAAAAGAAACTACTCCCGAGGCGATCAGCCTGCTTCATGCCGACGGTGTGCGTATCGCCATGGTTACGGGTGACAGTCGGACCACGGCCGAGACGGTATCGAAAAAGCTTGGTCTGGACGAGGTGATGGCCGAGGTGCTTCCCGATAAGAAGGCGGTTATTGTCAAACAGCTCCAGGAGCAGGGCCGGATTGTAGCCATGGCCGGTGACGGCATCAACGATGCCCCGGCCCTGGCCCAAGCACAGGTAGGTGTTGCCATGGGCACCGGCACGGACGTGGCCATCGAGAGCGCCGGGGTGACCCTGGTCAAGGGCGATCTCCGGGGCCTGGCCCGGGCCCGGGCCCTGAGCCGGGCCACCATGCGCAACATCAAGGAAAACCTCTTTTTCGCCTTGATTTACAATGCCCTGGGCGTGCCCATAGCTGCCGGCATCCTTTACCCCTTTTCGGGAATACTGTTGAGCCCGGTCTTTGCCGCCGCGGCGATGAGCTTCAGTTCGGTTTCGGTCGTCGGCAACGCACTGCGATTAAAGAGAGCGAGACTTTAAGGCAAACATCTAATGCCCAACGTAAATTTTTTTCATCTCTATTTTTATCCTTTCAATTGGAACACTCAATTCGTTTAATAAAAAAGCATGCATGGCTTGCGCATCGC
Organism: Deltaproteobacteria bacterium; assembly: GCA_016208255.1. Taxonomy (GTDB): domain Bacteria; phylum Desulfobacterota; class RBG-13-43-22; order RBG-13-43-22; family RBG-13-43-22; genus RBG-13-43-22. The sequence continues at coordinate 6,918 of JACQYK010000261.1, read as the reverse complement.
AGACGTTGCAGTTGGCTGCATGGTCATCAAATTTACCAAGTTTGCCCTGTTTGAGAAAGCAATAAGAAAGGTTCTTGTGCCCCATTTCTTCACAAAAACAGTAACAGGTAAAATGGGCCAATAATTGGTGTTCCTTGACTGCGATCTTGTAAGCCACCAGAACTGAATCATTAATGTAGACGAACTTGGGAAGTTTATATTTCTCCCAATTTTCCCCCGCATATTTTTTGGCTGCCAGGGCCTGAGATCTGGCGGTGAGTTCCTTGAGATTCATCTTGGCCAAGTTTTGGATTTCTTTTTCCCGATCCAATGCAAAAACTATAGGGGATGTAATAAGAAGCAACAATGAGAGCAGGATGGTCTTTTGGATACTTTTCATTATCGAATTCCCTCCCATTTTTACCAAGGAAATTTAAAAAGCCAGTTCTTCCCACGAAACCAATGACCGACAACAATGGTCAGTATTTGGCTCAAAATAAATAAACCAAAAACCAGGTTAAGGATCAGCCTTTCCTTCACGAACCATTTGCCGCCCGGTAATTTTGAGTGATCAAGCACAGGGCAGAGGACTAAGAACAGGCTGATAAACAAGGGCACCACTATACCGCCTATCAGTGCCGAATGACTCACCATTTCCTGGATACCGACAAAATACCAGGGCGCTTTGGCCGGGTTGGGTGGCCGCAGAGGATCGGCCCTGCCCGACAGAGGGGCTTCAATGAAAAACGCTAAAACGAGCAGAAAGGAAAGGGTCAGGAGACCGACCGCCAGTTCCGCTTTAAAGAGTATCGGCGAAGAGGCCATTCTTTCAGCTTCCGGCCCCTCAAAGTTTGCCAAGCCCCCGGCTTTTCTGATGCGCCATAGATGCAGGGCAATCAGGAGCATCCACAGGGAGGGAAGGAAGGCGACGTGCAAAGCAAAGGAGCGGATAAGAGTGTCGGTGCCGATTTCCTGGCCACCCAGGAGAAACCTTCGGATTGAGGGGCCGATGATAGGAAAGTACGAGGCGAGATTTGAACCTACGTTGATCGCCCAATAAGACGTCTGGTCCCAGGGCAAGAGGTAACCCGTATAATTGCTGGCCAGGGTCAGGGTCCATAAGCCCAGCCCATAGACCCAGTTCAGATAACGCCCCTGATAACTTCCGGTAAAAAAAACCCTGGTAAGGTGCAGGAAACCCGCGATAAGCAGGACATTAGCCGCCAGGTAATGAAGGCTTCGCACCAGCCCGCCATAACGCAGAGTGGTCATGATGTGAAGAACCCGGTCGTAGGCGACATCCTGATAAGGAACGTAATAGAGAAGGAGTGTTACCCCGGTCAAAAAAAGCAAAATAAGACAGGATAGGCAGATGATACCCAGACCGAGAGTGGTGAGTGGTTGCAGGGTCTTCACCCGAATCATCGGTGGTTGGAGGTGTTTCAAGAAATTCATTTACAACTTTTCCTTCAAGCCTTATGTCTTGTGGTTTGATCGGGGCCTGGTTCTCTTATCTCAAGCCAACTCGACCTCGTTAATTTTTCCCCGATATGCACCCATAGTCTGCCATCCCGCTCAGTTACTTCGTGCCAGGGAAGCGGATCTGTAGCCGGGCCTGAGTAGACCTGGCCCAGCGGACCGAATTCGCTGCCATGGCAGGGACAAAAGAACCCCTGGTCGACCACATTGAGAAGACAGCCCAAGTGGGTGCATTCCAAGCCGATGGCCCCGATCCTCCGGGAAGATCTGATGACGGCAATCTTATGCTCCGGGAAAGGGGTCAGTGTGCCGGGCGCAAACCGGTTCATCGGAGAAATCTGAACCCAACTGCCCGAAGAAAATCGGGAGGCTGCCGTCCAGACATTGCCGAAAATCCAGGTGAGGGCCGTTCCAATGGACCCCAGACCGGCAATGACCAGCCAGTTGAATAGAAATTTCCGCCGGCTAACGGGGCTGGTCATAGACTCCTTGCTCACTGGAAAGATTTCGGACCAGGCTAACCAGGCCCCAGATCGATTTCGGTCGGAGATTGTTGATAAAGGGGCGCATCTCGGTTCCCGGAATCCCGTAAGTTATGGCGGTGGCAATCCGCTCATCGGTGAGTGATCTGAAGTAGGGATAATTGGTGAGGTCTCTGGGCCTGGGCCGATATTTCAGGTAGGCCGGTCCCTTTCCTTTGCCTTGAATACCGTGGCAGAGCGAACATTTTTTTCTGAATGTAGATAAGTTCTCTTCAGAAGAAGGCCAGGTTTTGGGTCTGGGCGGAGGGGTATTCATCACCTTAACCATCCTTTCCGTTCTGATGAATACCTGAAAGAGAAGGTCTACCAGGGAATTGATGGTCTCCTGTCCCAACAACTCTCCAGAGGGCGGCATCGAGGTCCCCGGGATGCCCCTGGTGATGCTTCCCACGATTTGCGCGTCCGGGATTGACTTGAAAAACAGGGAGTTGTTGCGAAATGTCCGGGGGAAGGTGGCCAGGTTCGGCTCAATGACGCCGAACCCGTCACCCTGGGCGGCGTGACACCGTTGGCAAAGCATCATGTAGGTATTTTTGGGGGTCCCTCTGTGAAAGTGGCTTTTTTCTTTCTGTTGAAGGACGAAGAGGAGCCCTTCTTCCTCCCTTCGGTTCATTGGGATTATCGGCATGATGGCCCCGGGGATTTCGATTCTTGGGCTGTGCAAGAAATTCCGGATATAATCCTTCGGCCGCATAAAGGCCATATAGGAAAGGTCCGGTCCGATCTGGCCCTCGGACTCCCCGAACTTGTGACAGGCCAGGCATTTCTTTTCCTTGAGCAACTCTTTTCCTACTGCAACGGGTTTGAGAAGACCTTCTTTCTCCAATCGCTCCTGTTCCCTTCCCTTTAACAGGCGCATCATCGGAGTTTCATAGTAGGGCTCTTTAACCCGACTCTTCAGGAAGTAGGAGAGGGCGTTCACTTCTTCAGGAGAAAGGGCGAATTTCGGCATGATCGAATTCTCAAGGTCTGCTTTGGGATTCTCTATAGCGGTCCTAATTTTCAGCAACCCAAGAAAGGAACCCGCATCACTCAAATTCGGGCCATAGCTGCCGCCCCTCCCCCCGCCGCTCGCGTGACAGGTATCACAGGCGGTTTCGGAAAACAGTTGGACCCCTGGCCAGGCTCTATCAGCTCCCCGAAGTGGCTTCAATTCATGGCATAGGTAACAACTGGCCTGAAGGTCTTCTCCGGCCAAAACCTTTCGAGCTTCGGTACCCGTTCTACCATGGGATATCTTGAGATCGGCTGCCATCCCTTCGCCCAAATGGCAGGCTGTGCAGCCCAGGTCATATATTGAATGGGGAGCGATATTCGGGTGGATGCGCCCCGGAAAAGCGGAGTCTATCCTGACCGCAGCTCTTCCCTCCGGGTGACACGTCCGGCAGTGCTCTTGTACCGGCGTTCCGCCGAGGTTGACGGTTATGTTGGCGATATGGTGTGAACCGATCTTCTCAAACCGATAATAACGACCGGACTGCTCCTCCCAACCCTTAATGCCCCACAACAGGAGAAGACCGAGGGTGAGCATTAAGGCGGCCACGAACAAAATATTTATCAACAATTCTATACGTCTCTTCAGCATCGGTCTCTAAGGATTCCTGAGGGCTCCATTGATTATCACTCAGGAAAACAACCTTACGCACCTACTATTTCCGCTCGGTTGGATAATTAGCCCCGTCCCATTCATGCCAGCCCCCCTTTAGGGCATAGACTTTTTTAAATCCCAGACCGATAAGTTCCTGTGCCACCCGGGCACTGGTCGCTTCATCAAGTCAGGATCAATAAAGAACAATGGTTTTTCCCTTGGAATACTTCTTCGCCCAGGATTTCACTTTCGTTGGGTCCGGATCTTCCCGAACCGCCCCTTTGATCTGCTTCACACTCATTTTCAGGTCAAAGAAGGTCCGGACGTCGATAACCACCACCTCCGGATTCCCAAGCATTGGTTTGAGTTTCTCTTTGCTGATTCTGGGAATCTCCATAGCACCAGCCATAACCACCCAGATTACCAGCACCATAAAGGCCATTACCATACCAACGGTCGACTTCCTTAACATCCCTTTACCTTCCTTTCTGATCGCCCAAAGGGTAACCTGAAACCTGAATAAGAGCACGGGCTTCCTTATAACAGAAAACCATCCTTCGAGTCTGCTTTCATCGACTTCTCTTTATATCTTAAGATCATTTTTGATAAAAACAAGTTTTTAAATATCCGGAATCCATCCTCCTTGGTCTTTTCTATCCGAAAATTCAGGTTTTCTGTTTATTACTTTCCCCTTTTTTTAACCATTCTGTCCGGGTAGACTACTAACACCATAGATTCATCTGATTTGTGGAACAATGGCCATTATGGCTAAGGGATCCATTGTTGTTTTGCCAGGAATTAATTCAATAATTCCTCATAATTCTTTTATCTTTTCTTCACAATTAATTGATAAAATTCTTCCTAAAATCAAGGAAAGGCGGAAATGGAGGTGGTGGCGGGAAAAAAGTAAGATAATTTCTTTAGGAAGAACTTATCCCCTTGACAGGGGAATGTAGTGTTCTTAATATATTACAATTATGAGTAAAAATCGACCTATACAAAATATCAAAACAAGAAAATGGAGGTTTCCATGAAAAGGGTTATATTTTTGTTGATGATACTGACCTTAATGGTCGGGCCGGCCTGGGGGAAGAATTACGAAGTAACCAAAAAGGTGGATGACTATACCGTTAGGGTTGAAATAGACAAAAATCCACCCATCGTCGGTGAAAACAACCTTTCTTTGACCATTAAAGACGGCTCAGGAAAAAACATCACGGATGCCAAGGTCAAAGTGGAATATAGCATGCCGGCCATGCCGGGAATGCCGGCCATGAACTACAAGGCCGATGCGGTCTTGAAGGGTAGCGAATACAAAGCCAAGGTGAATTTTTCCATGGCCGGAAGTTGGGGGTTGGTCGTTCAAATAACCCAGGCCGAAAAGGTCAAGAAAGTAAAGCTTAATGTAGATGTCAAATAAAGCAGACGGCTTCGTCAAAAGTCCATGGGTCCGGCGTTTCGCGGCGGGCCTTTTGCGTCGAACCTCGGGACCCCTCTCTTTCCTGATGAAATGGAGCGCCTTTTACCTTCCGAGGGGAGAGAGCTTTTCGATTTGCTGTTCACTTGATCACTTTTGGGAAGGTCTTAATGTTTAAAAGGATCGCCGTTCCCGTTCTGTTTTTTTCCATCCTCTCCTTTTGTGCCTCAGCCCAGGCCGCGGACCTGAAACTCCAGGATCTGATCCAGGAAGTTATTAAAAACAACCCCGAAATCCTGGCTGCCCAGGCCGGGGTGCAGGTCTCTGAATACAAGATTCCCCAGGCCGGTGCCCTTCCTGACCCTATGTTTATGTTCGGCTATCAAAACGAAGGCTACAGCAACTATACCTTCGGCGAAATGCCGGATGCCCAATGGATGTTTTCGGCAAGCCAGATGTTCCCCTTTTGGGGGAAAAGGGCCTTAAAAAGCGAGATGGCCTCTCAAGAGGCCGAAAGTATAAAAGCATCTTCAAAGAATATCATCCTCAAAACGATTAGCAGGGTTAAAGAACTCTATTTCGATCTTCTGCTGGCCTATAAGACCAGGGAACAAATCCAAGGTAAGACGGACCTGTTTACCAGGATCGAAGATGCCGCTTTGGCCCGATATGCCTCGGGAATGGCCCCGCAGCAGGAAGTGCTCATGGCCCAGACCGAGAAATACATGCTCTTGGAAAAAGATGAAATGGTCGATCAAAAAATACAGGCGGCCGAGGGCATGCTCAACTCCTCCCTGGGAAGAGATGTCCAGTCTCCTTTGGGACGTCCGCAGGTACCATCCTATACGCCGTATTCTTACCAGCTCCCGGAGCTTCTAAAGATGGCTATGGAGAATTCCCCGGAAATCAAGGCCAGGGAAAAGATGATTAAAGGGGCAGAGGCCAGGGTCCGGATGGCCGAAAAAGAATATTATCCTGATTTCACCCTGGGAGCCAATCTCTTTAAGAGGAGTGGGGAATTTGAAGATATGTGGAGTCTGACGGCCCAGATCAATGTTCCTCTCTTTTATGCAAAAAAGCAAAGACAGGGGGTCCTGGAAGCCAAAGCCGCCCTTTCTCAAAACAAACAGGAACTCCTGGCCACTCTGAATATGCTGGCTTCCAATTTAAGGGATAGTTACTCTATGATTAAGTCCGCCGAAAGGCTGATGACCCTTTATAAAGAGGGTTTAATTCCCAAAACCGTTCAAGACTTTCAATTGGCTCTCTCCGGATATACGGTCGGCAAGGTGGAGGCCATTACCGTCATCTCCAGACTGAAGGCCTTACTCGATTTCGAGCTTTTATACTGGGGGCAATTTGCGGAAAGGGAAAAGGCTATGGCCCGGATTGAAGCGATTGCCGGGATCACGGATTTACCGATGGAGGACAAAAAGAATTGAAAATATCAAAAATGGTCATCGGCTTGATATTAGGGATCGGACTTGGTCTTTCTGCCTGGCCTCTTCCTGCCCAAACCCATCAGCACGGGGCAGCGCCGGAAAAGTCAAAGGCCGTTCCAACAAAAACGGCCCCCCAAAAAGAGCCGGTCCAGGAAGAGGTCCCTACCGTAGAAATCCCCAAAGATAAACAACAGCTCATCGGTCTGAACACCTCTACGGTGGCCATAAAGTCTTTACAAAAGGTTATTAGGACCGTTGGCCGAATCGAATATGATGAGAGAAAGATGGCCACGGTCAATACCAAGTATGAGGGCTGGATTGAAAAACTGCGGGTCAACGCCACCGGGAGCTATGTGAAGGCAGGAGAACCCTTGGCCGAAATTTACAGCCCGCAGCTTTTGGCCACCCAACCGGAATTTCTGAATGCCCTTAAATGGACAAATCCCCCAAAAAAGGAAAGCCAGCTGGGGG
>JACQYK010000260.1 GCA_016208255.1 Deltaproteobacteria bacterium | reverse complement strand
TGGTAAACCTGATTCTGAAAACCCCTAAATCTTGTCCAAATTGCCAATATTATCAAAGGGCCTATCCCTGATTCTTGGCTATTTTGGACAGCAATGATTTTCGAATGTCTTTTCTTGCCTTAAACTATAGAGAAAGGAACAAGCTTCAAATTCACCATGTGGTTTTTTTGTCCTTCCCTTCTGTAGATTTTCTTCAATTTTAGACCATATCCGTTTTTTTATTATTTTTGCATCGGCTTTATTGAGCCGTGAAACATTAACAATGATAGGAACCCATTTTTCACCCGTTTTATTGTAACCCGGCGTAACGAATTCGTTAATGTCAGCCAATATCGGGCTCTTTTTAAAGGGGTTCGGGAAGGGTGACCAATTGAGCAAAGGATATTTATTCCAGTCGCTTTTCATCACCCCCTTATAACCAGTTATAAGGGGTGGAGTCCCTACCCAGATCACTTCATCTTTTGTATATGGTATGAGGGAGATTTCTTCTCTGGTAAAATCGAATATTAAAGAAACACGCCACTTATATTCTACTGTGACCCGAAGCTTTAACAATTTCCAATAGTCGGAGTATTTCCTTTCATGTTTTTTCCTTGTTTTCTCGGAACTATGCGGCCCAGCGACTGATAATAATTCTTTATACACAGCCTCTTTGTCTAAATACACATTCCTGTATTTCTCCAATAAGTCACCTTTTCTATGATATGGACTTTCTCGAGTATTTCTTATTTTTTCAAAAGTTTTGCAGAATTCAATATATGCGGGGTCTCGTAGGATGAGCTTCTTTTTTCTATTAAAGACCTTGTCCATTTCCGTTTCTCTAAAATGATTCCAGTTAAAAAGGGCAGGTCATAAGTTCAGTCTTTTCAGTCCGGGTAGCTATTCCGGCCTATCCCCCAAGATTATGCTTCTTTCCTGTTCCCTTAACCTTACCCTACTTGAAATATCGTATGACTTTTTTGGATATGTTATTTGACACCGAATTTACAAACTCAGAAATTTTGTCTTCGGTTTCATCAAAGGCTTGATTAAGGAGAACCTTTTGAGTTTTTGGGTCGATTAAATTGAACTTGCCTTTCATAACGTAAAAATTTCTCCGACCGAATGGAAAAATTGCAGCCGAGTCGGTTTCCAGATATTCATACTCAATCAACAGTATAATTTTTTCTCCGTTTTTTATCTCGTTTTTCACTGAAAGAATATTGCGATTAAGGAGCCTCTTTTGAATTTCAGCAACAATATTGTCGGATAAAGACTTGAAACCTTCATCGTTGGTAAAGATATTTATTAATCTGTCTTTCGATGTCCTGATTTGAATTTGAATCTTTTCTTGGTTAGCCATTTGAGCGCCAGCGCATGAAAACAATAACAATAAGGCAAATAATGGACTAATTAATTTCATTGGCATTCCCTTCTTGGGCGGTTAATCTGGCCTATCTTCCAAAATTAAATTTAAGATTATCTTTTTACACAGACTTTATATTTCCTATGACACTGGAATCCAATTGGGCAGTCAGTATCAAAATTGCAATCTCCTCCTGGGCTCATATTCGGGCCGATGCTATCAAGTTTCGGCATATCATAAGTAGGTACCCCAAACTCATTTACTAATTTCATGCAGGTGCCCTGTGATTGAAATGCTGCCTTAACGCATCTGTAACCTATACCACAGTTAAAATCTGAGGAACATCCTGCATCACCAAAATTTGGCATGCAAACAATTAGAAAAATTAGAAAGCTTATAACGGCTGAAACTCTCATGACAAACTCCTATTTAATTAAGATATTTTGGCTTCTATATTCCTTATATCGAGACAAAGCCCAAATCATATCTTGGGGATCAGGTGATGATGCTCCAGCAACCAATAGGGCAGGGCTTTGTTTAATTAACCATTCCCAATATTCTCTTGTCCTTATTATTTCTTGATAATCTGGATGGGCTTTTATTAAAATAGGCTTAAGGTCTTCGTTAAAAACTGACGGCGGTTTTTTCCCCTCCTTTCTTTGTATTATGGCCTCATCTTCTTTTTCTTTCTGTCTTCTTCGTTCATCTTCAAATTCTGTACGTCGCCTTCTTTCGGCCTCACGGAATTCCAGTTCCTGCCTCTGAAGCCTAAGTTGCTCTTCCCTAAATTGCCTGTCAATCTCGATTTGCTGTCTCCGCAATCTCAACTCTTCATCTCTTTGATTTGCCTCGTCAGCTCTCCTCATGGTTTCACTAAAATCCCATGGGTTCCCTGCAAGGCAAGGAAAAAGAATCGCTAAAGAACAAAAAAATAACATAAAAAAAATGAGTGATTTTTTCATAACGAGTTTCCTTAGCATTTAATTGTTGATAAAAAAACCCCACCTTTCTCTTGAGAAATGGGGTCTAATGGTCTTCCATTGACTACCTCTCCGGTTAGGGTTGCCAACAAGAAAAGGAGTGAAGTGGAGGGACCCGGCTAAATCATCCCCCCACTTGTTTATAGCATTTTTCGGGTCTAATGTCATTCCTTTGCAAACCAATGAAAATGGTTGTGGATAGGTTGCAAACCAGGGCAAAAAACAAGCAACTCTATGACATTATCAACTAATAATAACAATAGGTTATACATTTCCATCGTTTCCCCTCTTCGGCACCAAAGAATCAGAGGCGGGAACGACATCCCTCTCATAGTGACTAAATCATTTTTACCATTAACCCAAAGAGTTCTATCGCATTAAGCGGATTGTCGTCGTTTCGAAATTCTTTAAAAAGCGCCGCCACGTTTACCGCAATTCTCTCTTTTTCTCCCCAGGCGGCGTAGGGTCCCAGGTCAATATCCGATATTGCTTCTTCCACAGACGTACCGACATCGAATCGTTTCCTGGCTTCGGCTTCCATGGCTGTCCAATAGGATTTGATGGAAGCCACTCCTTTCTTGTCTGTTATCGGTCCATGTCCTGGAACAAAAAAATCAGCTTCCATATCAAGTATCGCTTTTCCGATGCCTTTGCGGCTTATTTATAAACGCTGTAGTCCACTCCGCGCTCACTGGCCCTCTTTTCAAACCAGTCCATCTCATCCCTGGCAGGAGGCACTAATTCCTCCGGGGACTTATGAAAAAGTTTTACCGCTTCCGATGGGCAGGTTTAATGAAGTTATTTCTTTATATTGATACACAGTTTTGGGAATTGTAAGTAGGGGAATTTCCCCTCAATTACTCCCCCCAGTCCAGCACTTTATAGAGCGTCACCCGGTTGATAAGCCCGGCCAGGCGAAGGAAGATCAGGCCCTGTTGCGCCGCGTAGAGGGAGCGTTGGGCATCGAGAACGCCCAGGTAGCTGTCCAGGCCCTTGTCATAACGGGCCTCGGAAAGGCGGTAGGTTTCTCCAACGGCGATTTCCCTATCCAGTTTGGTTACCTCGTAGGCCGACCAGGTGCGGGCGTCAAAAACCGGCAAAGTGATCTGCGGAATGAAACTCCAGGTACCCGAACCGGATTGGAAGAGTCCGGACAGATCGGCGCTGGCGGTCCCTATGGCGGTCGTCAGAGAGATACGGGGAAAGAAAGCCGCCCGGGCGGCGCCGATATTGGCGTTGGCCGCCTTGAGCCGGTGTTCCGCCGCCAGCACATCCGGCCGGTACAAGAGCACTTCCGAGGACAGGCCGGGAGAAACCTCTTGGGGCGGGCTGACGCTGTACAACTCCAAAGGCAACAAGGATTGAGGCAGAAGAGAACCGACCAGAAGAGTCAAGGCGTTTTCATCCTGGGCCGCCAGTTGGGTGAAGACGGCGATGTCTCTCCTGGCCGTTTCCACCTGGCTTTGGGCACGCCGGAGGTCTAATGCTGAGACAAGCCCGACCTCATGACGTTTGAGGATCAACCGGTAGGCGGCCTCTTGGGTCGCCAGGGTCGAGGCCGCCAGTTTGAGGTTTTCCCGATCCGCGGCCAGAGTCAGGTAGGCGATGGCTACCGCGGACACCAGCACGGTCTGTGAGCTCCGGCGGGCCTGATCCGTGGCCAGGTATTCTTCCAGCGCCCGATCTTTCAGACTGCGGATGCGGCCGAAGAAATCTATTTCCCAGGAACTGAGGCCGAGGCTGACACTGTATTGTTCAGAGGTGATCTCCTTGCCGGAGAGAGAAAGGTCAGAAGGAACATGCTGGTGGCTCCCTATCCCGACCGCATAGACGCTTGGCAGTTGTTCGGCCCGCTGAATGCCGTAAATCGCCCGCGCTCTCTCAACATTCAAGGCCGCCAGGCGCAGATCGCGGTTATTCTCCAAGGCCAGCTCGATAACTTTTTGCAGGCCTTCATCGGTGAAAACCACCCGCCAGGACAATCCCGCCAGGCTCGGAGCGGATTCGTCCGTCTTTATTTCCTGGTAGGCGGCACCGGCCGGCCAGTTTTGCGGAACCGGTGCCATTGGCCGCCTGTATTCGGGAGTCATGGTGCAGGCTGTCAGAGAAAGGGCCGTTAATATAATAAATATTTTTTTTCCTGTCATAATATTATCCCTCTGAAGCTTTGGCAGACTCAGGCCGACCCTCAGGCGCCGGTGAGAAACCGGAGCCATTTCCAGGCTCTGGGGGTGTTTGTTTTTTCTTGAATAAGCGGGAGACCAGGACAAAGAAGAGGGGAATAAAGAAAATAGCTATGATTGTTGCCGTAAGCATCCCGCCGGCCACCGCAGTCCCGATGGCCTTCATGGCACCGGCGCCGGCACCGGTGGCAATGGCCAGGGGCAGGACTCCGAAAAAAAAGGCCAAAGAGGTCATGATGATGGGCCGGAACCGCAACTTGGCCCCCTGGACGGTAGCCTCGATCAGTCCGGCCCCCTGGGCCATCTGTCCCTTGGCGAACTGAACGACCAGGATGGCGTTTTTGGTAGTCAGGCCCAGGGTGGTGAGAAACCCGATCTGAAAGTACACATCATTATACATACCCCGCGCCCAGGTGGCCAGGGCCGCGCCTATGACCCCGAGGGGCAGGACCAGCAGGATGGAGATGGGGATCGACCAGCTTTCATAGAGCGCGGCCAGGCAGAGGAAGATGACGATAATGGAAAAGGCATAAAGCAGAGGTCCCTGGGAACTCGACATCTTCTCCTGATAAGATATACCGGTCCACTCAAAACCGATCCCCCGGGGCAGTTTGGCCACGATCTCTTCCATGGCCTGCATGGCTTCACCGGTACTTCTCCGGGATGCCGCCTCCCCCTGAATATTCAGGGATGGAAAGCCGATAAAGCGCTCCAACCGGGGAGAGCCTGAAGACCAGTGGCCCGAGGCAAAGGCCGTAAAGGGGACCATCTTCCCGAGGTTATTCCGCACGTAGAGTTTCTCTATGTCTCTGGGCAGCATCCGGTAGGGTGCATCCGCTTGAACGTAGACCCGCTTGATCCGACCAGCCTGAATAAAGTCATTGACGTAGGCGCTTCCAAAGGCCGAAGCAATCGTGCTGTGGATGGAATTGATCGGGATCTCCAAAGCCCCGGCCTTCTCCCAGTCCACGTCAAGCCGGTATTGGGGCACATCTTCCTGACCATTAGGCCGGACTTTGGTCAGGCGGGCGTCTTTCGACGCCAGGCCCAGGAGCTGGTTGCGGGCGGCCATCAACTGCTGATGGCCGAGCCCTCCCCGGTCCAACAACTGAAAGTCAAAACCGGTGGCCATACCCAGTTCGGTGACCGCGGGGGGGGCGAAGGCAAAAACCAGACTATTACGGTAGCGGGAAAAGTGTTTCGTGGCCCGTTCGGCAATGGCCTTGACCCTCAGGTCTTTTCGGTTGCGGAGGTCCCAGTCCTTGAGCATAACCCAAACCATTCCGTTATTCTGGGCAATGCCGCCAAAACCGGCCCCGGAAATCGTCTGGCAGGATTTAACAGCCTCTTTTTCGTCTTCCAGAAAATAGCGCTGAACCTGGTTCAAGACGGAGTCGGTCTGCTCCTTGGTGGACCCGGTGGGCAATATGATCTGGGCCAGCATACTACCCTGGTCTTCATCAGGAATGTAGCCGGTCGGCATTCGCAGAAAGAGGAGGCCCACAGCCACCACGATCACCACATAAACGATGATATAACGCAGCTTCCTCGATAAAGAATGTTCGACCGTTTTCACGTACCGATCCCGGGTCCGGAAAAAAAAGCGGTCAAACCACAAGAAGAAGGGACGCAGGAAAGAAACGGCGTTCTCCGCCGGTTCATGTCCGGCCCGCACCGGTTTGAGAAAGGTGGCGCAGAGGACCGGCGTCAGGATCAAGGCCACGACCACGGAGAGAAGCATGGAGGCGATCAGGGTTACGGAAAACTGACGATAAATAACGCCGGTGGAGCCGCCAAAGAAGGCCATGGGGCCGAAGACCGCCGAAAGCACCAGCCCGATCCCGATCAGGGCGCTGGTGATCTGCCCCATAGATCTGCGGGTGGCCAACTTCGGCGGAACCCCTTCCGCACTCATAATCCGTTCCACATTTTCCACGACCACGATGGCATCATCCACCAGAAGGCCGATGGACAGCACCATGGCGAACATGGTCAGCATATTAATGGAAAACCCGAAAAATTGCATTACGGCGAAGGTCCCCAGTAGGACCACCGGTACGGCAATGGTCGGGATCAAGGTGGCCCGGATGTTCCCCATAAAAAGCCACATGACCAGGAAGACCAGTAAAATGGCTTCCAGAAGGGTTTTAACCACCTCCTTAATGGCTACCCTGACAAACAGGGTAGTATCGAATGGATAAACCACCTTCATCCCTGGGGGAAAGTAGCGGCTCATTTCTTCCATCTTAGCCTTGACCGCCTCGGCCGTATCCAGGGCATTGGCCCCGGCCATCTGACGGACGGCCATACCAGCCGCGGGCTTTCCATTGTAAAGGACGTCAACAACATAGGAGTCCGTTCCTAATTCGGTCCGCCCCACATCCCTGATCCTCACAATGGACCCATCGGGGTTGATCCGGAGGGGGATGGCGGAAAATTCCTCCGGAGTCTTCAGCAGGCTGTGGACAATGATCGAAGTATTCAAGCGCTGGCCTTCCACCGCCGGCAACCCTCCGAATTGACCGGCTGAAACCTCGACATTATAATTTTTAAGGGCCCCGATGACATTATCAAAGGTCAACTGGTAGTTGACCAGTTTGTCAGGATTCAGCCAGACACGCATGGCATACTGGGTCCCCCACATCTCCACCTCGCCCACGCCTGGAACACGGGACAGGACCTTCTCCAGATTGGACTGGGCGTAGTCTCTCAGATCGACACCGTCCATTCTGCCGTCTTCTGAAATGAGACCGACCATCAAAAGGTAATTTCGTGTGGCCTTGCCGACCGTAATCCCCCGACGCTGGACGACTTCAGGCAGGCTGGCCAAGGCCAATTGAAGCTTGTTCTGTACCTTGGCCCAGGCCAGATCCGGGTCGGTCCCCGGAGCAAAGGTTAATTCCAGTCGAGAGCCCCCGGCCGAATCGCTGGTAGCAGAAAGATAAATCATTTTGTCGAGCCCGGTCATCTTCTGTTCGATGATCTGGGTCACGCTGTTTTCCACGGTCTCGGCCGAGGCACCGGGATAATTGGTAGAAATATAGATTGACGGGGGGGCAATGGGCGGATACTGCGAAATCGGCAGATTGTATATGGCCAATCCACCGCCCAGCATGATGATAATGGCGATGACCCAGGCGAATACGGGGCGATCCAGAAAAAAGTTCGATAACATCAGACGCCTCCGTTTAATGGGTTTTGGCAGGGGGTGGAAGCATTTTGGGCGTCCCCGGGCTGTCCTTCCGGGAAGGATCAAAGGAGATTGCCTTAACGACGACCCCGGGCCGCACCCTTTGAAGACCCTCGACGATCAGGCGGTCTCCGAGTTTGAGACCCGAGGAAACCAGCCATTTATCGCCGATAGCCCGGTCAACGGTGAGCATCCGTTGTTGCACCTTGCCTGAGTCATCGACGATCAAAGCGACGGGATTTCCCTTAGGGTCACGGGAAATCCCTTGCTGGGGGGCAAGAATGGCCTGGTCGACCACTCCTTCCTGAACCAGGGCGCGCACGTACATGCCCGGCAGAAGGGTGTGCCTGGGATTGGGAAAGACCATGCGGAGTAAAAATGATCCGGTACTGGGATCAACGGTGATATCGGAAAATTTAAGGGCCCCTGGCAAGGGGTAGGGTGTGCCGTCCTCCAGCAGCAGCTTTACCTTGGCCCGGCCGGGGGTGTCGCCTTTAATTCGACCGGTCTCGATGTTCCGTTTAAGCCGCAGAAAAACAGCGCTGGACTGAGCCACATCCACATAGATGGGATCGAGTTGTTGAATGGTCGTAAAAGGGGAACCCTGATAGGCGGTGGCCAGCGCGCCTACGGTCACATTGGACTTGCCGATCCGACCGGATATGGGCGCAGTCACGCGGGTGCGGGCCAGGTTGATGCGGGCGGCCTCTACCGCCGCCTTGTTCACTTCGACTTCAGCCTCCACTTGTTTCAGAGCGGCCGCGGCATCATCATATTCCTGCTGGCTGACCGCTTTAATCTCAACCAACTCCTTATACCGCGCGACCCTCAACCGGATGGCTGGCAGATTGGCCTCGGATCTGGTGAGCGCTGCTCGGGCGTTATCCAAAGAGGCCTGATAAGACGCGGGATCGATCTGATAAAGCAGATCGCCGGCTTTTACATCAGCCCCTTCCTGAAACAGGCGTTTCTGAAT
>JACQYK010000050.1 GCA_016208255.1 Deltaproteobacteria bacterium | reverse complement strand
CCAATGCCGTCCCAAACCGGGCGGCCATCATTGAAAAACTGGCCGAACTGACCGTAACAGATAACGAGCGCGTTTTTAATCAAATGGGTTATAAAACCAACGCCCAGATTTTTGAAGAACGCTTCTGGTATCGGTTTGCCTACCATTGTTTTCAGGAATTTTATGGAAAAGAAATAGCCTTTTCACCGGCCATCGATGAAGAAACAGGACAGTTCATGGTCATCGGAAAGTATGGACAGGAGGCCCTTTTTCATCTGATTATTCCCCGGGATCGAGTCGAGGCCTTTCTGCAAGATTCGAAGGATCTGTTGACCAATCAACATGGCCTGACTATTCATCCGTTGCCGCTGCGATCCATCTTCAAGATCTCGGCCACCACCGAGATGGATTTAGAGATCAGACCGATGGTCCAACTCCTCCAGGCCGACGGAGAAAAAAAATATCTGGAAAGGGAGGAAGTGGAAAAGTACCGTTTTGGGGACCTGCTTTATGTTCAGGAATTAAGGATTATGGCCGAGTTGGAACGCCCCGGCCCTTTGGAACGGAAATTCCACTCACCGGTCAGGATGGTTCTGAAGAAGTCTCAGGTCCCGAGCTTTCTAAGCGAATACGGTCAGGCCTTGCAGGATGGCGCCCACCTGATTGACGCTTCCGTGAAAAACCTGAAGATCTACGACCGGGTTATCCAAATGGACCTGTCACCCAGGGCCATTGACCGGGACTGGTGTTGGCTCTCGGTGCACTATGGGTTCGGGAATTCATCCCTTTCTTTAAAAGAGATCCTTCAGGCCAGAAAAGAGGGACAGCGTTTCATCTCTCTTAAAGACGGTTGGGTGGATTGCCGATCCGCAGAATTTGAGGGATTCTCCCATTGGGAGCAAGACCTGGCTGAAGGGGATGAAGAAGCGGGTGGTGAGGATCTCAAATTTTCCCGGCTCGATCTCCTGCGCCTGCAAGCTTTGAGTCCCTCGCCCCTTAAAATTGTCGGGAATATACTCCAAACCCGACAGGTAAAGGCAATCTTTGACTTAAACCCGGCTAAACCGCTGACCAGCCTTAAGGGTCTGGTCTCATCGTTAAGAACTTATCAAGTGCGCGGCGTTGATTGGTTATCCTTTCTTTTTGAAAACAGACTGGGCGGTTTACTCTGTGATGACATGGGTCTGGGTAAAACCCATCAGGTGATGGGTTTGATGGTTAAGCTTCGGGAGGAGAAAAAAGAACGAAGCCCTTTCTTAGTGGTCTGCCCCACAACGGTCCTGAGTCATTGGATCAAAAAGATCGCCGAGCATACTCGAGGACTGCAAGTCCGGGTGTTTCATGGAGGCGAGCGGGAGCTGGATAACCGGCTGAAGGAAAACGAGGTTCTCCTGACCACCTACGGAATCCTGCGGAATGATATTGACCGATTGAAAGAGATCTCCTTTTCCCTGGCCATTTTTGATGAGATTCAGAACCTGAAAAATCCCGAGACCCAGGGCCACCAGGCCGCCCGAAAGCTTCAGGCCGGGATTAAAGTGGGCCTGACCGGCACGCCGATTGAAAACAATCTGATGGAACTAAAGGCCCTCTTCGACCTGACGGTACCAGGTTATTTAGGATCAACCGAGTCCTTTCAGGAAAACTATATCAAACCCATTGATCAGGACCTGCATAGCCTGGCCAGAAAACGGCTGAACCGAATGATTTCTCCATTTGTGCTCCGTCGTTTGAAGACAACCGTCCTTCATGAGCTGCCGGAAAAGATTGAAGACCTGCGATTCTGCCAGTTAAGCGAAGATCAGATAAAACTTTACCGGGAGGCCCTGGCCGGCCGGGGAAAGGATTTGCTTAAGACCCTGAAAGACCAGAAATCTTCTGTGCCTTACATTCATATCTTTGCCCTCCTGACTCTGCTGAAACAGATCTGTAACCATCCGGCCCTGGCTTTGAAAAAGATCGACCAATTTGAAAAATATCCCTCCGGGAAATGGGAGCTCTTCCAGGAATTGCTGGAAGAGGGATTGGGTAGCGGCCAAAAGATCGTCGTTTACAGTCAGTTTTTAGGCATGATCGAGATCATAGAGCGGTATCTTACCCAGACGGGATGGGGATTCGTGACCTTAACCGGGTCGAGCCAAAAACGGGGAGAACTGATCGAGCGTTTCAATCAAGATCCGGAATGCCGTATTTTTTTAGGCAGTCTCAAGGCCGGCGGAGTGGGAATCGATCTGGTGGCCGCTTCAATGGTCATTCATTATGACCGCTGGTGGAATGCGGCCCGTGAGGATCAGGCTACCGATCGGGTCCATCGCATCGGCCAGCGGCGGGGAGTACAGGTTTTTAAATTGATCACCGCCGGGACTCTGGAGGAGAAAATCTCGGCTATTATTGAGCGGAAGAAAAATTTGATGGAAGCCGTCGTCAAGGAGGATGATCCCAATTTGCTGAAGACCTTCACCCGTCAGGAACTGATTGAACTGTTGACCTAAGATGAAGTCAAACCAGGAGGATGTCTTTAATTGAAAAAAGGGGAAGAGCCAAGGAAGTTTTTATGTTATGATAGGTTTACAGATGCCCAATCGAAGCGATTTAAGGTAAGGGGGGAGTAAATATGGAAGAGGCGATCAAAAGAGCGGCCAGGGATTTGGCCGATTCCAGGTATGCCATCGCCCTGACCGGTGCCGGAATATCAACGGAATCCGGGATACCGGACTACAGGGGACCCTCGGGTGTTTGGACCAAAAATCCCGAGAGGGAACGTAAGGCCTATCGGAGCTATGAGCTATTTCTTCAGGACCCCAAAGAATATTGGAAAGAAAGGTTGACGACTCCGAGTGCCTTGGGGAACTTGGAAGCCTCCAAACCGAATAAGGGGCATTATGCCCTGGCCGAACTTGAAACCCTGGGTGTTTTAAAGTGGGTCATCACCCAAAACGTCGATGCCCTTCATGAAAAAGCAGGGAATCGAAATCTGTTGGAGTATCATGGTAATTCATTGAAGTTAAGATGCATAGCCTGTTCGGCTCGATTTCCCCGGGATCAATTCGATTTAATGGTCCTATTGAATGAAGACAGGCTTCCTCCCCTATGTCCCCAATGCGGCGGCATTATCAAAAGTGACGGCGTGGGCTTTGGCGAGCCGATCCCCACTTACGTGGCCGAGCAAAGCATGGAAGAGGCGATCAAAAGAGCGGCCAGGGATTTGGCCGATTCCAGGTATGCCATCGCCCTGACCGGTGCCGGAATAT
>JACQYK010000049.1 GCA_016208255.1 Deltaproteobacteria bacterium | reverse complement strand
TCTATGAACGAGTGCTCGATAACATCCGCAACGGGGTTATGATCACCGATCCCAAGGGCCGGGTCATTTTTTTCAGCCGGACTTATGGCAACTTCCTGGGGATTGATCCCCAAAAAGTCATCGGCAAACATTGCCGCGAGGTTGTGGAAAATACCCGGATGGACGAAGTAGCCCGAACCGGTATTCCGGAGATCAATCATCCTCACCGGATAAAGGATCAGGACATGGTCGTCCAGAGGATCCCCATTGAAAAAGACTGCCGGGTTATTGCGGTTTACGGCCAGGTGATGTTTGAAGACATCCGGGATGTCCAGGCCCTGGCCAAAAAGCTGTCTCTTCTGGAATCCAAAGTCGAACTTTATGAAAAAGAGCTGGAAAGCCTGCGCTCTTCCAAATACAATTTCAATCATATTGTTGGAAAAAGCCCGGTTATCGTCGAATTGAAAAAGATCGCTCTCAAGGCCGCCAAAACCAACGCCCCGGTGCTTATCCTCGGAGAAAGCGGCACCGGCAAAGAGTTGTTCGCCCACGCCATTCATTATGCCAGCAACCGGCGTTTGTTTCCCTTTATCCGGTTGAATTGTGCGGCCATTCCCAGAGACCTTTTGGAATCGGAACTCTTCGGTTATCAACCGGGGGCTTTTACCGGGGCCGGGAGTCGCGGAAAACCGGGCAAATTCGAACTGGCCCATCAGGGGACCGTGTTCCTCGATGAAATCGGGGATCTTCCCCTGGAAATGCAGCCTAAATTGCTTCGGGTCATTGAAGAAAAAGAGACCGAGCGTCTGGGGGGCACCCGGGTTTTTAAATCCGATTTTCGCTTGATTGCCGCCACTCATGAGAATCTGGGGAAATTGGTCGATGAGGGGCGTTTTCGGAAAGACCTTTATTACCGGCTCCATGTCATCCCGATCATGGTCCCGCCCTTGCGGGAAAGAAAAGAAGATATCCCCGTCCTGGCCCATCACCTGATCCAAACCCTCAATAATGAACTGGGTACCAAGGTTACCCGATTGGCTCCGGAGGTTCTTCGATGTTTCGACCGCTATCCCTGGCCTGGGAATATCCGGGAACTGGCCAATATTTTGGAAAGGATTCTTTACTCCCTGGACGGAGACCGTATCGAACGGCATCATCTTCCGATATATCTGCAGGACGTGGCCAGGGGGCCTTCCCCATCCTCCCCTGCCCCCCTGAAAAAAATCAGGGATAGTCTGGAAAAGGAAACCCTTTTACAGGTCCTGGAACATTCGAAATATAATAAAAATAAGGCCTCCCTGGTTCTGGGTATCCACCGTACGGCCTTATACAAAAAGATGAAAAAACACCAAATCCCTCTTCATCCTTTCTAACCCAAGATCAAAAAAAATAATTCCCAATAGCTGCCAAGTTCGGTAATCTTGGAGATCGTTTTTGCCGAATTGAAAGATGTAGCCTTTTTTCCATATGTAGCTATTTTTCTACAGTCTGATGAATCTCTTGTATTTGTTCTTCTTTTTTATTAATTCCCCGTAATTGTAGCCTTTGGTCTACAGTATCGGATAGGTCCGCCGAAAAACCTTTTTACGACTATCCAAAAAAATATATTGATATTTTAATTACTTGACTGTCTCATTTTCTTGCTTCGTTTCTTGGCCTCTATCTTGCTTATAACAAAGATCAAAAACAAAAGAGCATAAAGAAACAAGTTTTTCAAATCCCACCCCTCACCCAAAAAAAATATTGATCTTTTATATTAGTCATCAACCTTTTTCAGAAAAATTTCTTTCCTGGGAATCAGGAATGAATGAAACCGTCATGCCAAACTAGTGGCGTGACACTACGATACGGTCACCTTTGGTGACCTAATCAGGAGGCTTCTGGCCGATCGGTCGTTCAACTTTGTTGAACTAAAAGAAGGCATCCTGTCGACTCCTTCCGGGAGTCTCCTAAAAGATCGGCATAGCCGATCGACCGGATGCCGGATCCCGATCTTTTAGGAGACTCCTGGTTGATCGGCTTCGCCGATCTTTAAAAGAGACTCCCTTTGGGAGTCGAAGAGGAGTCGGGCAAGAAGCCGGGACATGGAAATAGGCCGGTAGGCTCGAAACCTATTTTTTATATTTTAAGCCGGAAGTTCCCGATCGTTCCAGACCCAACAGATCTTATTTCCAAATAGTTTCAATTAGAGCCGGATATTTTTCCCGAGCGCACCATCGAAGAGGACTTGCCTTATGCGAGTAAGCAAAGAACTGATGGAGCCGGTGATCAGAAGGGACGATCTCCTGATTCTATCCGATTCGGATTTTAATCCCGCTCATGTCTGCATCGTCACCGGGGCTGCCGGCGGTATCGGCCGGGCTACGGCCATTACGGCCGCCGCCAACGGCCTGATGACCGTTGGGCTGGACATCGATCAAAAAGAGGGCAACAAAACCCAGCAAAAAGCCAGGGAAATGGGCGGGCAGATGATCTTTATTCCAACCGATCTGACCCGGGACGAGGATCTCAAAAAGGCGGTTGCCGAGGCGGCCAAACTGGGTTCCATCAAATACCTGGCCAATATCGCCGGCATCCAGCATATCGCCTCCATAGAGAATTTTCCGATGGAAAGATATGACTACATGCAGCAGCTTATGCTTCGGGCCCCCTTCCTTCTTTCCCAACTAGTGATCCCTCACATTAAAAAAAGCAAAAACGGCACCGGGGTCATCGGCAACATGGCTTCCATCCATGCCCATATCTGCACCTTGAATAAACCGGTTTATAATGTCACCAAGTTCGGGCTGCGGGCCTTGACCCAGTCCATCGCCGCCGAAGGGATGGGAAAGATACGCGCTTTTTCGGTGAGCACCGGGTTTGTCAAAACCGCTCTGACTTTAAGGCAGATTCCGGCCCAGGCCCAGCAGCGGGGTATCAGTCCTAACGAGGTGATCCAGGAGGTGATGCTGGGGAACTCCCGGGTGAAAGAAATGATGTCTCCGGTTGAGGTGGCCAACTTATTCCTGTTTGGCTTTTCCCGATTTGCCAAATATCTGGTGGGGGGTGATTTATTGTTCGACGGTGGGATGGTTCTAACCTATTAATGAAATAAGAACCGGTTTCATTTTTATATTAAACAGTCATGCCCCGCAAGGGGCGTGACACCGCGATGCACGAAAATAGGCCTGTTGAAGGTTTAACCTCGAACCCTATTTTCTTACTAAACCGTCATGCCACGCAGGGGCGTGACACCACGAACTATGAAAATAGGGTTGGACAAGGGCAACCTCGAAACCTATTTTCGTATTAAATTTTATGAGAAAAAGGGGAGGTGATCGATCCATACATACCTAAAGGACATGGATAATATCATTCTGAAAAACCTAATTCTTTTTAACAGGGAGGGTTGAAGATGAAGCAAATCACACTAAAAGGGATGGTCTTATTGTTATTTGTTCTTATACTGGGGGGATTGGTTCCTTCCGGCCAAGTTATAGCCGCCGAGACGTATAACCTCGGTGTGGCATTGGCCGTTACCGGCACCGGTGCTCTTTATTCCAAAGATGGTATAGATGCCATTAAACTGGCCGTCGATGAGATTAATTCCCGCGGAGGCTTCTTAGGGAAACATCCGATCAAACTCTTTATCCGGGACACTCAGACCAAGCCGGATGTGGGCGTTCGAGAGACCAAGGATCTGATCTTGAGAGACAAGGTTCGATGCGTCTTGGGGACTTATTCCAGCGCTGTTGCCGTGGCCATCAAACCAATCTGCCAGGAATATAAAGTTCTCCATATCGCCGCCATCAGCAACTCGGAAAACATCACCCAGGTTAATTTCAGCCCTTATACCTATCAAGTTGTGCCCAACAGCTATATGCAGGCCAAGGCCGTAGTTCTGGGTGTGGCCCAGTTGGCTAAAAAGAAAGGCTGGAAAGAATTCGTCACCATAGCCTCGGACTATGAGTGGGGGCGATCAACCCAGGAAAGCACGGTAAAACTTTTAAAGGAAGCGGCCCCCGGACTGAAGCTAAAGAAGGAATTTTGGCCTCCTTTGGGAGAAACTCAATTTACCTCCTATATTACGGCCATCATGGCCCAGAAACCTGATTTCGTAATCGGTTCCCTGGCCGCCAAGGACAATGTTGCCTGGATGGAGCAGGCCAAAGCCTATGGATTTTTCGATAAAATTCCTTATCCCGGATCATTGATCAGC
The DNA here is from genome assembly GCA_016208255.1 of Deltaproteobacteria bacterium. Classification (GTDB taxonomy): domain Bacteria; phylum Desulfobacterota; class RBG-13-43-22; order RBG-13-43-22; family RBG-13-43-22; genus RBG-13-43-22. Next base: position 5,720 of record JACQYK010000049.1, on the reverse strand, counting down.
GTAACAGAATTGATCGTTGAGGCCAAAACCCTTACCCGGGGTCTGGTGGGACTGTCCCGGGCACCCTTTTTTGCCCATCTGGATGTGCCCATGATGGCCAATTTTGTAAAAAACTTTAAGGCTAAAAATGACCGGTATCCCAGTGATTGGGCGGTCATGGAATATGATGCCGTTTATGCCTTGAAGCAGGGGATTGAGAAGGCGAAAAGTATCGACACGGAAAAAGTCAAGGATGCCTTGAAAGGGGCGACCATCAGTACCACCCGGGGCAAGCTCACTTTCCGAAATATTGACAATCAACTAAGTTGTTCCTCCTATATTGGGGTGGTGGCGGACGATCCTAAATATCCTTTCCCCATCTATCGTGATTTGGTTGAAGTCAAGGGCCCGGATTCCTGGCGTCCTGAAGCCGAGATTATAGCAGCCCGAAAAGACGAGAAAAAATAGGCAGGAAATCAAATGGATATTTCTTTATTACTGGCACAATTTATGAGCGGTTTGGCCCGAGGGACCATGCTTTTTCTGGTCGCCTCGGGCCTGTCCCTCATCTTCGGGGTAATGAACATTCTTAATTTCGCCCATGCTTCATTATGGCTGATGGGGGCCTATTTCTGTCATACCTTTTGGTTGATGATGGAAAATTACGGCTTCGGCCTTTGGGTCAGCATCCCGTTGGCCGCCTTGACTCTGGCTGGGATCGGCTGGCTTATCGAAGTGGTATTGATCCGCCGTGTGTATAATCGGGAACTTCCTGAACAACTTCTGCTTACCTATGCTATGGTCTTGATCATCGGAGACTTATTGAAGCTCTTTTGGGGAGTGGAGGATCGGATCATCACTCGGCCGGCTCTCGTTCAGAGGCCGGTCTTTATCTTCGGTAATCCTTTCGATTCCTACTTCATCTTCGTTATCCTGATTGGAGCGGCCATTGCCGTAGGCCTCTGGTGGTTTATGCAAAAGACCCGATATGGCCATATTGTCAGGGCCGCAGTATTCAGCCGGGAGATGGTGGGGGCTCTGGGCATCCCCATACCCAGGATTTATACCGGTGTCTTCGTTTTAGGTATCTTTATCGCGGGTTTGGCCGGAGCCGTTCAAGCCCCGGTAGGCTCGATCACCCTGGGTATGGATATGGGGGTCATTGTCCAGGCCTTTTGTGTGGTGGTCATAGGCGGATTTGGAAGTCTGCCGGGAACCCTGGTGGGATCTTTGATTGTCGGGGAAATTTATTCCTTTGCCATTCTTTTTTGGCCGGCCGGAGCCCTGGTGATGATTTTTGTGGTCACCGCCTTGGTCCTGATCACCCGGCCCTGGGGTTTATTCGGAACACCGATGAGGATTTAAAAATTGAGTAGTCTCAAGTGACCTGATTATGGTTCGGGGAAAAATTACTGGATTGGATAAGGATTTAAATACCTAACTTTGCAATATTTCCCAAAGGTACAACTTGAAGGGATACTCCTGATGAAAAAAATCTGGTGGCTTGGATTCCTTTTTATTGCCTCCCTATTTCTTCCCTTGATTGTGAGAGAATTCTGGGTCCATGTGGCTATTGAAATTCTTATTTTAGGCCTTTTCGCGGTCAGCTTTAATATGATCTTCGGCTATATGGGGCAACTTAGTTTCGGTCATGCGGCCTATTTTGGATTGGGGGCCTATGCCACCGGACTCCTCCTGGTTAAGGCCTCTATCCCCCTCCCTGTTTGTCTGGTTGCATCTATGATAACAGCCGGGATAGGGGCCCTGGTTTTTGGTTTTTTTTGTGTCCGTCTCACCGGGATTTATTTCGCCATCCTGACCCTGGCCTTCGGCCAGTTGATGTACTATATCATCTTCCAATGGTATTCTTTCACCGGCGGCGATAACGGCTTGCAGGGGATCAACCCCCCGGCCATTCTTTTTAGTGCCAATGCCTATTACTACTTTGCCCTTTTGATTGTCACTGCGGCCTTGATGGTTATGTGGATTATCAGCCAATCCCCTTTCGGGTATACTATGCGGGCTATTCGTGACAATAGCGACCGCACCCGATTTATCGGTATCAATGTCCGTAAATACATGCTCATTAATTTTATTGTGGCCGCCATGTTCGCTGGTTTGGCCGGCGGACTTTGGGGTCCTTTTAACCGAAGTGTCGCTCCGGATTTATGCAACTGGCATCAATCCGGCATCCCGGTTTTTATGCCTATGAGCGGGTCCGTGATATACACCTTACTTATGGCCTTTGTCACCGGTTTTACCGAATATTGGCCTTTGATTATCGGGATGGTGATCATGTTCGTAGTATTCTTTGTCCCCGGCGGGGTTCTTGGGTTGGTTCAAGAAAAAATCAAAGATAGGAAGGCCAAAGGAATTGAAACAGAAAAGATCGCACCTTTAAGGTAGAGGAAGCAAATCCTATGGCAGAAGAAGTAATTCTCGGGGTAAAAAAACTGGTTAAGTCTTTTGGCGGACTTCTGGCTACCAACCACGTTAATTTTGAGATGAAGACCGGAGAAATGTCGGCCATAATCGGTCCTAACGGGGCGGGGAAAAGCACTTTTTTCAACCTCCTGACCGGTTTTCATGCAGTTGATGACGGTACCGTTTATTTTAAAAAAATAAATATTACCAACTGGCCTCCCTATAAGATTGCCAGACTGGGGATAGCCCGTGCTTTTCAGGTCAGCAATATTTATCCCAAGCTGACCACCTATGAGAATATACGTCAGGCAATCCTGACCCAACAAAAAAAGACTCTTAATTTTTTTTCCCCCGCTTCAGGGATGGCCCAAAAAGAAACCCGGGACTTGATTGAAATCACCGGTCTGTCTGAAAACGCTCAAATGATAGCCGGCAACCTTTCTCAAGGGGATAAGAAAAGGCTGGAATTAGCTATTGCCCTGGGCCAGAAACCCGAGTTGCTTTTTCTGGATGAGCCCACTGCCGGCATGTCCGGGGAAGAGACTCAGGAAACCATGGATTTGGTGGCCAGGCTTAATAGGGAAATGGGTTTGACCATTCTTTTTACAGAACATGATATGTCTGTCGTGTTTGGTTATGCCCGCCGACTCACGGTTTTACACGCCGGGGCTATTATTGCCGAAGGCTCGCCGGAAGAGGTCCGGGCCAATGAGGCAGCCCAAAAGATTTATCTCGGGGAGGAAGCATGATTCTGGAGGTCAAAGAGGTCCATACCTTTTATGGGACCAGCCATATCCTTTTTGGGGTTTCTCTTTCCGTAGATCGCGGACAAATTGTCTGCCTTTTGGGGAGAAACGGAGCGGGTAAAACCACCACTATGCGGAGCATCATGGGTCTAACCCCGGCCCATTCCGGAACTATCCAATTCAAAGGGGAAGAGATGAAGGGGAGGCCTCCTCATTATATTGCTCAGAAAGGGATGGGATATGTGCCGGATAATCGTTTGATTTTTCCGGACCTGACCGTTCGGCAAAACTTAGAAATAGCTATCAAGGTTCCCAAAGGGTATCTGGGGGAATCTTGGACAGTGGACCGCGTGTATGAACTTTTCCCTCTTCTTAAGAAATTGGACAAACACTTGGGAGGTTATTTGAGCGGAGGAGAACAGCAGATGCTTACGGTGGGTCGGACCTTAATGGGAAATCCGGAGCTCATTCTTCTGGATGAACCGGTGGAAGGATTGGCCCCCTTGGTGGTCAGGGACTTGGGAGAACAAATTCTCAAACTGAAAAAAATGGGAGAAACCATCCTTTTTTCTGAACAAAATATTAAATTCGCTACCACGATAGCTGAGAAAGCTTATGTGATTGACAAAGGAAAAATACGATACGAAGGAAGTATCGAGGAATTGAAAGCCAACGATGAGGTTCGAAAAAAATATCTGATGATTTGATTTACTTTTAAATAAATCCTTATACCCTGCTTTGGGGTTTGATACCAGGTAAAATTAAAATTATTCTAAACGTTAAAAACCTACTCATAGAGATCTTATGCTTAAGAAGGGAAAAACCTACCGAGAGGTATATGATTCTTTTAGGTGGAAAGTCCCTAAATATTACAACATCGGGGTGGATGTTTGTGACAAATGGGCTGACCAAAGGTACCGTCTGGCTCTCATTTATGAAGATGAAAAAGGTCAAGTCGAAAAGTACACCTTTTGGGATCTGAAGCGGCTATCCAATCGTCTGGCCAATGCCTTGCAAAATTACGGCCTCCTCCGCGGGGACCGGGTCGGGATTCTGCTGCCCCAAGGCCCGGAAACGGCCTTGTCCCATATCGCTCTTTATAAATTGGGAGCGGTCGCCGTTCCCCTGTTCACCCTTTTTGGCCCTGAGGCTTTGGAATATCGTTTAGGCAACAGCGGGGCCAAGGCGGTGATTACCGACGGTCCCAATCTGGAAAAGGTCCTGGAGATCAAAGACCGGCTGCCGGAACTGGAGCATATCATCTGCACCCCATCTTACCACCTGCCGGGCGTTATTGATTTTCAAGACGCCCTGGAAAAAGGTTCTTCTTCTTATTCACCGGTCAGGACCAAGGCCGATGATCCGGCCCTGATCATCTACACCTCCGGCACAACCGGCCCGCCCAAGGGGGCCTTACACGCCCACCGGGTAGTCTTGGGTCATGTCCCGGGAGTGGAGTTCTTTCATAATTTCTTTCCTCAAAAAGAGGACCTTTACTGGACCCCGGCCGACTGGGCCTGGATCGGGGGACTGATCGACGTCCTGCTTCCCAGTTGGCACCATGGCGTCCCGGTGGTGGCCTTTCGGGCCAGGAAATTCGATCCTGAACAGGCCTTTTTTTTCATGGCAAAATACGGCATACGCAACGTCTTCATGCCCCCCACGGCCTTGAAGCTGATGCGCCAGGTTAAAAACCCGCGGAGTCGATACGATTATCAGCTGCGCACTATCGGCTGCGGCGGAGAAACCCTGGGCGAGGAGCTTCTGCAGTGGGGCCAGGAAGTTATGGATTTGACCATTAACGAATTCTACGGCCAAACCGAAGTCAATCTGGTCCTGGGTAATTGTTCAGCGGTTATGGAGAATAAACGGGGCTCTATGGGCCGACCCATCCCCGGCCATCGGGTTGAAGTGGTCGATACCGACGGGAAGATCCTCCCCCCGGGAGAAATCGGAGAAGTAGCCGTCTGCAGACCGGATCCGGTCATGTTTCTGGGGTACTGGGATAACGCAAAGGCCACCGAAGAAAAATTTACCGGGGATTGGTGTCTGACCGGAGACCTGGCCCGCAAAGACGAAGAAGGTTATTTCTGGTTTGTGGGCCGAAAGGACGATTTGATCACCAGCGCCGGTTATCGGATCGGGCCGGCTGAGATAGAAGACTGCCTGATCAAGCATCCGGCCGTGGCCATGGCCGGGGTGATCGGCAGCCCGGATCAGGTGCGGGGAGAAATCGTCAAGGCCTTTATCGTTCTGAACCCTCAGTTCGCCCCCGATTCGGCCTTGAAAAAAAATATTCAGCAATTTGTCAAAACCCGTCTGGCTGCCCATGAATATCCACGGACGATCACATTCATCAACGAACTTCCCCTGACCGCCACCGGAAAAATCATGCGCAAAGACTTAAGGAAAATGGATTTAGAAGTAAAAAATAAATCATAAACAGGAACTAAGAATATTGATGAACCCGTAAGAATCGTCATTCCCGCGCAGGCGGGAATCCAGATCATGGTTGCAATACCAATATTAAAACTGGATTCCCGTTTTCACGGGAATGACGATAATGGGTTT
>JACQYK010000259.1 GCA_016208255.1 Deltaproteobacteria bacterium | reverse complement strand
AAAGAAATTATACATCGCTTCGATCATCGCTTTCCTCGTAATTATCGCCTATCTTCACTATGCGATCGACCATGAAAACCCCCTACATGCGGTTTACTCCGAGATCCGCTACGCACCTGTTGTCATAGGGGCCCTTGCTTTCGGCCTCAAAGGAGCAGCCTTCATGTCGGCTTCCATAGCTCTTATTTACTTTCCTTTCCTCATGGACATCTGGAAGGGAAGTTGGCTTTTTCTTACGGAGCGGGGAATTCACATTTTCTTTCCCGCCCTTTTTGGACTTCTTATCGGTTTTCTGAGGGATGTGGAAAAGAAGCGGGCAGGTGAGCTGGGAAAAATTCGTTATCTTGCCTCCCTGGGACAGGCCGGTGCTGCCCTCGTGCACGACTTAAGGAGTCCTATTGTTACTATTAGAGGTTTTGCCAACAGGATAGAGCAAGGCAAGGATGACCCACAGCTATCAGCAAAGATGATCAATGAGGCTGCTCAGAGGATCGAACAGGTTGTCGAATCGGTGCTCAGTTTTGCCAAACCGATCACCCTTGACTTACGGGAAGAAGACGTTAACCGTTTTATAAAGGAGCTTTGTGATAAGACAAAGACCCATGCTGAAGAACATGAGGTTGAGGTGGTGGCTGATGTACCGGAGACGGAAATCAGGGCGCCGATAGATCGGTCCTTCATGCAAAGAGCCCTTCTCAATTTGGTCACGAATGCCATTGAAGCCTCGAGACCCAGCCAGGACGTGGTGATATCCTTGGGCATTATAAAGAACAGAGTCATTATTACGATAAAAGACAAAGGGGAAGGCATGGATCGAGAAACCCTTGAAAACCTGTTTATTCCATTTTATAGCAGGAAAACGAAAGGCACTGGGCTCGGCATGATTATCGCCAAGAAGATTATTGAGGAGCACGGCGGCAGGATCGAAGTAGCCAGCGAAAGAGGGAACGGAACTACGATATCCGTCGACTTGCCCATCCGGCAGGAAGGGATACGATAGCCCAACTCGAAATGATCAGTATCTACAAGGGAAAAAGGAAATGCCGGAGATAGGTAGATGCCATATATCGCGCCTGAGGAGTTCAAACGGTAATCGTTGTTTAACCTTTTCCATTAACTGTCCAATTCCAAAGAAAAATTCCCTATTTCTATCTCAAAAAACCGTGTATAAACCCATTTTACTAAAAAACCCGTCTTCCAGTATCGCCACTATCCCCAAAGGGGGGCAAGAATATGGAGGAATTAATGAAACCCCATTTCTCAACCGAAAGGTGGGGTTTTTTATTTCAGCTTCGCCTTAAAGAGATGAACTCATGACCCCGGATCAGATGAAACGAAAGCTCGCAGCCATCCTTAGTGCGGATGTCAAGGGGTACAGCCGTTTGATGGGTGAGGATGAGGAATGGACACTACGGACCCTGAACTCTTACAAAGGGCTGATTCGGAACCTGGTGGGGGAGCACAGGGGCCGGGTGGTGGCTTCACCGGGAGACAACGTCCTGGCGGAGTTTGCCAGCGTGGTGGATGCGGTAGAATGCGCGGTGGAAATTCAACAGGTCCTCAAAGCCAAGAATGCTATACTTCCAGAAACCCGCAAGATGACATTCCGCATCGGGATTAATCTTGGGGATGTGATTGAGGAAGCAGATTCGATCTATGGGGATGGGGTGAACATTGCCGCTCGTCTTGAAGGCCTGGCCGAGCCGGGAGGGATTAGCCTATCCGAGAGTGCCTTTCGGCAGATCGAAAACAAGATCCCACTCCACTATGACTACCAGGGGGAGCACCAGGTAAAGAACATTGCCAGGCCGGTGCGGGTCTACCGGGCACGGATCGACCCGGAGGCGGCCCCCTCCACGATGCCTGAGGAGAAAAAGCCCTCAAGGAAGAGAATATCCCGAGTCGTTCTGGCCGGAATAGCTTTGGTGCTGATCACCGCCGCCGCAATCCTTTACCTGTTTGCTTTCCACCCCTCTGCTTCCAAGAAGGAGGTGGCCTCCAGGGAGAAAATGGCCTTTCCACTACCCGACAAACCCTCCATCGCTGTATTGCCCTTTACTAACTTGAGCGGAGATCCTAAACAAGAGTTCTTCAGCGATGGGATCACCGAGGACATTATCACCGCCCTATCCAAGAATCCGGAAATTTTTGTGATTGCCCGCAACTCCACCTTTTCCTACAAGGGGAAAGCGGTGGAGGCCAAACAGGTGAGCGAGGAACTGGGGGTTCGCTATGTGCTGGAGGGTAGTGTTCAGAAGTCTGGCAGCCAGGTTCGGATTACCGCCCAATTGATCGATGCCCTCAAAGGACATAACCTTTGGGCCGAACGTTACGAACGTGATCTGAAAGACCTCTTCGCCTTGCAAGATGAAGTTACGCTGAAGATACTAATGGGCCTGCAAGTGAAATTGACGGAAGGGGGACAAGCATCAACGGCCGAGAAGCATTTCAGGGGGAAGGAAGGTCTGGAATGCTATTTGAAAGTAATTGAAAGTTCTTATTACCAACGGATTTTTTCTATCGAGGGCAACAACAAGTCTCGACAGATCGCAGAAGAGATTGTGTCCATGTGTCCGGGGAATCCCTTTGGTTATCTCCTTTTAGGTTGGGCCTACCGCTTTGATTTGATGCGTGGCTCTTCGATGGCCCATCAGCATCAGGAATCTTTTAAGAAAGTTATGGAATTGGCTCAAAAAGCCCTGACCATAGATGAGTCCTTATCCAGCGCCCACAGTTTGTTGATCCATATTTATATCTATAAAAGAGAGTTTGACAAGGCGATTGCTGAGGGGGAACGGGCTGTGGCCCTTGATCCAAACGGGGCGAATGCCTATGAGCACTATGCTCATAGCCTGCTCTATGCAAACCGGTTTAAGGAAGCCATCCCTGCCATTCAAAAGGCAATCCGGCTTAACCCCATCGGTTCGACCAGTGCCTATTCTACATTGGGGGATGCCTATGCGAATACGGGTCGGTTGAAGGAGGCAGTTTCAGCATTTAAGCAGGCCCTTCTAATGAGCCCTGATAACCTCTTTGCTCATCTTGGTCTGTCCTCTACCTACATAGAGATGGGGCGGGAGAAGGAGGGTCGGGCTGAAGCTGCCGAAGTCCTAAAGATATCTCCAAAGTTCTCCTTAGATAACCATGAAATGGGACTTCCTTTCAAGGACCAATCAACACTGGATAAATATATTGGCAATTTGCGCAAAGCGGGACTGAAGTGACTGAAATAAACTTCCAACAAAAACCTTCTTCTTTAAATCGTGCGCATTTCGAACAATAATCGTCAATTTTTTGTGCTATCTCGTTCGAAGAGTATTAGGTGTTTTACGTAACACGAGTTATCTTGACACTTTCCGTCAATCCAACTCCTTGTCAGGACACAACTGGAGCTATTTGATAAGACTTTGCTTTTGAATTATTAGAGTACTCCCTGGAATTGTCGGATCTCCCGATACATCATCGGGACCTTCGCATTCTCAGTGGTGATGGCCTTCACTTCTCTGCAACCCTGCGGCTTTGACCATAGCGGTATATCCCCCGGGCGTCATATCACGGAGATGCTGCACGAAGAAGACAAGTCCCAGAAGCTCTTCTTCGCTGTGGGTGGCGTCGAAAGAGGCCATACCCGTCATCTTGATCCCTTTCCTGACAATCCATTAAACCTTCGCGTCCTTTCGTCTTTTTATTTCCTTAGAGGTAAAATCAGGAGGGGGTGGGTAAAGTGACCGGACCAGACAAAAACTCCGATTCCGATCATAAACGGGCCGACGACTGCCGTCGAAATCCTAATGCACCTCATGTCTCACCCTTTTTCAAATGACTGTCTTCGCCCTTACTTGCCTACCGATTTTGTGATTATTATTTGATCAGAACGGCAAGGCCACCTTCTCCGTTTTTCGTGCCGCCTCACGACTTGTCCCTCCGGGCAGCGCGCCTGATCTCCCAATTGCGCCAGATCTGGTAAAGGATCGGGATGATGATCAGGGTCAGTACGGTGGAGGAGATCATGCCGCCCACCATTGGAGCGGCGATTCGCTTCATGACTTCCGATCCGGTTTCGGTGCTCCACATAATCGGCAAAAGACCGGCAATGATCGCGCTGACCGTCATCATCTTCGGCCGCACCCGCTCGACCGCTCCCTCCATAATGGCGTCGTAAAGGTCCCTGACGCCCATTCGGGGATTTTCCTGTTGCTTGTCACGGAAGGCATGGTCGAGGTAGATGATCATCACCACCCCGGTTTCGGCGGCCACCCCCGCCAGGGCAATGAAACCGACCATCGCGGCAACGCTCATGTTGTAGCCGGCCAGGTACATGTACCAGATGCCGCCCACTACGGCGAAGGGCAGGGCGAGCATGATGATCAGGACTTCGATAACGTTTCTGAAATTCAGGTAGAGAAGCAGGAAGATGATCACGATGGTCACCGGAACTACGACGTTCAAGCGTTTCCTCGCCTCCTCCATGTACTGATACTGGCCGCTCCACTGGAGGGTGTACTCTGCTGGAAGCTTGACCTGACGGGCAACCGCCTGTTGTGCTCTTTGTACATAGCTCCCAACATCCTGATCTGGATTGATGTCCACATAGATCCAGGCCTGCGGCCGGGCACCTTCCGTTTTGACCGAGGGCGGTCCCACCCGGGGAAAGATGTCGGCAACCTGCCCAATGGGTATTTGAGCCCCCAGGGGTGTTGCGATCAGGATTCGCTTGAGGGACTCCGGATTCTGCCGCAGGTCACGGGCGTAGCGGACGTTGACCGGGTAACGTTCCAGGCCTTCGATAGTGGTCGTGATGTTGTTTCCGCCGATGGCCGACATGATGACCTCGTTGACATCATCCACGGTTAGCCCGTACCGGGCCGCCTCATTCCGTTTCACGACAAAATCCATATAGTATCCCCCGGCTACCCGCTCTGCGTAGACGCTTCTTGTCCCGGGAAGGCCGCGGATGATCGGTTCAACCTGTTCCCCGAGTCCCTGCAGCGCTTTCAGGTCCGGCCCCGTAAGCTTGATGCCCACCGGGGTCTTGATGCCGGTGGAAAGCATATCGATACGCGTCTTGATGGGAAAGGTCCAGGCGTTCGTCACGCCTGGTAAACGGACCAGATTGTTCAGCTCTGCGGTCAGCTTCTCGATGGTCATTCCTTCACGCCACTCCTCTTCAGGCTTCAGGATGATCGTGGACTCAATCATTTCCAGAGGCGCGGGGTCAAGGGGCGTGCGGGCCCGGCCTGCCTTGGCTAGAACGTGTTTGACCTCGGGGACGGTCATGATGAGCCTGTTCGTCTGCTGGATCACTGCCCGGGCTTCGGTGATGGAGATGCCGGGTCGTAGGGACGGCATGTAGAGCAGGTCTCCCTCGTTCAAGGGGGGAATGAACTCCGAACCGAGATGCTTGTAGGGGACGACGGTGAAGACCAGGATAGCTACGGCGACGGCCAGGACTACCCAGCGGAGCTTCAAAGACCAGCGCAGGACCGGACGGTAGACCCAGATGAGAAAGCGGTTGATGGGGTTCTTCACTTCAGGCAGGATCCGGCCCCTAACCAGGTATCCCATGAGCACCGGGACGATGGTGACCGATAGAATTGCAGCGGCGGCCATGGAGTAAGTCTTGGTGAAGGCCAGAGGTTTGAACATCCGGCCTGACTGTCCGGTTAGGGCAAACACCGGCAGGAACGATACCGCGATGATGGTCAAAGAATAGAAGAGAGGTGGTCCTACTTCTTTGGCGGAATCGATGATGATATCCCAGTGGGGCTTCTTTCCCCGGTCACGCTCAAGATGTTTATGGGCATTCTCGATCATGACGATGGCCCCGTCAATCATGGCGCCGATAGCGATGGCGATACCTCCCAGCGACATGATATTAGCAATCAATCCCTGCCAGTACATGACCGCCATGGCGATCAGGATGCCGACGGGCAGGGTGAAGATGGCCACAAAGGCGGACCGGAAGTGGAGAAGGAAGATGATGCAGACGAGAGCCACGATGATGCTTTCTTCGATCAACTTTTTCCGAAGGTTTGTACATATCCGATCCCTTCCGCCATATACTCCGTCTCGGCATATTCTACGACGCGGCCGCCGACGTCGCTGTTGCTTCGTTTGACCTGCTTGATGACGGCACCGATCGGCAGGTTATAGGCCAGCAATTTATCGGGATCGACGTTTACCTGGTACTGCTTGACAAAACCCCCGGCTGTGGCCACATTAGCGACTCCGGGCACCGTCTTGAGTTGATACTGGACGTACCAGTCCTGAAGGCTCCGGAGCTTGGCAAGGTCATGCCGGCCACTCCGGTCGACGAGGGCGTACTGAAAGACCCATCCTACAGGGGTTGCGTCCGGCCCGAGCACCGGCGTCACGCCCGGGGGCAATTGATTCTGCACAAAACTGAGATATTCAAGGACGCGGCTACGTGCCCAGTAGATGTCCGTACCGTCCTCGAAAATCACGTAGACGAAAGAGAGGCCGAAAAAAGAATAGCCCCGAACGACCTTTGTCTTGGCCACACCCAGCATGGTCGTAGTAAGGGGATAGGTGACCTGATCCTGTACGATCTGAGGCGGCTGGCCCGGCCATTCGGTGAAGATGATGACCTGGACGTCGCTCACATCGGGCAGTGCGTCAACCGGGATTTTGGTGAAAGCATAAGCGCCGGCGGCTATGGCCGCGACGGTAAAAAGAATGACCAGAAACTGGTTGCGGACCGACCACTGGATGACCTTTTCCAGCATAGCTCAGCGCTCCTTGTAATTGGAAAGGGAGGGCGTTTCGGGCCTCATCACATTCCCGGCATTCCGGGCATACCCGGTTTTTCTCCTGCAGGTGCCGGCGGACGCTCTTGGCCTTTTTCTTGAGGTTTGGCCTCCATCATCTTGCTGACGGCCACCTGAAGGTTGCTCTCGGAGTCGATGAGAACCTGCGCTGAGGTGACCACCCGCTCTCCTTCCTTCAGGCCGTCGAGTACCTCGAACTCATCGCCCACCTGGGCGCCGATACGCAGGTCCCGGGGCGCGAAACGGCCGCCTTCGAGCGCGACCAGGGCGATGTCTCGTTTTCCGGTACGAATAACCGCCTGGATAGGGATGCTAAGACCCTGGCGAGCCACCTCAGCGTGAAGGGTCACATTCGCCCACATGTCCGGTTTGAGGGTAAAGCCCCTGGTGTTGGGAAATTCCATGCGGACCTGGAGCGTTCGGGTCATGTTCTTGAGATAGGGGTAGACATAGGTCACCTTTCCATGATAGGAGGACCCCGGTTGATAACTCAAGACCATTTCCGCCCTTTGGCCTAGCCGGACCCACGGCGCCTCGTATTCGTAAACGTCGGCATAGACCCATACCGTGGAGATATCGGCAATACTGTAAAGGTTCTGGCCGGGCTGGACATATCCCCCTTCGAGGACATCTCTTTTGAGGATGATCCCCGCAAAGGGGGCATGAAGCACCATGGTGCGGGTGATCAGGCCGCGGTCGCGCAGGGCCTTGATCTGCTCATCGGTAATATCCCAGAGTTTGAGCCGGCGTTCCGCAGACTCCGCCAGCGAATTCCCACTGGAGGCGACTTCTGGGAAGGGGCTTTTCACCAAACCCTCTTTGGCTTTAAGGGCCAGGAGGTATTCCTCCTGGGTGGAGACCAGTCCCGGGCTGTAGATTTCGAGGAGACGCTTCCCCTTTTCGACGACCTGACCGGGGAAGTTGACGTACTGCTTTTCGACCCAGCCTCCAATCTTTGGAGAGATTTGGCGGACCTTTTCTTCGTTGTAGGCGACGCGGCCCACGGTTCGGATCTCCCGGGTTAACCGTTTGCGCCGGACCATGGTTGTTTTGACGCCGATGTTCTGAATGGTCACCGGATCGATCTTCACCGTGCCGGGGGGACCCGCGGCTTCCGCCCCCTCATAGACCGGCACCAGGTCCATACCCATTTTGTCCTTGCCGGGTTTGTCGTAGATCTCCGCGGGGTCCATGGACGACCGCCAGTAGCGGATTTTCCCTTTCTTCTTTCCCTCGGTTTGGGATGCCGTTTTCTGGTGCCCTCCCCCTTTCCCCTGGGCTTGTTCATGGAGCACGGCCCCGCCTTTTTGTTCCGCCATCCTGCTTCCGGGTGTGGAGAGGTATCCGAGGAAGTATGCTGCCGCACCCCCGACAAGGAGCGTAACGAGGATCGTCACGACAACCAGTCCTGTTCTTGGATGGTTCTGCGTCGTCATTTTACCGCCCTTTCCAAGAATTGTTTTCCGACGAGGGCCTCCAGATTGGCAACGGCCTTTTCAAACTCCGTCAACGCCAGGTGATACTCGATTTCATACCGGTAAAGCGTTAGCTGGCTGTCGAGTAGAGTCAGAAAGTCAGCTTTGTTCACCTTGTAGGCGGCCATGGCTGAATTCACCTGAAGGCTTGTCTGGGGGATGATCCCTGTCTTGTAGAGCTCGAACTGTTTTTCCCTCTGCTCGATCATGGCCACCGCATCCGTTATCATGGAAAAGATTTCATTCCTCATCGCAATGTATTGGCCCTTCCAGTTGAGAATTTCAGCCTTCGTCTCGGCAACTCTCCGATCCTGTTTTTCTTTATAGAAGATGGGGATATTCAACTCCACCATGCCGGTGAGCATGTCCTGACGTTCCATGCTGGGGCCGTTATCCCTCTGGCCATAGGCGAACCGGAAGCTAAAATCGGGATAATATTCCCTCTTGGCCAGCAGATAGGCCTTCTCCTTGGCCTCGATCATTTTCTTCATGCTTCCAAGGGCCGGATTTATGTCTACGGCCGTCTTCCGAAGTTCCTCAACATCGACCGGGAGTTTCTCGAAAACGACTTCTCCCGGTTCACCCACCTGGGCATCCGGAGGCCGGCTGAGGAGGGCGATCAGTTTGGCCTTTAACGCCCTTTTCTTTTGGCCGAGCATAATCAGCTCATCGACCATTTTCGAAACCTCCACGTGGGCTTTGATCACATCCTGCTGTATCCCCTCTCCGACGGAATATTTAGTCTCGGCGATCCTGGCAAAGGTCTCCATGATTTTTTTATTATATTCCGTTACCTCAGTGACCCTGTATACGTGCGAGAGATCGTAATAAGCCGACTTCACGTCCTTAATGATTCTATTAACCTTTTCCTGGATCTCGCTAAAAACCGCTTCAGCTTCTTTCTCTGCCATTTCGCCCATAAGCGTCCTTTTTCCAAAAAAAGGAAATTTCTGGGAAACCGAAATTTCTTTCATGGTCATATCCTCTTTACTGAAACTGAAACTCGTGGGAAGATTGATGATCCCCGCCCCCAGCATGGGATCAGGAAGGGCCCGAGCCTGGGGGACCTTCTCTTTATAGACTTCCCACTTCCGTTTGGCCGCTAAAATTTCAGAGTTATTCTGAAGTGCCTCCTGCACCAATTGATCGACGTTTATGAATGTTTTCTGTTGAGCTTGCGAAAGAAAAGGAATCAGGCAGAGGAAGAAAGAAACAGTCATGGTAGTGCAGATCAGCTTCCGAAACATCTCAATTACCCCTGTTGGATTGAGTCAATTCTCCTATTAAGGGTCTCATAATTGAACCGACATGCGGCCTTACTCAATAGGGCTTTAATATCTGGACCCCGGCGTTCGCCCGGGGTGACGGATCGGGGAAAATTCTTCTCGTCATTCCGGGATTGACCCGGAATCCAGGGACTTAATGTCTTTCTATAGTGACAATGTTAATAGTATTTTTTTAACATTAACTAATTTACTTGACAGTACCGAGTTCTTAATCCTTAAGATAGCTTAATTTTGCCTTCCTTTGCAAGTTGGATTTTGATCTGCGAGTGTTGAATAGCGAGATCAACCCATTGTTGCATCAGTTTCTTAAAGCGTTTGAAAGTTAC
>JACQYK010000258.1 GCA_016208255.1 Deltaproteobacteria bacterium | reverse complement strand
TTCGACTGACCCTGGACCCCTATACCCCTTCCTCGATGAAATCGGTTCGGTTTAGAGATCTCTATCCGAATCGAGAAGAAACCCGCCGATCCATCATGCCGATCCTCCGCGGCTCCTTTATCGGCTCTCTGTTCGGAATGTTGCCTGGGACACCAGCAGTCCTGGCCTCCTTTACTTCTTATAGTGTGGAAAAAAGCATATCGCCACGAAAGGCTGAATTCGGCCAGGGAGCGATTGAAGGGGTGGCCGGACCGGAGTCCGCCAACAACTCGGCCGTTATCCTGGCCCTCATACCGCTCCTCTGCCTGGGCATCCCTTTTGCCCCTGTGGCGGCATTACTCCTGGCCGGTCTGCAAATGCACAATGTCACTCCCGGTCCCTTGTTCATACAAGACAATCCGGACATTTTTTGGGGTTTTATTGCCGCCATGTATCTTGGAAACTTTCTGCTCCTGGTCTTAAATTTGCCGCTCGTGGGCCTCTTCGCTCGAGTCGCTACCCTTAAGCCCCGGGTATTGATCCCCGTCATCGGAATCCTCTGCCTGTTTGGGTCCTACATGACTCGAATGGCTTTATTTGATGTCTGGGTGATGATCGCCGCCGGCCTGGTCGGTTTTATCCTGACCCGTTTGGGCTTCTCCATGGTCCCCCTGGTTATTGGAATGGTTCTCGGTCACATACTCGAAGATAACTTACGGGTGACCGCCCAGTGGTTGAATGGAGACCTCTCTCTCCTCTTAAGCAGGCCGATTACTTTGGCCATCCTGACCCTCATTCCTATTTACGTTATTGCCATTCGGTTGGCCGGCCGAAAGGTGTTCAGCCGGGGAGTCAGGGAGTAGGAAAAAATTGGGAGTCAAATATAATTATCAGCGAATAAAAAAAAAGGAGGGTTTAAAAATGAAAAGATTATTTCTTGTTTTTATCCTGAGTGGTTTTTTCTTCGGACTTTTGAGCAGCGGCGTTTTTGCCTATCCGGACAAACCCATCAAGCTGATTATCGGTTATGAGGCCGGAAGCGCCACCGACCTGATTGGCCGGACCTTTATTAAACACCTGGAGAAAGAATTAGGACAACCCTTCATGATCATCAATAAGCCGGGAGCGGCCAGTGCCTTGGCCATGCGGGAACTGCTGGATGCAAAGCCGGATGGATACACCCTGGGAATGTCCTGTTCGGTCAATGTCCTTAAGATCCTGGGGCACCTTCCCAAAACCCACCATGATTTTGACGTCATAGGAATTCCTTTGCTCACCGGGTCCGTTTTGGCCGTTCCTTCCAACAGTCCCTTTAAGTCAACCAAAGAGCTGGTTGAGCAGGCCAAAGCCAATCCCGGAAAGCTTCGAATGTCAACCACCTCCAAGGGGGCTGTTTTCTGGATCCATGCCAGATATTTTGAACGCCTGACCGGGGCCAAGTTTAATTTAATTATTAACCCGGGTGGAGCCGGTTTCGTCGCCACCCAGCTTGGAGGAGGGCACGCCGATGTCGGATTCGCTGCTTACATGCCGCTCCAGGGTCAAATCAAGGCCGGCAATATACGCCTGTTGGGAGTCACCACGGAGAAACGGGTGCAGGCTTTCCCTGATTTGCCGACTTTAAAAGAGCAGGGGGACGATATGGTGGCGATGGGTTGGGCGTCGATGCTGGCACCAAAAGGATTGCCGTCGGATATTTATAAAAAGCTGCTTTCCGCCCATGCCAAAATTGTGGGAGCGAAAGCCTGGCAGGATTTTTGTAAAGCGACAGGAAGTGTGGCTTATCCCGAATATACCGGGGAAGGGGCGGTAAAATTCATGGATCAAGACGCTGAGCTTCAAAGGCCGATCCTTGAAGAAATCGGGGCGGTTCAAAGTAAGTAAGCCCTGTCCACAGAAGCTTTCAGCAGTCAGCAATCAGCAATCAGCAGTTAGCTGACCTGTGAAAATATGGGATTTTACTGAAAGCTAAAAGCTGAACGCTGATCGCTCCATTGAAGAAAAACGGTATGGAAAAGGGGAGAATTCAATAATGAGCCACGCTGAAAAACTGGAGCTTTTCGAGAAGAAGAAAAAACATCAGTTGGGCATGGGCGGCCCGGAAAAACTTAAAAACCGTAAGGCGGCCGGCAAGCTTAACGTCCGGGAGAGAATCGAATACTTTTTTGATCGGGGATCCTTTCAGGAACTGGGCCTTTTTACCCACTCTGAATGGCCGGGCCAGGAGGAGCGTACCCCCACCGACGGCAAGATAATCGGGGCCGGACTGGTAGAAGGCCGATCGGTACTGACGGTGGCCAATGACATGACTGTCCTGGGGGCTTCGAGCGCATCAACCAATATGAAAAAGATCGACTATGTTCGATCGATCAGTTGTGAAAAGGGGTTGCCTCTGGTCTTCTTAGGTGAATCCGCAGGGTCCAGCATGCCCGATTCCATGGGGGCTTTC
Organism: Deltaproteobacteria bacterium; assembly: GCA_016208255.1. Lineage (GTDB taxonomy): Bacteria > Desulfobacterota > RBG-13-43-22 > RBG-13-43-22 > RBG-13-43-22 > RBG-13-43-22. The sequence continues at coordinate 5,808 of JACQYK010000258.1, read as the reverse complement.
GGCATGGGGCACGGTGGTCAAAACCCTGCCCAATATCGCCGGCTGCGGGAGGCCCCCTGGTTATCTGTCCTGTTAGGACCCTGTTTCGGAAGTTCAAGCTGGTACACGGCCATGTCGGATATCAGTGTGATGCAAAAGGGGGCCATCATGGCTGTCTCCAGTCCTAAAGTCACCCAGTTGGCCACCGGGGAGAATACACCTCCGGAGGCACTGGGCGGCTGGCGAGTCCATGCTGAAATTACCGGGCTGGTCGATGCCGTGAGAGACACGGAAGAACAATGCCTGGATCAGGCTAAAAAATTTCTCAGTTACCTGCCTTCGAACGCCAAGCAGCTCCCTCCCAAAATGGAGGTTCCGGAGGGTTCAGGAAAAGAGATGCATCGAATTTTGGAGCTTCTCCCAGAACAAAGTTCTAAGACCTATGATATGAAAAAGATAATCCGCACGATGGTCGACGGCGGCGATTTTCTCGAATTGAAACCATCCTACGCCCGCCCTTGTATAACGGCCTTGGCCAGACTGGACGGAAATTCAGTCGGTGTGATCGCCAATAACCCTTATTATGGGGCCGGGGCGCTCACTGCCGATTGCTGCGATAAAATCACCAGTTTTTTGGTCCTGTGTGATTCCTATAATATCCCGATCCTTATGCTGGTGGACACCCCCGGTTTTATGATCGGAAAAGAGGGGGAATATAAAAAAGTAACCGGAAAAATTATCAACTGGATGAATGCGCTCTCCCTGGTCACCGTGCCGATATTGACGGTGGTCATCGGCAAGACCTATGGTCAAGCCTATCTTAATATGGGGGCCGGAAAAAATTCCAGCGTTTTTGTGGCCTGGCCCACGGCCCAAATTAGTTTTATGGGCCTCGAACCCGGAATCAATGTGGTCTACAACGTCAAGAAGGAAGATGATCCGGAAAGGTATGAGGAACTTCTCGGTCAGATGGGTAAGAATACGGAACCCTGGGAGGGAGCGGGGATCTTCGGTCTTACGGATATCATCCATCCTGCGGAAACCCGTGAATACCTCATCAGCATGCTTAACCTGCATTACAACCGCCTTACCGGGGGTATCAGTCGTCATTTGTTACACAACTGGCCGACTTCCTACTAAACCGTCAGGCCACCAAGAGCGTGGCCTGACGGTTTAAAATGAAAATAATAAAAGGATAAAAAAGGTATTTATTCTTGACAAAAAGAGGGTCCTTGTAATAGTTTTGGGTTCCGATATCATGGGTAAAGTCCCGCTGAAACAAAAAAATCCGTCAGGATAACCTGAGGGAGAGGGGAAGGCATTGGATTTAGGAATCTTAGGTCAAATTCATTTCAACTGGGATTTTCTGGTTGCTTTGTTAAGCATCGTGTTAATCGATCTCATCCTGGCCGGGGATAATGCCGTCATTATTGCCATGGCTGTTCGGTCTTTGCCTCGCAAGCAGAGGCAGCGGGGGATTATCTTTGGGGCCGGGGCGGCCGTGGTTCTTCGGGTGATTTTGACTTTTTTTGCCGCCCAACTCCTGCAGGTGCAATTTGTCAAATTCGTCGGCGGGGCGGTTATTCTCTGGATCGCCGTCAAACTCTTTGTCGAAGGGGCCCCGGGGGAAGAAGAAGCCCACAAAGAAGCCAAAACTATCTGGCAGGCCATCTGGGTGATTATCATCGCCGACATCACCATGTCCACGGATAATGTCCTGGCTGTCGCCGGGGCTTCCAAGGGTAATTTGTTTCTTCTCCTTTTCGGTCTGGGTTTGAGTATCCCCTTTGTGGTTTTTACCAGTAACCTTCTGTCCATGTTGATGGACAAATATCCCTGGATCATTTATCTCGGCGCGGCGGTTCTGGGGAGAGTAGGGGGTGAGATGATGATTACCGATCCTTTTATCGTTAAATATCTTCATCCAACAAAGATAATGCAATACAGTGTTGAGGCCTTTTTTACAGTCGGCGTCCTGATTGCCGGAAGGCTATGGATAAAATGGAGCAGGTCCCGGGAGGAAAGGCAATTAGCCGGCTCTCCCCAATCGGGAACCTTTAATTCACCCAAAGAGGATTAAACGTTTATGGCGGTCTTAACGATTTCCAGGACATACCAGAGCGGCGGGCATGAAATCGGGAAGGCAGTTGCCCGGGAAACCGGGTATGATTTTATCGATAAAACCCAAATTTTTTCCAATTTGAAATCCCTGGGAGAAAAATGGGGGCGTGCTTTTGAAGAATCAGACGAGGTAACCCCCAGTCTCTGGGAAAAAAACGACTGGCAATATCGGGGTTTTATTGCCCTGATCGAATGTATTATTTTTGATTACGCCCTTAAAGACCGGGTCGTCTTATTGGGACGGGGTGCCAATTTCATCTTGGAGGGGATTCCCCATGTCTTAAGGGTCCGTTTGATCGCGCCCCTTGAAGTCCGGGTCGAGAGGGCTATCATAAAAAATGAAACGGCCCGGGAAACAGCCGAATTGTTGATTAAAAAAACGGACCAGGACCGGGCCGGGTATATCCGGTCGATTTATAAAAAAAATTGGGAAGACCCGGAACACTATGATCTAATTTTAAATACGGCCGACTATTCCATCGACCAGGCGACCCGGAAGTTAACGGAAGCTTTGAAAGAGTGGGACCAGCGGGCCACTGCCGAGGGGAGGAAAAAGCTGGAGAATCAGGCTTTGACCGCCAAAGTCAAGGCCCGGATTATTACCCATCCGGAAATTTTTATCCCCACCCTGGAGGTTTCTCATGATGGAAGATCTATTGTCTTAAAAGGGGTGGTCCATACCCCCAAAGAACTTCACCTGGTGGAAGCGGTGGTCCAGCAAATGGCCGATCCTCATCCGGTCCGCAATGAACTGCATTATCGAAAATAAACCGTCATTTTTCCCTTTGGTGAGAAAATAAGGCTCAAAGATACTCTCTGACCTGTCTAATTTTTGTGCTTAGTAGTGTCAGGCCACCAAAGGCGTGGCCTGACGGTTATCCCGGAAATAATCAAAATGGGAGAAAAAAAGAGGCAATTATGAATAACTGGACCTTTGGACTCAGCATGCTTCTGGTCGGAATGGGGGGCACCTTGCTTACTTTGCTCATCATGAGCGGTCTGATGGGTGTCTTAAAAAAAATATTCCCGGTTAAAGAAGGGGAAGAATAATGCTGGAAGCTATACTAAGCGGATTATCCGGACTCATCGCCGGGTTCGGCCACCTCCAATGGTCCAACCTGGTCATGATGGCCATTGGTTGTCTTCTCCTTTACTTGGGGATAAAAAAGGGTTTTGAACCGTTGTTGCTGGTTCCCATCGGGTTCGGGGCGATCCTGGTCAATATCCCTCTAGCGGATTTGATGGGAAAAGACGGCTTTCTCCGGATCATTTATGATGCCGGGGTAATCACGGAGCTGTTTCCTTTGCTGATTTTTGTCGGTATCGGGGCCATGACCGATTTCGGACCGGTACTGGAAAATCCCTATACCTTCCTGCTGGGGGCCGCCGGTCAATGCGGAATATTTTTAACCTTGCTTTTGGCCCTGGCCCTGGGTTTCGACAAACTGGATGCGGTCACCATCGGGATCATAGGGGCCTGTGACGGTCCCACGGTTATTTATGTCGCTTCTCAGTATGCGCCTCATTTGCTGGGAGCGGTCTCGGTAGCCGCTTACTCCTATATGTCTCTGGTCCCGGTGCTCCAACCGCCGATCATGAAAATGCTGACTACCGAAAAAGAACGCCAGATTATCATGAAAACCCACAAAAAAACGGTTTCCAAAACCACCCGGATCCTTTTCCCTATTGTCATCACCATTGTCGGCGGTCTTATCGCCCCTAAAGGGTTACCCCTCTTGGCCACCATCATGCTCGGCAACCTGATGAAGGAATCGGGGGCCGTGCCCCGGCTGACCAACGCCTCACAAAATGAAATCGCCAATATTGTCACCTTGCTCCTGGGGATTTCCATCGGGGCCACCATGAGCGGTCCGGAATTCATTAAGCCCCAAACCCTGATTATTCTGGTTCTGGGCCTGTTAGCCATCTGTCTGGACACGGTCTGCGGGGTCCTTTTCGGCAAGGCCTTAAAAGTCCTGACCGGCGGTAAAGTGAATCCTTTGATCGGTGCCGCCGGCATTTCGGCCTTCCCCATGTCGGCCCGGGTAGTCCAGAAAGAAGGATTAAAATACAACAAAAGAAGCTACCTGCTCATGCATGCCATGGGGGCCAATGCCGGGGGTCAGATCGGGTCGGTCATGGCCGCCGCGGTTATGCTTTCGGTGTTGAAGGGTATGGGAATCATATAAGGATTTTATGCCCCACCCCGTTTATTTTTTGGATTTAAAAACCACCTTCAGAGAAAACCGGTTGCAACGGATCGGCCGTCTGCTGGACCGGGTCCCTTTTTCCAAACCCCTGGTCAAGAAAAACCTGGTGGCCATTAAAATCCATTTCGGGGAAAAAGGAAACACGGCCTTTGTAAAACCGATTTATGTCCGCCCCATTGCCGACAAGATCCGGGAATGGGGCGGGAAGCCGTTTCTCACCGATGCCAATACCCTTTACCTGGGCACCCGCAGTGACAGTGTCTCCCACCTTCAGACCGCTCTGGAAAACGGTTTCTCTTTCACCACCGTCGGGGCTCCTCTGGTGATCGCCGACGGGATCAGGGGCAAATCGGCATTCCGGATTCCGATCCATCAAAAGCATTTTGATCAGGTTTCCATCGCGGCCGACATCGTCGATGCCGACGCCCTGGTCAGCGTAGCCCATTTCAAGGGGCATGAACTGTCCGGATTCGGCGGAACCCTCAAGAATCTGGGTATGGGCTGCGCTTCTCGGGAAGGCAAGTTGAGCCAGCATTCCCAAACGGCGCCCAAGGTCACCCGGAAAAAATGCCTCGGCTGCGGGGAATGCTTGGCGCATTGCCCCCAGGAAGCCATTGCCCTTCAGGAAAAAAAAGCCCTGATCAATCCCGAAAGATGTGTCGGCTGCGGAGCCTGCATCCTGATCTGTCCGCAGGAGGCCATCCGGATCCGCTGGAACCCCTCCATCACCGTTTTTCAGCAGAAAATGACCGAATACGCCCTGGGTGTGTTGAAAGGCAAGGAAGGCCGGGCCGTCTTTTTAAATTTTCTGATCGATATTTCTCCAGCTTGTGATTGTTACGATCACAGTGATCGTCCCCTTGTTCGGGATATCGGTATCCTGGCCTCCACCGATCCCGTGGCCATCGATCAGGCCTCGGTGGACCTGGTCAACAACGAACCGGGCCACAAAGATTCGGCCTTGACCAAGAACTATAAATCCGGCGAAGACAAATTCCGCGGCGTTTACCCCAAGATCGACTGGGAAGTTCAGCTTCAGTACGGTGAAGAAATCGGATTGGGAACCCGGAAATATGAATTAGTCATCCTGGGAGAAAAATAAAGACGACTTGTCTTCCTCCCACAGTCAGGCCCTTCGGGTTTCCACCTTTTTCTCTCGCCCGTTTCTTCCGGTCACTCGAGCTCTCAGAGTTCTCAGAGAGATTCCTTTTTTTCAGGAAAACGTTGAGAAGGACGATTTCCCTGGCCAAGCCACCCTGCGGGATTAATTCGCCGCCAGGCGACGACCAGTTATTGATTGTCCCGCCGCCGTTGGCGGGACAATCAATAAATCAGTCTTTCTCTGCGCCTCTGTGGGCTCTGGAGCGCCAGGATAAGCCTGGTACATCTTGCTGACTGAAAGGAGTCAGTCATGGGAATTGCCCGTTCACCATGTAGCGGCGGACCCCTGCGTGAGGGCAACTGAACGCAGGAAGCGGTCCGGTGACTGGGAACAATC
>JACQYK010000129.1 GCA_016208255.1 Deltaproteobacteria bacterium | reverse complement strand
GAGAGATCGGATGGTCGAGACCCCTTCTCCTGTTCGGCATCGTCTTGACGGCTTTCTTTCCAGAGCCAGACGACCAGAGAAAAAATGCCCATCCAGGCCGATAATCCGGCAAAGAGGGCCATAAACACTCTGAACTTAATTTCCAGGCCTTTGATCCACATGGAGAGCAAAAGAAAAATGACCATCCCCAGGAGGATGAATCCCAATTTTTTCCCGATTCTTTTAAAATTCATAGGGTCGCTCATATATTAAGTCCTTTCCGGGCTGATTCTGATGGACCCCTATCGAATCAATCCCGGAAATAGAATCTAATTGACACTTATTCTCACTAGTCCTACTATATCATAGTTATATATATCATAAAAAACCTTATTTTAATACTAAAATAGAGTCCATCTCCCAACGAGTTCTATTTTCATATTTGGTGGTGTCACGCCACCAAAGGCGTGGCCTGACGGTTTAATATGAGGTTATCATGATTGATTTAAATAAAGCCCGGGAAAATATGGTCCGGGACCAGCTAATGCCCCGAGGGATCAACGATCCGAGGGTCCTGGCCGCTATGCGGAAGGTTCCCAGACATCGGTTTATGGAGGAGGCCCTTTGGGGCGAGGCTTATGGCGACTACCCGGTCCCTATCGGAGAACGGCAAACCATTTCCCAACCCTATATCGTGGCCTTGATGACCCAGGCCCTGGAGCTTAAAGGGCAGAAAAAAGTTCTGGAGATAGGTACCGGGTCGGGATATCAGGCGGCTATCCTGGCTGAACTTTCTCGGAAGGTGTATTCCATTGAAAGGATCCGGTCTCTGTTTCTAAGGGCCCGAAAGATCTTCGATGAATTAAAATATTTCAATATCGTGCTCAAGGTCTATGACGGCACCCTGGGTTGGCCGGAAGAAAGTCCTTTTGATGCCATTATCGTCACAGCGGCCTCCCCGGATATTCCTGCGCCCCTCCTGGAACAATTGGCCCCCAAAGGTCGAATGGTGATCCCGGTGGGAGACCGGTATTCTCAAACTCTGAAAAAAATCACCCGGACCGACGAAGGATTCGAGGAAGAAGATTTAGGGGGAGTTCGTTTCGTCAGTCTGATCGGTGAACATGGCTGGAAAGATTAAATTACCTGATAAAACCGGGCATCGAGGCCATTTCTACTCTTGACATCATTCATCAAAAGCGGGATTATTGAATCAAGGACTTTATTTTATTGTCGAAGGGTTGGATCATGAGCAAAACCATTGCCGAAATCAACGAAAAAATTAAAAAGGGGAAGGCGGTTGTGGTAACCGCTGAAGAAATTATCGAACTGACCAAAAAGAAAGGGGTCAAAAAAGTGGCCCGGGAAGTGGATGTGGTCACCACCGGCACCTTCAGCCCCATGTGTTCTTCGGGGGCCTATTTCAATGTCAAACAACCGGTCCCCAAAATGAAGATGGGAGGAGGCCGGGCCTTTTTGAATAATGTCCCGGTTTATACCGGATTTGCCGCCGCGGATATCCTGCTGGGGGCCACGGCCATGCCTGATGACGACCCGCGCAACGCTGTTTACCCGGGCCAGTTTTTATATGGCGGGGCCCATATTATTGAAGAACTGGTCGCCGGGAAAAAAGTGGTCCTGACGGCCAGCGGATACGGGACCGATTGCTATCCCCTGAAAAAAAGAGAAATCACCTTGACCCTTAAGGATTTCAACGACGCCGTGCTCTTCAATCCCCGTAACGGCTATCAAAATTATAATGTGGCCGTAAACCCATCCGATAAGGTTATTTATACCTATATGGGCGTTCTGCGCCCTAAAATGGGTAACGCCAATTACTGCAGCGCCGGTCAGCTTTCTCCCCTGTTAAATGATCCCCTGTATCGGACCATAGGGATTGGGACCAGAATTTTTCTGGGAGGCGGAATTGGCTATGTCTGCTGGCCGGGGACTCAGCATAACCCGGGCGCCCCCAGAGGAAAAAATAAAGTGCCCCGGGCCGGAGCCGGAACCTTGGCTGTCATCGGAGACTTGAAACAGATGAGTGCCCAATGGCTAAGGGGAATTTCCATGACTGGCTACGGCCCCACCCTGGCGGTCAGCATCGGGGTGCCCATTCCGATCCTGGATGAAGAGATGGTGGACTTTACCTCCGTCAGGGATGAAGACATCTGGGCCCAAGTGGTCGATTACAGCCACGACTATCCTCAAGGCACGGGGAAAAGTCTGGGTGAAGTCAATTATGCTGAATTAAAATCAGGGAAGATATCCTTTAAAGGCAAGGATATTCCTACCGGAGGTTTATCCAGTTATAGCAAGGCCAGAGAGGTGGCTGAACTGTTAAAGCAGTGGCTGCTCAAAGGAAAATTCCTGTTGACCGAACCGGTAGCCCCTTTGCCGGGAATATAAAAAAGGTTTAAGGTCCAAGGTTTGAGGTTCAAGGTTAAAGAACTTAAAATAATTGGAAGGGTTTGATGCTTTATACCTTATACCTTAAACCTTAGACCGTGCACCTATTATTTATTTAAGGAGATTGTTATGGCCAAGAAAAAGGTCATCCTGACCTTTCCCCCAGCCTTAATCGAAGAACCGATTACCTATAATCTGATTAAAAATTTTAATTGCCAGATCAACATTCTGAAGGCCACGGTCCGGCCCAAGGTGGAAGGGAGACTGGTTATCGAGTTAAACGGCAGTCGGGAGGCCGTAGCCGGAGGCTTGGATTATTTAAAAAAGATCGGAGTCCAGGTGGAGCCCCTGGCCCAGGAGGTCAGGCACAGTAAGGAGCGCTGTTCCCATTGCACAGCCTGCATTCCCCACTGTCCCACCAATGCCCTGTCGGTGGACCGGGAGGAAATGAAAGTCTCTTTCAACCGGGAGCGGTGCATCATCTGCGAGGCCTGTCTGCCCGTTTGCGCTTATAAGGCCATGGAGATCCGCTTTTAATCGTGAGACCTTTGAAAAATGTACATTTTTCAAAGGTCTCAATCAACTTTGGCACAGTTGGCAACGTCTCATCATTTTAACCTCTTTTCTCGTCAAACCAATCTCTCCTTTAATTAAGCCAGTTCCAGCCGAATAGGACGACCTAAAAACTGGCTGGCGATGTGTTCAAAATTCGGGGTCAGGTCCGAGACAAAAAAACGATGCCCGTTCTCTTTCCCGGCGGGGGTTAAACTGCCGCCGATTTCGGGATTCTTTTCCAGGTATCCCTTGACCCATAAAGCCACTTCCTGAGAGGAGTCGATCACCTCGACCCGGCGACCCATCTTGGCCTTAATTATCGGTTTAAGCAGCGGATAATGGGTGCATCCCAGGACCAGGGTATCCACCTGTTTCATCTTCAAAGTAAATAAATATTTCCGGACAATCCTCTTGGTCTCCGGTCTTTTTAACCAGCCCTCTTCCACCAGAGGGACCAGCAGGGGACAGGCCTGTGAAAAAACCTGGAGCCCAGCACGGGCCTCTTTCAAAAGCCTTTCATAAATCCCGCTTCCGATAGTGGCCCGGGTTCCGATTACCCCCACTCTCTGTTTTCGAGTCAACTGGAGCGTCTTTTCAACCCCCGGCCGGATCACCTCAAATATGGGGATGGCGAATCGTTCCTTTAGGGCGCCAAAAGCCGCCGATGAAGCCGAGTTGCAGGCCACAATGATGATCTTGGCCCCTTGAGACAAAAGGAATTCCGTATCTTCTATGGCATACTCAACAATGGTTTTTTGGCTTTTGGTCCCATAAGGGGTCCGGGCCGTATCGCCGAAGTAGACGATCCGGTACTGGGGGAGCTTTTCCATAACCTCCCGCACCACGGTCAATCCGCCTATCCCTGAATCAAATATTCCGATCATTTTTTTCCCGCACTCCTTAGCATCGAAAATTAGAGATAAATTCTCAGAGTTGTGGCCTAAGAATCCCTCCAAACAGTTACCACCAGTTCAGCACGTCCTCGGCAAACCCGAGAAAATTATCGACTCGAAGTTTGGTTCCATCGTCCAGGACCGCTTTCCCGCTAAAGGTCCCGAAGACCTGGTGCTGAATCGATTTTAGAAACATAATTTCCATATTGGTTTGCCGGTCGATGATGGGACGGAAATCCATCTCAAATCGTCCGTCGCTGCTGGTAAACCTCCAGGGCGCCAGGTAATTATCGGTGTCAATATGAAAAGTTATTTCTTCCAGTTTGTGGGCCTTGTGTTTATAAAAGAGCATATTCTCCGTGGCCGGTGAGCGATCACTGAACCCATAACCGATATTCCAACCGAAGGGATGACCCTTGAGCAAACCCGAGGCCGATCCCCAATACCACCTGTTTTTATAAGTCCAAAAGCCCCGTCCCCAGTCCAAAACCCCGAAGCATGATTCCGGATTAAACTTATAGATTCGGTCTCCCAGGATAATCGATCCCCTGGCCGGCATACAGTTTGTTTTTTGATTGTAATAAAAAGCCCTTCTATTTTCCTTCCAGGAGGTGGCGATGACCATGCTGTCCATATCCGGGGTCTGGTATAATACCAACTCTCCTTTTAATCCTTTGTCGCCTCTTTCATTGGCAAATCCCGGGGCGTCAACCCGAATAATCCGTTCTGAACCGGAGACGTTGTATTTGAGCTTGATCTTTTTATCGGCAAAGGCTACCTCTCCATTATCGGGAGTCGCCGGAAAGCCCATTTTCCCCATGGGCAGGCTGGACATGGTGCCGAGTTGTTGGCAGGTTCTTTCATTAAAATCCAGCCAACAGACGGCCGCGGATCCTATATAACCCAAGTCGGCCATGGTAAAGGTTATGCCGTACCCGTTTTCCATTGAAAGAATGGCATAATAATCCCATTCTTTAATCCGATACCAGCCGGCTTTAATTTTTTTTCGGTCATATCGCCAGAGCGCCCTGGTGGCATAACCGGGATTGGTCAACAACCCGTTATCGTCCAGCAGGTCACACGGTTCAGTAATCCGCTTTTGCATTCCCTTCTCCTTAGCGCACCAGCAGGATATGAAGATCCATGACATTCGTTCCGGTTGGGCCGGTCATGAGCAATCCCCCGGCCTTTTTAAAAAAGGAATAGGAATCATTGTTTTGTAAATGGTCTTCAGGCGCGATCCCTTTATGAAAGGCCCGGGTGCAGGTCCGGCCGTCGACCACGGCCCCGGCCGCATCGGTCGGGCCGTCGGTCCCGTCCGTTCCGGCACTTAGAAAACTGATTTTTCCCAGGCCGTTAAGTTCGATAGCCGTAGCCAAAGCGAGTTCGGTATTGCGTCCTCCCTTACCCGGTCCGGTTACCGTTACCGTGGGTTCTCCTCCGGCTAAAAGACAAACCGGGTTTTTTGAAAGAGTATGGGGTTGAACCCTCTCCCTGGCGAGGGCTCCATAGAATTTGGCCAATTCCCGGGCTTCACCCTGGATTTGAGAGCTTAAAATAAAAGTCTTGAATCCCAGCTTCCGGGCTGTTTGGGCAGCGGCATCAAGAGCGATCCGATTATTGGCAATAATCCGGTGGGTCACCTTCTTAAAACAGATCTCACCCGGCTGGGGGGTGTCCTCGAATAGACCACGCACCCCTCTTTTTAAAAATGCAGATATGGCCGTGGGCACTTTTTTTATCAGGCGGTATTTCCAGAGGACATCCAGGGCGTTTTGAAAAGAAGAGCTGTCCGGAAAGAAGGGGCCTGAGCCGATGATATCCAGGGGATCACCGATGACGTCGGACAAAACCAGATTGATGACCGTTGCCGGATAAGCGAACCGGGCGGAACGTCCTCCTTTTACCAAAGAGAGGTGTTTGCGCACCGTATTCAGGTCCTGGATAGGAGCCCCGGCCTTGAGAAGGAGACTGATGGTTTTTTGTTTTTCCTTCAAGGAAATGGACGGAGGAGGTGAGGTAAACAAGGCTGAGCAGCCCCCGGAGGTCAGGAACAGGATAAGGTCCCCGGAGCCACTTGCCTGAAGCCTGGTAACGATTTGCCGGGTGCCCCGGCAGCCGGCCTGATCCGGCAGGGGATGTCCAGCCTCAATAATTTTTATCTTCGACAACCTTCCGCCATGACCATACTTGGTGATGATCAGGCCGTCCCCAAGCCTGTCTTTCAAGATCACTTCAGCCGCGGCAGCCATCGGAGCGGCCGACTTGCCGGCTCCCAACACTTGAATTTTCTTGAATCGGGATAAGTCCCATTCCTTTAAAGAATCTGATCCGGTTTTGATTCTAAGAATATTTCCTTTCAAGGAAAGGTTTTCTAAGACCGCCTGAAAAGCATCCACTTGGAAGAGGGCGGTTTTAAATATTTTTATTGATTGGGAGCGAAGTGATTCCATCTCATTCGGGAAGTCTCGGTTTATCCGGGTCGGGCTAGACCGGAAATGATAATTATACATTTAGGCTAGCACCGGATTGTGATTTATTCAACTGAAAAGGGCATCATCAGAAGAATTCAGAGGTTAGTGTGAAAATAGTTTCCATGGCGTCTTGTTGATCCGGCCTATTTTCACAGTTCGTGGTGTCAGGCCACCAAAAGCGGTGGCCTGACGGGTTAATATGATATTTCCAATCCTGTTTATTTGTGTTACTCTTACCTTATATCAGCAGGATTATTCTATAATATTTCCCCTTCGCTCAGGAGAATAAATGCCAAGTCATCTCGAAAGACTGTTTGTCCACTTGGGGTTAACCCTGGTCATGGCCGCCGTGCTTTTAATTATCCGAACCGTTCTCTTCCGGCTTTTCCATCGCTGGGCGGATAAGAGTGAGTCCCACCTGGATGACCTGATCATCCGATCCGTTAGGATTCCTTCCATCTTCTGGTGTCTGGCCGTCGGACTGTATGTCGGTCTTGATCTTTCAGAGTATTCCGGCAAATATTTATTCTATTTAAGCAGGATCATCTATATCCTCCTGATCTTTTCCATGACCCTGGCCGCAGCCAGCCTGGTCGGGAAATTGTTCATCCGCTATTTTCAAAAATCAAATATGCCCATTCCGACCACCGGATTGGTCCACGGCCTGTTGCAGGGGATTTTCTGGGTTGTGGGTATGATCATCATTCTCAATTTTCTGGGAATCCCGATCACCCCCATGATTACCGCCCTGGGGGTGGGAGGTTTGGCCATGGCTCTGGCCCTTCAGGATACCCTGGCCAACTTTTTTGCCGGGATTCATATCATGATGGAAAAATCGGTCCGGGTGGGTGATTTCATAAAACTGGAAAGCGGGCAGGAGGGAGTTGTCGAAGATATCACCTGGAGGACCACCCGGGTCAAAATGCTTCCCAACAACATGGTCATCATACCCAACCTCAAATTCTCTCAAAGTATCGTCACCAACTATTCTCTTCCGGAAAAGAGGATGTCCCTCTCGATTCCCGTCTCGGTCAGTTATCAATCTGATCCGGAAAAGGTGGAAGCGGTATTAGAGGATATAGCCAAAACAGCGATTGGGGAAATCCCCGGTCTGCTGAATCGTCCTGAACCTTTCGTTCGGTTTATTCCGGGATTTGGAGACAGTTCAATGGATTTTACCCTGACCTGTCAGGTGGAGGAATTTGTCGATCAATACCTGGTCCAGCATGAGCTGAGAAAAAGAATTTTTAAAGGGCTGAAAGCAGCAGGCCTGGAAATTCCCTACCCGCACCGAACGGTTTATATCCGGGAGGAGAAAGAATGGGAAAAGGATCCGAAAAAATAAAAGGTGAAGGAGCAACGATCATGAAGGGATGGGTTCGAAAGTTTCTAATTGGATTTAACGAGGGGATCACACTGCCTGAGGGACACTCCCTTCCGCCTTGGACGACTTTGAAGGGATTTATCGGCGGACAGAGGGAAAAGCCCTGGCCGTCTTTCTGGACTATGACGGAACTCTTTCCCCTATCGCCGAAACTCCGGACCGGGCGGTCATGGCTGAGGACATGCGGGAGGCGGTGAAAGAACTCTCCCGGAACTGTCCGGTGGGGGTCCTCAACGGCCGTGATCTCAGGGATGTGCGGGAAAAAGTTGGAATCGACTCCATTGTCTACGCGGGCAGCCACGGCTTTGACATTGCCGGGCCTAAGGGATTACAGGTAGAGAGTACGGTAGGAGAAGAGTTCCTTCCCCACCTCGACCAGGCGGAAAAAGAGCTGTCTCATGAACTTGATCCCATTCAGGGCCTGCTGGTGGAGAGGAAAAAGTTCGCTATCGCCATCCACTATCGGCTGGTCGAACCGGAAAAGGTGGAAGGGATCGAAAGGATTGTCGATGAAACCGTAGCCAAGCATCCGGAACTCCAAAAGTCCTACGGGAAAAAGATTTTCGAACTCCAGCCCCAAATGGACTGGCATAAAGGGAAGGCTTTTTTTTCTTACTTCAGACCTTGAAACTTGACCGGGAGGATGTGTTGTCATTCTACATCGGAGACGATCTGACCGACGAGGATGCCTTCCGGGCCTTGACGGGACGGGGTATCGGAATTGTGGTCCGGGAACATCCTTATGAAACCGCTGCCGATTACAGCTTGAAAAACCCCGACGAAGTCCGCAAATTTCTTCTTCAACTGATCCCTTTCTGCCGGAGGAGGTCATGAATCCCTGGACCCTGGTTTATGAAGGATATGATCCCAAAAAGGAAAGTCTGCGCGAGGCCCTTTTTACCCTGGGAAACGGATATTTCGCCACCCGGGGGGCTGCGCCTGAATCGGAGGCGGATGAGGTTCATTATCCGGGAACCTATCTTGCCGGGGGATACAACCGCCTCGAAACGGAGATCGCCGGGCGGGTGATCGAGAATGAAGATCTGGTGAACATGCCCAACTGGCTGGTAACCAAGTTCCGGCCTGAAGGCGGAGCCTGGCTGGATCTTCGGTCGGTGGCTATCCTTTTTTATCGCCAGGAACTCAACCTGAAAAAGGGTTTTCTTTCCAGAACGGTCAGATTCAGAGACCCGCAAAACCGGGAGACCACCGTGGTCCAACGGCGTTTGGTTCACATGAGTCAAATGCATCTGGCCGCACTGGAAACGACGATCGTGCCGGAGAATTGGAACGGGCGGATCCAGTTCCTTTCCGGCCTCGACGGCGGGGTGATGAATGCCGGGGTTGAACGTTATAAACGCCTTAACAGCAGGCATCTGGAGCCCATCTGGAGCGGGGTTTTGGATGACCGAACGATCGGTCTGCTGGTGGAGACCAACCAATCCTGCCTGCGGGTGGCCGAGGCCGCCAGAACCCGGGTGTATTCCGGAGACCAACTGATCGAGGTGGAACGGAAGCTTGTCGAACAACCTGGGGTTATCGGTCAGGAATTTTTGGTCGAGGTTGAGGAGAAGAAACCCGTCAGGGTCGAAAAAGTCGTCTCTTTTTTTACCTCCAGGGATTTTACCATTTCTGAGCCCGCTCTGAATGCGGCCGAGGCCGTTGGACCGGCGGGGAGTTTTGACGATCTCCTCCAAAGCCAGGCCCTGGAATGGGACCACATCTGGGAACGATGCGATATCAGTCTTGAAAACAGCGATCAGGCCCAGAGGGTTCTGCGACTGCATATTTTTCATCTTCTTCAGACCGTTTCCAGGAACTCCATCGATCTGGACATCGGGGTACCAGCCAGGGGTTGGCATGGGGAAGCCTACCGTGGGCATATTTTCTGGGACGAACTCTTTACACAAGATGCGAATCGTATTTCACGGGGATAACATCATCAGCCAGTTCGAGGGGTACGATCAACTGTTCGAGTTTGATTGGGAAGGGTACCAGAAAAAATACGGCGACATCCAGAGGCTGGACCGGATTCTGGAGGCGGAAGGCGATACCCCCAACCGTTATAAGGCCTCGAAACAGGCCGATGTGCTTATGCTCTTCTATCTTTTTTCAGCCGAGGAAATAAAAGAACTCTTCTCGCAAATGAGATATGACTTCGATCCCGGGACCATATCCAGGAATATCGAATATTATTTGAAGCGAAGTTCCCACGGCTCCACCCTGAGTAATATTGTCCATTCCTGGGTTCTGGCCCGCTCCGACCGCCCGCGCTCCCTTAAGTTTTTTTTCACCGGGGTCTGGAGAGCGATATCTCCGACGTCCAGGGCGGCACGACCCATGAGGGGATCCATCTCGGAGCCATGGCCGGAACGGTGGATATTCTGCAGCGCTGCTATACGGGACTGGAGTTTCATGATGATATGGAGAAATAAGGACAGGAGGCTCTTAATGAAAACAATCTTCCGAAAAACCCGGGGGGTTCTGTTGTCCTTGACCTTCCTGACTTTGTTTTTTATATTATTTAAAAAAGGTATATCAGCTAACCGTTGACCAAGAAAGGAGAAGACCATGTTGCCTTTGAAAAAAATCCTCTGCCCCACGGATTTCAGTGATCCCTCCCTGGCGGCCCTGGAGGCGGCCAATGAATTGGCCGTGCATTTTTCGTCGGAATTAATTGTTCTTCATATTATTACACCGATACCCGTCCTCGGCGCGGAAGCGTTGATGCCCGGTAACTTCGATGTGGCGGCTTATCAAAAACAGATGGAATTGAACGCCCATAAAAACCTGGAAGATCTGGTGCGTAAAAAAATCTCTGAAGGGGTTTCCGTCCGAACCCTGGTGGTCCTGGGCAATCCGGCCGATGAGATCGTCAAAACCGCCGACGAGGAAAAAGCGGACCTCATCGTCATCGCCACCCGGGGGCAAACCGGTTTGAAACGTCTGGTCTTTGGTTCGGTTGCCGAAAAAACGGTCCGGCTGGCTTCCCAACCGGTGCTCACCATTCAGGCCCCTGAAGGGGACTAGAAACGATTGCCGGTTCATCGCTCTTTACTTTATACCGCGTAGTGCGAAGGAGGTCCGGGAGGCGGAAAGACAGGGAGCCATGTTTGACGGATAAAAATTTTAGGCCACCTTTCCACCAATCCGATAATGGTAAAAGGGGCTTCAAGGAGACTAACGATGAAAAACAGCGTCTTCAAAGGGACCTGGCACATAGGAACCATTATGGGGATACCCATCAGGGTCCATTTTTCCTGGCTCCTGGTCTTTGGATTGATTTCCTGGTCTTTGTCCACCCAATATTTTCCGTCCGTCG
>JACQYK010000251.1 GCA_016208255.1 Deltaproteobacteria bacterium | reverse complement strand
GCAGCGCTGGAGCGGTTTTTCATTTCGGTCCTCGCAACCGCAATGAAAAAATCAATTCGTCCTCAGTGATCTCTGTGGGCTCTAGCGGAGCGGGCGAGAGATCGAGCTTTTAGTTGGGAGTCCGGAGAACCCCAATTTTCATGATTCGTGGTGCCACGCCCCCAAAGCGAGGCATGAGGGTTTAATACGAAAATAGGGTTTGGCCGCGATGGCCAAACTTTTTCTGCTTTTCAAAAAAAGGTTTTAAGCCGGTGGGCCTTTAAACTAATAAAGTTGAGCCGCTTAGGGAGGATACTCCATGGGGAATTTATCAGGAAGGATTGCCCTGGTCACGGGAGGGAGTCGGGGGATAGGACGTGCTTGCGCCCTGGCCCTTTCTCGGGCAGGCGCGGATGTGGCTGTAAATTACAAAGAGAGGGAGAAAGAAGCCCGTTTAACGGCTGACAGGGTGCTGGAGATAGGAAGGCGGACCGTGGCTATTCAGGCTGATGTATCTCTGAGCCAGGAGGTCGTGCGTCTGATAGGAGTCGTAGAGAGGGAATTGGGTGGCATTGACATCCTGGTGAACAATGCCGGCCTATCCAGACCCAGAAATATTGATTCGGTCACTGAGGCAGACTGGGATGAAACCATCGCCGTAAACCTCAAGTCTGTTTTCCTGATGACTCAGGCGGTGCTTCCGGGGATGCGGGCCCGCGGATGGGGCCGCATTGTAAATATCACCTCCGGGGCCGCCCACACAGGAGGAATTGTCGGACCCCATTATACGGCCTCTAAGGCGGGCATGGAGGGATTGACCCGGGCCTATGCCGCCCGTCTGGTGAAAGAGGGTATTACCGTGAATTCCGTCGCCCCTTCCATCATCGCGACCGATATGATCGGGGGCGACCGGGATCTATCGAAGCGGATTCCCATGGGCAGGATGGGACAAGCGGACGAGGTGGCCGATGCGGTTGTTTTCGCAGTCGGTAATGCCTACCTGACCGGTCAAACCATCCCCCTGAACGGAGGAAGCTACTTCCGATGAAAAGATGATCGATAGAAAAACTTCTTTTTGTGATCCTTGCCCCTCGCTCATTTTTTCATTTACCCTGTTTTTTATTTGATTTATACTCGTTCCTCAAAAGTTCATTCGGCCTCTTAGAGTGGAAAGGCGTTTGTCGGTATGCGGAATCAATTAATAATGAACGGAGGGAGGCGACGGATAATCTTCCGGCAATGGGTCTGTGTTCTATGTTTATTGCTGCTATTTACCGGCCGAAGTGCAGCAAGTCAATTGTTCGACGCCAAGCTGGTAACCAGGCTGGTGCCAAGTCCGCTAGAGTTCGCGGTGCTCCTGCCGGATGGCTATGACACGGCCAAAGAGCCGTTACCCCTTTTGTTGTTTCTGCACGGCGGCGGCGGTAACAAAAATTATTTGACGCAGATGCGTCCGGTCTTCGATGAGATGTGGAAGGGGGGTACCCTGCCACCGATGGTTGTGGTCACACCGAGCGCGGCGCGGTCCTTTTATATGGATTACAAAGACGGCTCGCAAAAATGGGAAACTTTTCTCTTAACTGAATTCCTGGCGCATTTGCGCGCCCAATACAAAGTCGCCAAAGACCGCAAGGGCACGCTGCTCTTTGGCATATCGATGGGCGGGATGGGTGCGCTGCGTTTGGGTTTCAAATTTCCGGAAATCTTCGGCGGTCTCGCGGCCCTGGAGCCGGGGATTGACCCGGTGCTGAAATGGAAAGACCTTTCAGCGCGATACAAGTTTTATCGTAGCGCCGAATTGCTGGGAACGATCTTTGGCAAGCCCTTTGATGAAGCCTATTGGGAGGCGAACAACGTCGCTGCGATTGCCGTGAACAAGGCCGACCGTCTGCGCAAAGCCAACCTGGGCCTTTACATCGAAGCGGGCGACGAAGATTTGTTTTACCTGCACGAAGCGGCGGAGTTTCTGCACCGCATCTTATGGGATCAAAAAATTCCGCACGAATACCACCTGGTGCGCGGCGCCGATCACGTGGGGCGCACGATTCGACCGCGCACCATAGAGGGCCTGACCTTTCTGGCGCGTTTGATCAATCCGCCCCCGTCTGACCCGTCAGTTGATGCCGCGCGCAAGCGGATGGAAGGGTTGAAAAAGGCCGCGGGGATAGAACAATAACTAGGGGAATTTAGAGAACGTTAAACTAGACAAGGAGGAGAATCATGGGTTACGAATTTATTAAAGTGGAAAAGAAAGATCATCTGACAATCCTGACCATTAATCGTCCGGAGCGTATGAATGCCTTGCATCCGCCGGGTTCGAAAGAACTGAATCAGGCCTTTGATGAATTTGCCGGAGACCCGGAATCCTGGGTGGCCATTATCACCGGGGCCGGGGATCGATCGCTTTCCGCGGGAAACGACCTCAAGTGGCAGGCCGAGCATGGTGTCGAGGCCCTCATGAAAGGGATGAGTGAAGTGAAAGGGGGTTTCGCCGGGATCACCTCCCGATTCGATCTTTTCAAACCCGTCATCTGTGCGGTGAACGGTCACGCTCTGGGGGGCGGATGTGAGATCGCCCTCGCCTGTGACATCATTATTGCGGCTGATCATGCTCAATTCGGATTGCCGGAACCGCGGGTTGGTCTTTTAGCCGGTGCCGGCGGTGTTCAGCGTCTTCCCCAGCGTCTTCCCTGGCATGTAGCCATGGGGATGATGCTCACCGGCGGCCGCATGTCTGCCCAGGAAGCCCTCAGGTGGGGGCTGGTTAATGAAGTGGTCCCGCTGGCAGAACTGTTACCAACAGCCGAGCGGTGGGCGGAACGGATTATGGAATGCGCGCCCCTGGCGATCAGAGGCACTAAGGAAGGGGCGGCCCTCGGGCGGGATAAACCCATTCAGGAGACCATCGGCGGGTTTCCCGGATTGGTGTCTGTGTTCACCTCAGAAGACGCCATGGAAGGGGCCATCGCCTTCGCCACCAAACGAAAACCCGTATGGAAAGGGAAGTGAAGTCATGATCGGCAACCAAAGAATATTTTTATGGCTGAATGGATGCTCTTTATAGATGGGAGTGTGAATACTAAGACAAATATTGGATATGGGGCTTACCTGGCAGTGTCTGAAGGTGGCTTTTCGTTGGATTCGTTGCGGATGCGAGTGAAAGTGAGACGATTTGAGCAGACGTCTTCAACGAAACTGGAATTGCAGACTTTATTGTGGGCGATAAGCGATATTCAAGCTTTGGTGAATAGGGTGACTGTGTATACGGATTCTCAAAACATAATGGGTTTACCGGGAAGACGTGAAAGGTTTGCGAAAAATGATTATCGTTCAAAGAAGAATAAGCGCCTCAATAATTATGAGCTGTATCAGGAATTTTATAAAATGACCGATCCGTTGGACTTTGTATTTGTTAAGTTGCAAGGACATCAGGTATCAAATCAAAAAGATGATATTGAAAGACTTTTTGCCCTTGTGGATAGAGCTTCAAGGAATGCCTTGAGAGGCGGTAATCGGTGACCTATCGTTTTCAACTAATCGATTTACTCACCGAAATAGTTGTGGGGGAACTGCTCTGGGCAACCCCCCACGAAAACACTGGCGGAGCAATGAAGTGAGGGGATTGTTGGATCGGTAAGGGGGGGATCTCTCCCCTTCCTCACACCACCCGTCGGGCTGGTATCCAAACCCAACTCCCGCAGTCTCTTTCAAAAATAACCTTTAAAACAATCGGGTAATGCCTGAGAGGAGGAATAGATGGGCAAGATGGAATCAATTATTAAATCAGAGATTCAGCGTTTGGCAAAGAGGGAGATCCATAGGACGTTAGCTCCCCTGGCTCAAGATATTCGACTGTTGAAAAACAAGGTCTCCCAACTTCGTAAGATTGTTTTACTGCTCGAAAGATCTACGGCTCATCAGCAAAAAATATCGGGGATAAGAGAGGAAACATTAAAAGTGGCCCCGGAAGAAGTAAAAGCCTCTCGGTTTTCTCCTCAATTAATTCGAAGCCTCCGTAGGCATTTGGGCATTTCACAGAGAGAGTTAGCCCTTCTCACCGATGTTTCGGTTAGTGCTGCACACCAGTGGGAGATAGGAAAGTTTAAGCCGAAGAAGGATAAAAAAATGGTGCTGGTAGCCTTGAGGAAGCTCGGTCGTCGGGAGGTCAGAAGGCTACTTGAAAAGAAAGCTCCAAGACGGGGGGACAGGTAGGATTTATGACATCGGGCTTAGACAAAAGTTCATATATTAATTGTTAGATATAGATGAGGCCAAAAACATGAAACTTTCTGGTTGGCACCGAATTGGGATTACCTTCAACTAAACCGTCAAGTCCTTTTCAGGGACTTCTTACCCTTCTGGCCTACCCGATTCAGTCTGCTTTAATTCTTTCCCCACCCTCTCCAACCACCAAGCCTGCCACAATGGGTTGTAGAATAAAGACGTATCCTTATCAAACTCCAGGTGTCGTTTTTGGTTAGCCGCCAGGGCCGAGTTAATTTTCTCCTTAATCTGTTGAACGATTTCATCATAGACCTGTTGAGGGGTCTGCTTTACCACCATTAAGTCGGAGGCCCATTTTTGAGAATCCCTCGTCAGTTTCCTGGCGGCCAGTTCCGTGAGTGCGAAATGGATCTGTTCATGCTGAAGCACATAGTCTGTTATGGCTGCTTTGTTTTTTGGGTTCCACCATGAGGTTTCAGGTATCATGACCGCCTCAAAAGCCAGATGGATAATGCTGCCAAGATAATTAACTTGATCCAAAAAAGGCCAAGGGGTGATGGTGAATTTCGAATCGGCTGTTGGGCGGATTAGAATCGCGGATTGGGCGTTGATGTTTTCCCCGTGCATCGACAAATTTTCCGGCAATGAAGTCGCCCGAAAGTCTTCGGGTGTCAATGGTCTGTAGGGGAAAGCAGTCGCGATGACCTTGCGTATTTCCGTCTGAATCGTGCGCGGTTTAGCATAGTCCGGCAACTGGGCGCAAGCAGTGACCCATATCAACGACAACGATAAAACTACCCATCTGAAAAAGGGGTTCCTCAAAGCCAAGTCCGGCACTAAATGATATAAAAGTAATTTATCAACCCAATGAAAACCGGCCAGAAAACGTTATTGATGCCATAGAATGTATTTATCCATTTCCAATCTGGTTTGTTTCGGACTTTATAATTTATTTCTGTTTTAGAGAATCCGGGGTTGGCCCTTTTGTCTAAGGTTCAGCTATTATATTAACTTTTTTGGGGGACTTCGTCAAAACGAAAATCAGGATGCTCATTCTCTTACTATCTATAAAGACATTCTACGAGGCATTCTTATCTTCTGGTGATATCGACGGTTAAGTTCTTTCTGAAGTCTTCATGATTCCATTTAAAAAAGACAAGGGTTCTGGAATCGACGATAAGAAGAGTTTGTTGGAAATTTTCATTTATTTGAAAAAGCTGAGACTTTCTGATATTATCAGGCAAACTGTATAATAATAGGTCAGCTTTTGTAAAAAATGACACAAACACATTCAAATCTTGTTTTAATTGGGATGCCTGGTGCAGGCAAGAGTACTGTCGGTGTCATCCTTGCCAAGTATACATCTCGTGAATTCGTTGATACCGATGTGCTCATTCAGACATCACAAAACAGAAAATTGCAGGATATTGTTGATACGGACGGATACGCTGTCCTCCGGAAGATAGAGGAAGACGTTCTGCTTAGACTTTCCGTTCAAAACTGCGTCATCGCCACAGGCGGCAGCGCTGTTTACAGCGAACGTGCCATGGCTCACCTTAAGTCAAACGGCCTTATCATCTTTCTTGATGTGGATTTGCCTACGCTGGAATCAAGGGTACATGACTTTAGTACGAGAGGTCTCGCAAAAAGGCCGGACCAAAACTTGATCGACTTGTATGTCGAGCGCTTTGTCCTTTATACAAAGTACTCGGACATCACTATAATAAGTGCAGGCCTAACTCAAGAGGAAGTATGTACAAGAATCATCGAACAAGCGAAAGATAAAAGTTAACCACCATCTGAAGGCAACGGTCAAAAACCCGCACCTTAAACCGTCGTTCTCGTAGTATTCGGAATATGGGCCATGCCCCCAGGGAGAAATATGCCAGTCGAAGAAATAAAGGGGTTGATCTACAACCTGCAGAGGTTCGCTATTCATGACGGGCTGGGATTCGAATCCTGTTCTATATGAAGGGTTGCCCCTTCTTTCCCGTTTTGCAATTTATAATAGCACAGCGGCACTTTTTCATTCCCGAAGGTCTTTCAAGCCTAAGCCCTCTTTTTATTTGTACTTTCCAGGGTAGTCCTTCAAAAGAGATTGTTCTGAAAAATCCGGTACAGTAACATCAATATACAGTCTTATTGCTCAAGAAATACAGGAACTCCACATTTGAAATTGGCCGGCGGTATAATCGCTTAGAAAAAATAGGCAAAATTCTAATGTTAATTAAAATCGAAATATCCAGTGCGCTTCAGCCCCTGATCCCGGTCTCCGGAAAAAATCTTTCCGGGGATCGATGGGAGGTGCCAGAGGGGACGCAGACAGGTATACTTCTGGATTTATTGAATCTGACCCAGGTCCCGACCATGCTCGTACTCAATAAAACCGTGGCCAGTGAAAATACTTTCTTAAAAGAAGGAGATACCTTGAGAATTTTCCCCCTGGTCAGCGGAGGATGAAAGGCCTGAATAACGTTCAGCGTTCAGCCTTCGGCGAAATCTTTTTTTATCCGGCGTCCGTTCGATCGGTCGTTCAATCCGCTCGGCCCGCTCGACTCTGTCGAGCTTTTGAATAGGCATCCCGTCAGACTCCCTCGGGGAGTCTGACCAAAAGATCGGCAAAGCCGATCGGCCGGATGCCGGGCCGATCTCAGGGGGAGACTTCCGAAGGAAGTCGGATAGGAAGCCTTTTTTAGGTCGGTCCCAGCCTCCTTGGGAGCTTTTACCAGTTTTCTTTTAACTGAATTTCTTTTTGATCTCCTACCACAACCAGCAGGAAATGATCGGGCTTGAGATAGGTGCGGGCCACGCGAAGTATTTCTTCTGCGGTCACTTCATTGATCAGCTTTTTATATTTTGCCGGAAAATCCAAGCCCAGGCCATAAATTTCTATGGCCGACAAAAGCCTGACCAGCTTGGCATTGGTATCCATCCGGAGTGGAAAACTACCGGTCAAATAGGCCTTGGCCTCGGAAAGTTCGGTTGGGGAAACCCCTTTTTCAATTAATTTTTTCAATTCTTTTAAAATCTCGGAGATGGCCTGGTTGGAATTTTGATTTTTGGTCTCTACGGCAATTTGGAAGGAGCCGGGGAATTTCCGGGCGTCAAAATAGCTGTAAATCCCATAAGTCAAACCCAAGTTGTCCCGAATGTTATCCACCAGGCGGGAAACAAAACCCCCTCCCCCTAAAATATAGTTCATGACCTGCAGCGCAGTAGGGGGGATTGAGGCGCGACCGGACCTATGAAAGGAGCCGGTTTCCATTCTTTGAAAAGGGGTTCGATCAACCCCTTTCCTTCGGCCAGGGATATTTGACCGACCATTACGATAATGACGTTGTCCGGACGGTAGTAAGTTTTATAAAAGTCTCTCAGGTCTTTTTGGCTTATCGAAGAGAGGGTTTCTGAAGACCCTTCCGTGGGATGGGCATAGGGATGAGAGCCAAATAATTTTTTTGAAAAAGCCAGTTGGGCCACCTGTCTGGGTTCTTCGTCCATACGCTTCAAACGGGCTTTCATTTCCGAAATCTTCCGTTCAATCTCTTCCACGGCAAAAAGGGGATTTAAAAGGACGTCGGAAAGGATGGAAAGACCCAGAGGCAGGTCTTTCTTTAGAATCGACAGATTCACAGCGGCATAATCAGATTCGCAGGATGCGGAAAGGGAACCTCCCACTGATTCGATCTCCCGGCTTATTTGTGTGGCCTTTCTTTGAGGCGTCCCCTGGGTCAGCAGCTCAGCGGTCACATTGGCCAGTCCAAGCAAGTGTGGAGGGTCTTGGGTTGACCCGGCCCGGATCATAACCTGAAGATGGATGGTCGGTAGCTGGTTTCTTTCGGCGACAATTAAGGTTAATCCATTGGCCAGGATGGTTTTTTGGGCCAGAGGTTCAGCCCAGGTCGACGATGGGGAAGCGATAGTCCCCGCACAAGCAATAAAAGTGAGCATTATGAATAGGACCTTTCGGATCATGATTATGTCTTTCTTAAAAGCAGGCAAGAGGCAATAGGCAATGGGCAATAGGTATGAGGTGAGCCTGAGGCAGGGGGCGACAGGCGCTAGGCAGCAAGTTCCATATTCATCTGGTCTGATTGATTTTCCTATTGCCTGTTGCCCATAGCCCATAGCCCATAGCCTATTTCCTATCTCCGATTGCCTGTTTAATTGGAATTAATACCCCTACCGTTTTATTCCGGCCCTGGAAATAGGTTCGATAGACCCGCAAGAGATCGGATTGTTGTACGGCCCGGATACCCGGCAAAAATTTATTCAGGTCTTTCCAGTTTCCGAGGGTCTGGTATCTTCCGAGAAGATTGGCTTGATAAAAGATGGAGTCCTGGGCGAAGATAAAGGCGGCCTCGATCTGATTTTTGGCCCTTTCTAATTCCTCCGGGATCGGGGGAGTTTTTTCCCAGTCCTCCAATTCTTGAACAAGCCTTTCTTCGATCAGTTCGGGGGTTTGACCGGGCATGGCTTGGGCATATAAAAAGAAGAGAAACGGGTCCTTGGAAGAAAAAGCATAATCGGCCCCGGCATCCAGGGCCTTTTGCTCCTGGTAGACGATTTTTTCATGCAGGCGAGAGCTTTTCCCGCCCGCCAGGATCTGGGACATGACTTCCAAAGAGAAGGAGTCAGGATGGGGAAAAGAGGGGACATGGTAGGCCAGGACCACAAAAGGCAATTGCGCTTCCCGTCGAAGGATCACCCTTTTTTCAGCCTCCTGAGGCGGTTCCTTGATGGTGACCGGGGGCAAGCTCTCTCCTTTTGGAATCCGGCCGAAAGTTTTTTCAATCAGGGGCAAGAGGGTGCCCTTGTCATAATCTCCGGCCACAATCAAGGTGGCATTGGCCGGCTGGTAATATTTTCCATAAAAAGATAGAAAATCCGAGTGGTTGAGGCTTTCTAAGTCCTCCATCCAACCGGTTATGGGACGTTTATAGGGATGGGATTTAAAAGCGGCGGCCATGACTTCTTCAAACAAGGAAGCGGAGGGGTCGTCTTTGATCCTTAAGCGGCGTTCTTCCTGCACCACTTTTTTTTCAGTAAAAAACTTTTCTTCATCAACCAGGAGGCCGGTCATGCGGTCGGATTCCAGATCCAGGGCAATGGCCAGGCGGTCGGAAGCCAGATTTTCAAAATAGGCCGTGTAATCCCGCCCGGTAAAGGCATTATCCTGTCCCCCATTTTTTTGGACGATACGGGAAAACTGCTTGGGACCGTATTTTTTTGTCCCTCGGAACATTAAATGCTCGGTCAGATGGGCCAATCCGGAATGCCCCAGGGCCTCATTCCCTGACCCGACCTTGTACCAAACCTGGACCGAAACCACCGGGGCCTTGCTGTTCGGCAGCATCAGGACCTGCAAGCCATTGGCCAGCCTGGTTTCAGTCACTTGAGCGAGGCCCTCGGCCTGAGCTCTGGACACGGAGCCCCACAGGAGGAGCCCCAGGGAAACGATTGAGGTCAAAAAAACAATTGTATTCATTTCATGCCCTTGCTTGACATCTTATTTTATTTGAATTATATCATAACATAGATAAACCCTAATTTGACAAGCCCTTTTTTAGCGTATATAAGATAAATCATAATCAACCTAAATCGATCCCGTCTTTTTTAGGCCGTGGGCCGTAATTATTTCCGCAGAGGGGATCGGCAGGAGACCTCGATCATGCCTTTAGAAAAAAGAGCCTGGGATGTCATGGACACGAATTTCGAAACCGTAACCCCCGAAACTCCCTTAAAAGAAGCCTGTCTCATTTTGAGCGGCAAAAGCAGGGAAAAAAAGGGAATCCTCGGCTTGGTGGTGATGAGGGCTTCCGGGGAATATTTGGGCCTTTTAACCATAAAAGAGATTTTAAAATACCTGGACTTTTTAGCCAATAAATTGAAAAGAGAAGGTAAGGCGGAAGACTGGGAGACCTACCTCAGCGGTCCTGACAAGGACGGTTCCTGGGTTACGGTCAATGATATTATGATTTCGTATGACGTTTTCGCCCGTCCTAATCAAGGTTTGTTTGAATTGATCCGAATTATGGAGGAGAATGATCTGGAAGTAATACCGGTTGCTGATGGCGGAAAGATCATCGGGGTGATCCAACCCTTGGGGTTGTTGAGAGGGTTGATTGCCTGAAATATCCATGGGGTGCCCTGTTTCAGCCTTCCATAACAGAAAAAAGTTGGGAGGAAGGTTTTAATCATATGAATTCTGAATTTTCGTATTAAATTTTAGAAAGGGTCGTGGAACCGGTTTATGGAACGATCACATATCAACACCAAATATGATGAAGAACTCAATCTGTTGAAGCAAAAAATTCTGCGGATGGGGGAGATGGTAGAAAATAATGTGGTTTCGGCCATTACTTCAGTCATGTATAGGGATCCCAATCTGGCCCAAAAGATTATTGAATCCGATCATCTGATCAATGAGCTGGAAGTGGACACGGAAGAAATGTGTTTGCGGCTTATCGCCCTGCGTCAGCCTGCCGGCAGGGACTTGAGGTTTATTTCCACGGCCATGAAAATCATAACCACCTTGGAACGCATGGGGGATTTGGCGACCAATATAGCCAGCCGCGCCCTGGAAATGGTGGAAGACCCTCGCAGCGGCGTCTGTTTTCACCTTCCCATTATGGCCGAAGCCACCGAGGATCTGGTCCACCGTTCCCTGGAGGCCTTTGTCAATGAAGACATTGAATTGGCCCTGGGAGTTTGCCGGGATGATACCTATGTCAATGATACTTATAAGAAGGTGATCGAAGAGCTCCTTAACATGATGGGAGAAAAATCCATGCTCATCCCTCGGGCCATGAAGATCATGTTAGTCGCCAAATATCTGGAACGGATTGCCGATCATGCCGTCCATATGTCCGAGATGGTGGTTTTTATGGTGGCCGGGAAAATCATCCGCCATCAGCAAAAGACCCTGGATTACCTGGATGAAGAGTTTCATAAAGACCCTCAGGCCGCCTCCTCTACAGTCAAACTTAAGGAGAGCCGATAGATAAATTACAAATCAGTAGAAAAAAAGTGCGGATGACGGTTTCCCTCTTACCGAACTTCCCAGGCCTGGGAAAAGGTCCTGGCGGGGACCTTTCAAATTCATTGTAAACCGTTATGCCACGCTAGTGGCGTGACACCACCAATCATAAAAATAGGCTTGAGCAACGAATAGACTCAAATCTATTTTCGTAATAAAGGAATCTGACTATGGCGGAAGAAGTTTATATCGTCAGCGGTGTAAGGACCCCTGTGGGGGCTTTTAATGGAAGCCTGAGTGCGGTAAAGGCCACTGAGCTGGGGGCGCTGGTCATCTCCGAGGCTATGGCCCGGGCCGGGTTGGAACGAGAGCAGGTGGATGAGGTCATTATGGGTAATGTTCTCCCTGCCGGTTTGGGACAGAATCCGGCTCGCCAGGCCATGCTCAAAGCCGGGCTCCCTTATGAGGTCGGGGCCATCACCGTGAATAAGGTTTGCGGGTCCGGGTTAAAAGCCGTAATGCTGGCCGCGCAGGCCATTGCCCTGAAGGATGCCGATGTGGTTGTCGCCGGCGGACTGGAAAATATGAGCCAGGCCCCTTTTTACCTGGATCAGGTTCGGACCGGCTATCGGATGGGCAACGGAGTGCTTGTCGATTCTTTGGATCATGATGGTTTGAGGGACATCAACAATAATTTTTTAATGGGGGTCAGTGCCGAATTATGTGCCGAAAAATATGGGGTTAGCCGAGAAGAACAGGATTTATTTGCCTTTTATTCCTACCAAAAGGCCTTGAAGGCCAAAAGGGAAGGCAAATTTATACAAGAGATCTTACCGGTTTCCGTCCCTCGGAGGGGGAAAGAACCTCTCTTGTTCGATCAGGACGAAATAGTCCGTGAAACCCAACTTTCGGCCCTTTCCGATCTAAAACCGGCTTTTAAAGAAAAGGGGACGGTAACGGCCGGGAATGCTTCCAAAATCAGTGATGGGGCGGCCGCCCTGGTCCTGATGTCCGGGGCCAAGGTCCGGGAACTTAATCTAGCTCCTTTGGTTCGGGTAGGCGCTCAGGGGTCTTCCGGTTTAGATCCCAAATATGTTTTAATGGCCCCCTTGCTTTCCATACCCAAGGTTCTTAAAAAAGCAGGACTGTCATTCAGGGATATTGACCTTCACGAGGTCAATGAAGCTTTTTCTTCTTCCACGGTGGCAGTTATTAAAGAATTGGGGCTGGATCCCGAGAAAGTCAACGTCCATGGGGGCGCAGTCGCCCTGGGACACCCAATTGGAGCCAGCGGGGCCAGGGTTTTGGTCACTCTAATACATGCCCTGAAAGACCGGGGGGCCAAACGAGGAATGGCTTCGTTGTGTCTGGGGGGGGGCGAAGCGGTCAGTCTGATTATTGAAGCAGCATAAAGCAGTCAGCGTTCAGCAGTCAGGAAAAATAATTATTTTGCTGAAAACTGATCGCTGTTAGCTATTTTATCAAGGGAGGTTTATATGAAAGAAGTAGTCGTTGTTGGCGCGGCCCGCACCCCGGTTGGGCGATTCGGTGGGGGTCTTAAAGATATTTCTGCGGTTCAATTAGGGGTTATCGCCGTCAGGGAGGCTTTACAGCGGTCTTCCGTCCCCTCGGAAATGGTCGAAGAAGTAATATTGGGAAATGTTCTCCAAGCCGGACAAGGCCAGAATCCCGCTCGACAGGTGGTGATTCATTCGGGAATTCCGAAAGAAGTTCCGGCAACGACCATCAATATGGTCTGTGCCTCCGGTTTAAAGTCAGTCATGATGGCAGCTCAGACCATCCTGGCCGGGGATGCCGATATTGTTGTGGCCGGGGGAATGGAAAGCATGAGCCTGGCCCCCTATGCCTTGAGACAGGCCCGTTGGGGATCCCGGATGGGCAACAGTGAATTGGTGGACCTGATGATTTATGATGGGCTCCAGGATGTTTTCGGACAGGTCCATATGGGGATCACCGCTGAAAAGGTGGCCGAAAAATTTGGCATCTCGCGGGAGGACCAGGATCAATTGGCTTTGCGCAGCCAGGAGAATGCCTTGAAAGCCCAGGCTGAAGGCCGATTTAAGGATGAAATCGTTTCGGTCTTGATTCCTCAAAAAAAAGGGGAGGCTGTCTCTTTTGATAAAGATGAGCATCCGCGGGCCACGACCCTGGCCGATCTGGCCAGACTGAAACCGGCCTTTAAAAATGATGGTACCGTGACAGCCGGAAATGCTTCGGGTATAAACGACGGGGGAGCGGCCCTGGTGATCATGTCCTTGGATAAGGCCAAAGATATGGGACTGCGCCCCCTGGCTTTTATCCGATCCTACGCCACCGCCGGGGTGGATCCTTCGATTATGGGCACCGGTCCGATCCCGGCTTGTAGGAAAGCCCTAACGAAAGCCGGCCTTTCCGCAAACGACCTGGACCTGATTGAAGCCAATGAGGCCTTTGCCGCCCAGGCGGTAGCGGTCAACCGGGAGATGGGCTGGGATCTGGAAAGGGTCAATATCAGCGGAGGCGCTATCGCCCTGGGGCATCCGATCGGAGCCAGCGGGGCCAGAATTTTGATTACCCTGCTCTTTGGAATGATGAAAAGAAATGCCGCACTCGGTTTGGCTACCCTATGCGTCGGCGGGGGGATGGGAGCGGCTTTGATACTGGAAAGGAAATAAGGAGAAGAGATATGGATTTTAATTTAACCGAAGAACAGCAAATGGTTCGGGAGATGGCTCGTAAGTTCGCCGAAGCTGAAATCAAACCCGTAGCCGCCCGCCTGGATGCGACCCATGAACATCCGGCTGAAATCTGTAAAAAGCTGGCCGAGCTTAAATTTTTAGGTATTGCCGTTCCCGAGGAATACGGGGGGGGCGGAATGGATTATGTCAGCTATGTCGTGGCTTTAATCGAGATCTCCAAGGCCTGCGCCTCCACCGGGGCCATTATGTCGGTCAATAACTCCCTCTATTGCTTTCCGGTGATGGCCTATTGAACTCATGAACAAAAAATCAAATACCTTTCCCCCGTAGCCGCCGGGGAAAAACTGGGCTGTTTTGGTCTGACCGAAGCCGGGGCCGGATCGGACCCGGCCCGCATGAGGACAACAGCCGTTTTAGAGGGCGACCAGTGGCTGATCAACGGCGAGCAAAAATTCATCTCCAGCGGGAATGTGGCCGGTTTCTGCGTTTTGGCCGCGGTTACTGACATGGGGAAAGGCTCCAAAGCGATCAGTTCCTTCATTG
>JACQYK010000227.1 GCA_016208255.1 Deltaproteobacteria bacterium | reverse complement strand
GGATCCCACTTGCAGCGGGACGACTTGCCGCCCCCTCACTGTCAGGCCCTTCGGGCACAATTTTTTCTCTCGCCCGTTCCCTCCGTTCTCTAGAGCTCTCAGAGTTCGCAGAGAAAACACATTGTTTTTCAGGTAAATCGTTGAGAAGGACGATTTACCTGACCTCGCCTCCCTTCGGGATAACTTCGTCTCAAGGCGACGGCCGGTTTTTCATTGCGGTCCTCTCAACCGCAATGAAAAAATCTCTGTGCCTCTGAGAACTCTGTGAGAGATAAGGCGTTTGTATAGTTTTGTCCGTTTAGTTTTGATTGGATCCTTGCTTTTTCAATAGAGCATCGTCCCGTTGATCCCGAAACTATCGGAGAACAACTGAAACATCTCCTGTTTGACGTAGGCATTGATCTCTTCGGTTGTCTTCAGCGTCATAACTTTGTGTAAAAACTTCTTGGCCTTGTTATGGGAGGCCATGCGGATGATCCTTTTGACCCGGGGAATGGACATGGGGTTCATACTCAGTTCATCCAGCCCCAGCCCCAGCAAAATCGGGATGTACAGAGGTTCTCCGGCCATTTCCCCGCACATAGCCACCGGGATCCCGGCCCGGTGGCCGGCCTCAACGGTCTGCTGCAGCAGACGGAGGATGGCCGGGTGCAATGGTTGATACATATGGGCTACATGTTCATTGACCCGGTCAATGGCCAGGGTATATTGAATCAAGTCATTGGTCCCGATACTGAAAAAATCCACTTCTCTGGCCAGTGAATCGGCTATGGCAACGGCCGAAGGGATCTCGATCATGATTCCAATGGGAATTTTGGGGTCAAAAGGAATTTTTTCCTCGATAAGATCATCCTTGACCTCTTTCAGGATGGCCTTGGCTTGGAAAACCTCATTAATGTCGGAAATCATGGGAAAGAGTATTTTTAACTTCCCATAGGGGCTGGCCCGGAGGATGGCCCGGAGTTGCCGTTTAAAAATATCCACCTCTTTCAGACTAAAGCGGATGGCCCGTAAACCCAGGGCCGGATTCATCTCCTCGGCCAGGTCCATGTGGGAAGCGAACTTATCCCCGCCGATATCCAGGGTTCGAACAGTCACCGAATTGGGCGCGATGGTCCGGCCCACATTCCTGAAGCTTTCAAAAAGGGTTTCCTCAGTGGGCAGTTCTTTCTGGCTTAGATATAAAAATTCAGTCCGAAAAAGACCGATGCCCTCTGCCCCGTTGGCCAAAACCGTGGGAATTTCTTCCAGAAACTCAATATTAGCCAGGATCTTAATCCGGAATCGATCCTGGGTTTCGGCCGGCAAATAACTGTATTTGGCTATCTCGGTCCGGTATTGGGCCAGCTTTTCCTTTTTTTGCTGATAATTATATATCGTTTCCGGATCGGGGTTCAGGATCACCTGACCTTCGCTGCCGTCCACGATAATCCAATCCCCGCTGCTGACCGCCTGAGTGATTCGCTCCAGGCCGACCACCGCCGGAATCTCCAGCGACTGGGAAATGATGGCGGTATGGGAGGTCTTTCCGCCCATGTCGGTGACGAAACCCAGAACGTTGTCCAGTCGCATCTGGGTGGTATCGGCAGGAGAAAGATCATGGGCGACAATAATGACCTGGCCCTGGATGTCAGCCAGATTCTCCACCTTCTTTCCGGTCAGATTTCGGAGGATCCTTTCTGACACATAGACCACATCATTGATCCGACTGCGAAAATACTCATCCTTAATTTTGGCAAAGACTTCCTGGGAGTGGTCGACCGCCTTTCGAAGGGCCCATTCGGCATTGATCTGCTCGTTCCGGATGAGCTCTATGGTTTGATCATAGATCATCCGGTCCCTCAAAATTAAGCGGTGAGAATCAATGATCCCGGCATGATCCTTTATTTCTTCAGGAATTTCTTCAATAATCTGATGGAGTTGTAAATCGGCCTGGTTTACCGCCTCTTTAAACCTTTCGATTTCCGGCTCGATCTGGCTTGGATCCAGCAGGTATTGGTAAACAACCTTGACCCGGCTGCGATCCACCATATAAGCCTGGCCGATAGCCACCCCACCGGAAGCCCCGACTCCCTTAAAAAGGGCATTTATGGGTCCTTTTTCCATAAACGGATTATTCTTCTCCGAACTTGTCATCAATCAGCCTTTCCACCGCGTCCAGGAGTTTATCGGCATCAGGACCATCAGCCCGCAGTATGATATTTGAACCCAGGGGGCAAGCCAGGGTCAAAATACTCAAAATACTTTTGCCATCCACTTCCTGGCCGTCAAAGCCGATGGTAAAATACGAGGAATAACTGTTGCTTATCTGAACCATTTTAGCGGCTGCCCGGGCATGAAGACCTAGTTTATTTTTTATGAGTAAATTTCGCTCCATAATCGTTTGGATTTTGGATCCCCAAAACAAAAGTTCGTTGCCTTTTCATGGATAAACAAAGGCCTGACTTCCGAATTCCGAAGACTCTTTTTCTTCCGGTGCCAGCAAAAGAGTATATTCCCCTTTAGGTTCCCGGTCGGCCAATTGCCGGAGCAGCTCGCTGACTGGACCGGATATGATTTCCTCATGGATCTTGGTCAATTCCCGGGTCAAGGTCACCTCCCGCTCGCCCAAAACGGCTTCGATTTCCTTCAGAAGATCTCTTATCCGATGAGGCGCTTCATAGAAAATGACGGTCCTCTTTTGTTCTTTCATTTCCTGGAGGATCCTTTTTCGCCGGCTTTTCCGCCTGGGCAGAAAGCCCAGGAAAATAAAAGAGTCCCCCGGCAATCCGGAAACGCTTAAGGCGCAAATCAGAGCCGATGGCCCCGGTATGGGAACCACCGTTATCCGGGCCTGACGTGTCTCCCGGACCAGTTCCCGGCCGGGATCGCTGATACCCGGTGTCCCGCCGTCGGTGACCAGGCTGACTTGCTGACCCTGTTTCAGCCGTTCAATCAGAAAAGGAATTTTTCTATATTGATTATTCTCATTAAAACTGATCAAAGGGACGTGCAAATCATAAGCGGAAAGGAGTTTCTGCGTCCTTCTCGTATCTTCGGCCGCGATCAGATCGGATCCTTTCAACACTTCCAGGGCTCTCAGGGTGATATCCTTTAAATTACCCAGTGGTGTGGCCACCACGCAGAGGGTGCCCTTTCCGTTTGGAACCATCGTCAAATTACCAATGTTCAAGGTTTAAGGTTTAACGTTCAACGTTCAACATTCAAGGTTTTTAATTTCAACCTTGAGCTTTCAGCCTTGAGCTAAACCGTCATGCCTCTGCGGGGCGCCACGATCCGCTTGGCCCGCTCGACTTTGTCGAGCTTTTGAAAAGGCATCCATTCGGATGCCGAATGCCAAGCTTAAGAAGAGGCCTCCCATCCGACTCCCCTTCGACTCCCAAAGGGAGTCTCTTTTAAAGATCGGCGAAGCCGATCGACGGGAATCTCCTAAAAGATCGGGATCCGGCATCCGAATGGATGCCTTCTTTTAGTTCAACAAAGTTGAACGACCGATCGGCAGGAGGCCGGGACATGAAAATTATTCTAAGGGTCAAGGAGTCAAGGGGTTCTTTCGAACAAAATTCTAATAGGCCAAGTCAAAGGCATTTCGGAACAATTCAATATTCTCTTGCTCATGATCTAAATCAATGGCCACTACATCAAACCGGGCCGGGTGCTCCAAGAGAGAATGCCGTTTCAAGTAATCCAGGGCTACCATGGAAACCTTCCTTTGTTTCCGGGGACCCACCGCCCCCTTAGCCGTTCCAAAATCAGAGGTCAATCGGGTCTTGACCTCCACAAAGACCAGGGTCTTTCCCTCCCGGGCAATGATATCTATTTCTCCAAGGGGTGACTTATAATTCCTTTCCAGGATCTTATACCCTTTCTTCTCAAGCAGTTTAAAGGCCAGATCCTCTCCTGTTTGGCCCACCCGGATTCGAGATGGCTTAGCCGGCCGTATAAAACTCACCGAAAACCGTTCCTTTAAAACTTAAACGATGGAGTGGACAAGGGCCGTATCTCCTCAGGGCGGCTAGATGTTCCCGAGTTCCATATCCCTTATTATCGAAAAAATTATATTGCGGAAAACGGTAATGCCAGGATTCCATCAGCTTGTCTCGAACGACCTTGGCAATAATGGAGGCCGCCCCGATGGAGTGACTCAAGAGGTCACCCTGAATCAGACACTTCTGAAGAAAAGGCTGCTTCAAAGGTCGGTTACCATCGACCAAGACCAAATCGGGTTTCAAATTGAGTTGAGAAACCGCCTGTTCCATGGCCGACAGGGAGGCTTGGAGGATATTCAGTCGATCTATTTCCCGGGGTCCAAGAAGCCCCAGGCCTACAGCCACGGACTTCCGTTTGATCAGTTGGAAAAGGAAATCCCTTTGTTTGGAGTTTAAACGCTTTGAGTCGGTCACACCGGGAAGAAAAAGCCCTGGCGGAAAAACAACCGCCGCCGCCAGCACCGGACCGGCCAGAGGACCTCTTCCAACCTCATCTACTCCGGCAATCAGGAGGGTCCCCGAACGATCGATTTTCTTTTCAATAAAATAAGAGAAATTCTTAGCAGTGCCCACAATCCAGATATTTAGTTCGAAAATAGAGTCCGGTGTCAAATGAACTCTATTTTCATGATTCGTGGTGCCACGCCCCAAAAGGCGGGGCATGGCGGTTTAGTTCGGAGTTATTAGTTCGGAGCAAAACCGACTACTCCAAACTCCGAACTCCTCACTCCGAACTCTTAAGGGTCAGGCCTGGGAAGCGGCCGAATTCGGGGTCACCCGTCTTTCTTTAATCCTGGCGGCCTTGCCTTTGAGTTTCCTTAAATAATATAATCGCGACCGGCGCACTTTCCCCCGGCTGACGACATCAATCCGGTCGATAGCCGGCCCGTGGAGGGGGAAAATACGTTCAACGCCCACCCCGTAGGAAACCTTTCGCACCGTAAAGGTGGCCCCGGTATTTCCTTTTCTTTTTCGGATGACCACCCCTTCAAAAACCTGGATCCGCTCCTTTTCCCCTTCTTTTATTTTAACATGGACTCGAATCTGATCTCCGGTTTTAAAATCGGGAAGATCTACCCGCATCTGTTCTTTTTCCAGCATGGTCAAGGCATCCATTCCATCTGCTCCTTTTCTATTTCCTTGGTACAATAAAACTTTATGGGAATCCGGTATCTATCCAGGAACCGAATTTTATAAAATAATCAAAACTGTCTTTTAAAGTTCATCAATAATGATGGATTCGTAAAAAGTCAGAAAATGCTCATATTCGTCATTCCCGCGGAAGCGGGAATCCAGGAAACTCAAATACTTCTGGACCCCCGCCTTCGCGGGGGTGACGGCTTTGGAGATTTTTTATGACTTGTCAATAATTTTCTTCAAACTTTTTTATTATTTCGCGGTCTTCCGGACTCAATCGCTCATGGTCAATTAAATTAGGCCGTCGTTTTACTGTCTTTTCCAAAGATTGACGGCGCCTCCAGGCTCGAACTTTTTCATGATCCCCGGAAAATAGAATTTCGGGAACGAGATGTCCTTTAAAATTTCGGGGTCTGGTATATTGAGGATACTCCAATAACCCCTCTTCAAAAGATTCTTCCTTTCCCGAATCGGGACAACCCATAACTTCGGGTATCAACCGGACCACGGCATCTAAAAGAACCAGGGCTGCCGGCTCACCCCCGCTCAAAACATAATCCCCGATCGAGATTTGTTCGTCACAGAAAAATTCGGCAATCCGTTCGTCCACTCCTTCATACTTCCCGCAGATCAAAATAATCCGCGGGTGGAGAAGCAGCTCCTTGACCCGCGATTGTTTCAGGGGGGTTCCCTGCGGGGTTAAAAGGATTACCCGGGGCACCGGTTCCGGCAGGCCCTTCAGCCAGGTTAAGGCCCGGTCAATGGGTTCGGGTTTCAAGATCATCCCCGCCCCACCGCCAAAAGGCCGGTCATCCACCGTGCGATGTCGATCTCCGGCAAAGTCACGGAGATTAAATATCCGGATTTGGGCCCGCCCTTTCTCGATCCCCCGCTGAAGAATCCCTTCATTTAAGGGAGAAAAAAAATGGCCGGGAAAGAGGGTCAGAATATCAATGATCATTTCCCGAATCAATCCCTCCGGAGAGCCCCTCTAAATCCCGGACCCGGATTTCTCCCTGGGGCAGATCAACCGAAATCACAAAGTCTTCGACAGCGGGGAGGAGTAATTCCTTGGAGGCCTTCCGTATGACCCAGATATCATGAGCGGCTGTTGAAAAAATCTCCTCCAGGATGCCTAGGAACCGCCCCTGATCATTATAAACCCGGCTTCCAATCAGTTGGTACCAATAATATTCTCCCTCCGGAAGATTTTGGAGATCCTGTTCCTTGAGGTACAGGGAAGATCCACTGACAGCTTCAGCCTGCTGACGGTTATCCAGCCCTTGAAAATGAATGAGTAAGGATTGGGACTGTACTTTGACTTCCGAGATCAACAAGGGTTTCATTTCTTCGCCTTGACTCAAATAAATTTTACGCCCGGCGAAAAAACTCTCAGAGGAAGAGGCATAAGAATGGACCTTCACCTGGCCGCGCAGCCCATGAGGTTTGGCCACCTTGCCGATCAACAGAAAATCCGATTTCATCAAGTCAGGATTTTTTTATTCCAGAATTTCCAGAACCGACCGTTTTCTGATCTTGGTGGAGGCAGCACTCAAGATCGTCCTCATAGCCCTGGCGGTTCTCCCCTGTTTGCCGATAACTTTACCCAGATCCTCCTTGGCCACTTTTAATTCGATGACCGAAGTCTGTTCCCCTTCTATTTCACTCACTTCCACCTGCTCCGGATGATCCACCAACGCCTTGGCAATGTACTTTATCAAATCCTTCATGCCGCTTACCTCCTCCTTTTGAGTTGCCGGTTACCCGTGACAGTCTGATTCCGCCTCTAGGTCTGGCTGTCGGTCAGCCAGCGGATCCATTTCAGTGAATCGGTTAAATTCTTTAGGAGCGGGGCGAGGCCATCCTCCTCAAACAGTTTTTATCCCTTCAGGACGCCGCTGCTGCGGATCAAATTTTTAACGGTTGCCGTCGGTTGGGCACCGACCGCCAGCCATTTTTTCAATACCTCCTGTTTCCAGGAAACCGCCGCCGGCTCTTTATTGGGATCATAAGTCCCAACGATTTCAATAAAACGCCCGTCTCTCGGGGACTGGGAATCAGCCACGACCATCCGATAATAAGGCTTTTTCTTGGCCCCCATGCGGGCCAATCTAATCTTGGTTGCCATAATCAATATGCTCCTTTTTCCCTTTCCTCTATATTAATCAAATTCTTTTAAAAAGGCAAGTGTCCTCTTTGGAAGGCTTTTCGGCCTCCCTTGCTGAATTGCTTAAGCATTTTTTGCATCTGCTCAAAATTTTTAAGCATTTTATTCACTTCCTGAACCGTGGTCCCGCTTCCTTTGGCAATACGCCTACGCCGGCTTCCATTGATAATCTGATAACTTCTTCGTTCTTCAGAGGTCATGGAATTGATGATGGCTTCGGTACGAACCAATTCCTTTTCGTCGGGTTTCATATCTTTCAAGCCCTTTACCCGGTTTATACCCGGGATCATCTGCATCATCTGCTCCAAAGAACCCATTTTCTTTATTTGCTTGAGCTGATCTTTAAAATCGTCCAGTGTGAAAGTTTCTTTGCGGATCTTCTTCTCCAAAGCCAGCGCTTGTTTCTCGTCAAAATGGACCTGGGCTTTTTCGATCAGGGAAAGGACGTCTCCCATCCCCAGAATACGGGAGGCCATCCGGTCGGGATGAAAGGGTTCCAGGGCATCCAGTTTTTCTCCAACACCGATAAATTTTATCGGTTTTTGGATGACCGATTTAATGGACAAAGCGGCCCCTCCCCGGGCATCCCCTTCCATTTTGGTTAGAATAATGCCGGTTAACCCCAGCCATTCATTAAATTTCTCGGCGACATGAATGGCGTCCTGACCGGTCATGGCGTCGGCCACCAGGAGAAGTTCATTGGGCCGAACCCGTTCCTTGATCTTTTTCAATTCTTCCATCAAGGTCTGATCAATATGCAACCGCCCGGCGGTATCCAGAATCAGGGGATTTAACCCGTTTTGCTTCCCCCATTCCATGGCTGAAAGACAAATCTCCACTGGATTATTCTTGGAGTCCGAAGGATAGACCTCAACCCCGGCTTGTTCACCTACCTTATGCAACTGGGCAATGGCTGCCGGACGATAAACATCGGCAGGAACGAGTCCTGGCCGAAAATTCTTTCCTTTCAAATATAAAGCCAGTTTTCCAGCGGTGGTGGTTTTCCCGGATCCTTGTAATCCGGCCATCATGATGGCGACCGGAGCACGTCCAACCAGATTTAGATCCTGTCTGGCCCCGCCCATGAGTTCGGTCAGCTCTTCCTGAACAATCTTAATAACCTGTTGGGCCGGGGTGAGACTGGAAAGGACCTCTTGTCCCAAAGACCTTTCCCTGACCCGGTCGATAAATTCCTTGGCCACCTTATAATGGACATCGGCTTCGAGTAAGGCCAAACGGACTTCCCGAAGCCCCTCCTTCATGTTCGCCTCACTTAATTTACCCTGGCCTTTTAGTTTTTTAAAGGTCAGGTTTAAACGATCGCTTAAGGATTCAAACATCTCAGTCTTTCTGAATCTTTTTTAAAAAGTTATAAATTTTTGATCTTATTATTTATTTGATATTATGTCAAGTTATAATAACATACATTATTTATTTTTGAAAAATAAGCTCCTACGCCTCGTCCGGGAGTTCCCCCGGAAGAGGAGGCCCCTAACGGGGCAGTTGCCTTGGAATAATACGTCAAAAGCCCATTTCCGTCATTCTGTGCTTGAGTCGTTCGCCTCATCGGCTCCCTTTTGGGAGCCTCTTCAAAAGCTCGACAAAGTCTCGCGGCCCGAACTCTGAGCAAAGACTCCCTCTGGGAGTCGGCCGGAATCCAGGAAGTTCACCTCCGGAGTACTGGACCCCGGCCTTCGCCGGGGTGACGACCGGGGATTTTCGGTTGTCACAAAAAGATCGACAAAACTTTGTCGATGTTGATTCACTTAAGCGCCTAAAAGTGAAATTTAATTTGCTTAGCCCGGTTATTTTTGCTATTTTCCAGTGTCATCAGCTAGAAAAGGATAATTAAATGCCGTTTTGGAGAACCGACAACCCGGATCATATCGTGGTCCCCTTTATTGAAGGGGATGGAACCGGGCCGGATATCTGGCGGGCAACCAGGCCGGTCCTGGAGGCTGCCGTCCAAAAAGCCTACAGCGGGCTCCGCAGGATGGAGTGGCTGGAAATTCTGGCCGGGGAGAAAGCCTATGCTCAGACCGGACAATGGCTGCCCGGGCCAACCCTGGACACTATTCGTCAATTCGGTCTGGCCTTAAAGAGTCCAGTGACCACCCCGGTAGGTCAGGGGACCCGTAGCCTTAATGTCCAGATCAGGCAAATCCTGGATCTTTATGTCTGCCTCCGGCCGGTCCGATATTTCAACGGGGTGCCCAGCCCCATGCGTCATCCTGAATTGGTGGATATGGTCATTTTCAGGGAAAATACCGAAGATGTCTATTCCGGGATTGAATGGCCGGCAGAAAGTCCCGAGGCGATTGAACTAAGCCAGTGGATCGAAAAATAACGGGGCAGAAATTAAACCCGGACACCGGAATCGGCATCAAGCCGATCAGCCGTTCTGGAACCCAGCGTCTGGTTCGCCGGGCCATCGAATATGCCTTACGACGCGGCAAACCGAGTGTCACGCTGGTCCATAAGGGCAACATCATGAAATTTACCGAAGGGGCCTTTCGCAATTGGGGCTATGAACTGGCGGAGAAAGAGTTCCCTGATGAAACCCTGACCGAAGAGGAAGTTGACCAGCAGGCCGGCGGCCCACCCTCTCCATCAAAAAAAGTCATTATCAAAGACCGAATCGCCGACATGATGTTCCAA
Organism: Deltaproteobacteria bacterium; assembly: GCA_016208255.1. Taxonomy (GTDB): domain Bacteria; phylum Desulfobacterota; class RBG-13-43-22; order RBG-13-43-22; family RBG-13-43-22; genus RBG-13-43-22. The sequence continues at coordinate 4,830 of JACQYK010000227.1, read as the reverse complement.
CAGGTTCTGTTGCGTCCGGCCGAATACTCGGTTATTGCCACCGGGAATCTTAATGGGGATTATCTTTCTGATGCTTTGGCTGCCCAGGTTGGGGGCCTGGGAATGGCCCCGGGGGCCAACTTGGGTGATGATTGCGCCGTCTTCGAAGCCACCCACGGGTCGGCCCCCCAATATGCCGGCCTCGACAAGGTAAACCCCGGATCATTGATCCTTTCCGGTGCCTTGCTTTTGGAACATCTGGGCTGGCAGGAAGCGGCTGACTTGATCTATGGGGCCATTCAAAGGACCATCTCGGAAGGGTTGGTCACCTATGATTTGGCCCGCCAAATGGCCGGTGCCCATGAGGTCTCATGTTCCCAATTTGGTCAAGCCCTCATCGAGCGTCTGGGATAAAACCTTCCTGGCGGTCCGGGTTCATCTCCCTCCTCTTCCCGGGGAAATGCCCTTTTTGCCTAACCTTATCCAATAGTCAGGGCCAAGAGATTCCGGGACTGTGCCCGGCTTGCGAAAAAGATATTCATTGGCTGCTTCCCCCCTGGTGCCCCCGTTGCGGCCGACCGTTCCCCAAAGGATCGACTTCGCATTTATGTTCCGACTGTCTCCAGGAAAAGCTTGCTTACGACTGGGGAAGGGCTGCGGCGATCTATCAAGGCGTTCTGGCCCAGGCCATCCAGCGGTTTAAATATCAGGGAGAGGTCAATCTTGCCGGCCCTCTCGGTTGGTTCTGGAACAAAGTAAAGTTCGAAGAACTTTCTTTTGAAGCCATTATTCCAGTCCCTCTTCATCCGACCCGGCTTAGGGAAAGGGGCTTTAATCAAGCCCTTTTGTTAGGAAAAACCTTGGGTAAAATCCATAAAAAACCGGTCCTTTCCGGGGCACTCCGGCGGATCAGAAATACCATCCCCCAGGTTCAACTGGACCATTCGGAAAGGGAGAAGAATGTCCGGGGGGCTTTTGCTGTCAGAAACCAGCAGGAAATAATGGACAAACGCCTCCTTTTGGTTGATGATGTCTTTACCACCGGAGCGACGGTTAATGAATGCGCCAGGGTTTTAAAAAAATCCGGAGCCGGGGAAATCATCATTTTGACCCTGGCCAGGGTAGGAGAGGAATGAAAAGTAAAATTATCTCTCGCCTTCAGATTGACGGCTTAATCTCCGGTCTAAAAAACAAGGGACAAAAAGTCGTCTTTACCAACGGATGCTTCGATCTCCTCCATGTCGGTCATGTCCGCTATCTTCAGGAAGCCAGGGCCTTAGGAGACTGTCTGATAGTCGGTCTAAACAGCGATCAATCCATGCGGCAGATCAAAGACCCGGCCCGTCCTTTGATAGCGGAAGACCAGCGGGCCGAAGTTTTAGCCGCGCTGACCTGTGTCGATCATATCGTCCTCTTTGATGAAGCCGATCCTTTCAAGCTGATTGAAGAAATCAGACCCGATGTCCTGGTTAAAGGAGCGGACTGGTCCCTGGATAATATTATCGGGGCCGATCTGGTAAGTTCCTATGGCGGGGAAGTGCGTCGGGTGGAGTTGGTCCCGGCGATTTCCACCTCGGAAATCATAAACAGGATTATTTCCCGATATGGGAAAGATTTTGCCAAAAGCTGACGGCTGACCGCTGTCTTAACGTCTGAAGAGAGAAAACAAGAGGGTCAAAATAATACTGATGATAATACTGGTGGTGATCGGAAAATAAATGGAAAACTTATCCCCCTTAAAGAAGAGGTCCCCCGGAAACTTTCCAAGGAAAGGAACTTTGGGTAAAAGAAGGACAACCAAACCTACAACAACCAGGACCAGGCCAATAAAGATAAGAATTTTCCCTAAACTGTCAAAGGCATTCATAGTTTTTAATATATCGTCTAGAGTCCATTAGTATTTTTATTTTAACTTCTTCCCTTTCCAAGTGTCAATACCCTTATTCTTTTTCTTTTTTTTGCCGGACCCCATTGTGAAAAAAAGAAATTAACCTTAAAATCCTTACAAATTAATCCGTCAGGGAAACAAGTATTGATTTTTTTCCAATTCGTCCTTATTATACGGATAAACCGTAACCGTTGAAAAAGGAAGCAAAAAAGGAACTAGGAGGAGGGTAGCGGGCCATGTCTGAAAATGAAGAAAAAGGTTTTGTATTTAAGGACCGCAGGAAAATATTTTCTGAATCGGAAAAAGAGCCTGAAGTTGGGGAAAGCAAACAGGGAAAAGTTCAGGAAGAAGCGGAAAAGAAGGAACCCCCTCCTCGCCCTCCCCTGCCTGAAGTCAATTTCTCAACTTTCATAGTTTCTTTGAGCACGGAGGTCTTATTTCATTTAGGGGAGTTCCCCCACCCGGTTTCAGGGGAAAAGGAAAAAGATTTACCCCTGGCCAAACACGCCATCGATACCCTGGCCATGCTGAAAGAAAAAACCCAGGGAAATCTCAACGAAGAAGAGCAAAAACTGATGGAAGGTATGTTATACGATTTGCGAATGGCCTTCATCCGGGCCTCATAACACCAAGGTTCAGGGTTCGCGGTTCAAGGTTATTCTGGATTCGTGCATTTTATTTCGCACTACCGTCATGCCCCGCCAAGGGGCTTGACACCACCAATTATGAAAATATGTCGGAGCAAGAGTAGCCTCGAACCTATTTTCGAACTAAACCCTCATGCCCCAGCGGGGCACCACGAAGCATGAAAATAGTTTTCGCCGAACGCCGAACGCTGAACGACGAACGGTATTTTCGTATCACATTTAGGAGGATCTAGGAATGTCAGATCAATTTAAAAAACACCGTTACTTATGGACGCTGGTAGGCGTTTCACTGGTCTCGCTGGTTGCCGGATTAATTATTGCCGCTAACCTGAACTGGACCAATCCTTCATGCGCCAAAACTGAAATCCCAACCGTCGGAGGAGTCCCTTCCTTTGCCGATTTGTCGCAGGCCGTCTCCCCGGCGGTGGTCAACATCAGTACCACCAAGAGAGTCAAAGGCGGGGGCCGTGTCTTTGACTTCTTTCAGGGCCCGCGCGATCGAAGAAATCCAATGGATGATTTTTTTGATAAATTTTTTGGAGGGGATATCCCCCAAAAAGAATACAAACAAAAGAGCCTGGGGTCGGGATTCATCATCGACAGCGAAGGGCATATCCTGACTAACAACCATGTCGTCGAAGATGCGGATGAAATCAAGGTTATTTTAAGTGATCACAAGGAATTCGACGCTAAAGTGATCGGTCGGGATGCCAAAACCGATCTGGCCTTGATCAAGATTAAATCCGGGAAGGGTCTTCCATTGATAAAACTGGGAAATTCCGATGAGCTCCGAGTCGGTGATTGGGTTGTTGCTATCGGCAACCCCTTCGGCCTGGACCATACGGTTACGGCCGGTATCGTCAGTGCCAAGGGCCGGGTAATCGGGGCTGGTCCTTACGATAATTTTATCCAAACCGATGCCTCTATCAATCCTGGAAACAGCGGGGGCCCTCTTCTTAATCTTAAAGGAGAGGTAGTCGGGATCAACACCGCCATTTTTGCCGGAGGCCAGGGGATCGGATTTGCCATCCCTATAAATACAGCCAAGGATCTGCTTTCTCAATTGAAAGACAAAGGTAAGGTCACCAGGGGCTGGCTGGGCGTTATGATTCAAAAAGTGACCCCGGAACTGGCCAAGTCCTTTAACCTCGCCGATGAAGCCGGCGCCCTGGTTGGAGATGTTACCCCCGGAAGCCCGGCCGAAAAATCAGGGATTAAACCAGGTGATATCATTATTGAATTTAACGGTAAAGCCATTAAAGAAATGAATGAACTGCCGCGCTTGGTGGCGGCCGTGCCAGTAGGCAAGACCGTTGAGGTCAAAGTCTTAAGGGAAGGCAAATCGCAAATATTTAAAGTCCAGATCCAGGAGTTGGATGAAAAACAAGTCGCCTCCGGACCTTCCCAAGGTAAGGAAAGTTTGGGACTGGCCGTTCGCGAGTTTACCCCCGAGCTGGCCCGTCGCTTCAGGATGGATTATGAACCGGGGATCCTGGTTGTCCAGATTCAGGAGGGTAGCACGGCCGAGGAAGCCGGAATTCAAGAAGGTGATTTGATTAAAGAAGTGAACCGCAAACCGGTCAGGGACCTTAAAACCTACCAAAGTCTGATCAGCAGTGCAAAAAAAGGAGGAAATGTCCTTTTCCGAATCAAACGGGGAGGGATGAATCTCTTTGTCAGCCTTCGTATGGATGAATAAATAGATTCTCTGTCGGAGAATTATAACATTTCTTTCGAACTTTCCTAATTGGAGTAATGGAGTAATGGACTTCTGGTTCTATTAGACCATTACTCCAACTCCCCATTACTCCAACTTATTGGTTCTGTCATTCTTCTTTTGGGTTTAAGGACATAATTTTCCAATATTCACAGTCTTTTTTTTATGGAACCACAATCCAGAGAGATCAAAATAGAGGCTCCGGCTAAGATTAACCTTTTTTTTGAAATCCTTGGGAAAAGGGCCGACGGCTATCATGAAATCCGGTCTTTAATACAGCCGGTCCGTTTATTCGACACCCTTTTGATCAGGGCCGGGACTAAGGGCCCGGAAATCCATTGTCCAAACCATCCGGAACTAGAAAACGAATCCAACCTGGTCCTCCGCGCCATCCATCTTCTGGAAAAAGAACTGGACCGACCCCTCCATTTCTCGGTCCGATTATCCAAAAAGATCCCCATCGGAGGCGGCCTGGGGGGAGGAAGCAGCGACTCCGCGGCTGTTTTAACCGGTTTGAACCGAGTATTAGGTTATCCGATTCGACCGGAACGGTTGCACGAGTTAGCCGCCCAAATCGGATCGGATGTTCCCTTCTTTTT
>JACQYK010000237.1 GCA_016208255.1 Deltaproteobacteria bacterium | reverse complement strand
ATCTAAACAAGCGGCCCTGGCCCTGGGCCGGGGAGAACGGATAGAGCCCTGGCCGGATTTCCCCCGCTGGTGGTATATCTTGATTTACCCGAGGCTTCCCATTTCCACCTCCTGGGCTTATGCCCAGGTAAAATTCCCGTTGACAAGAGGGGAAAAAACAATTAACCTTGAAAGGTTAAAGGCCGATAAAGATATCAATAAAGAAATCAGGGTGAAGGATTTTTTAAAAAACGATCTGGAAGAACTCGTGACCCCCTTCTACCCGATAATCGGAAACATCAAGAAGGCTCTATTGGATCAAGGGTGTCTTCAGGCCCTGATGAGCGGCAGCGGCTCTACCGTCTTTGGAATCTGGGAGACCAAGAAAACAGCGCAGGAAGCCTTTTCCCGTCTGAAGCAGCAGGGATGGGGAGAAGTCTTTATGGTCAGAAGCCTTTAATGTTCACCGTTCAGGTTCAAAGAACGAAAGAACTTAAAGAAAAATTATAGGTAAACGTCAGAATCTTCCATTTTGACTTTTGACCTTTGAATTTTGCATTTTTTTGATGAGAATTGGGGTGTCGTCAAGCGGTAAGACACGGGTCTTTGGAACCCGCATTCGGAGGTTCGAATCCTCCCACCCCAGCCAAATCAATTATCGATTGCGGATTGCGGAATAGGGTTGAATTTTCTAATTTGAGGTTAACATAAATTCATCAGATGGATGGGGCGGAAAAATGGATAATCAGATTAAATTTTTCACAGGGAATTCAAATCCGCAATTGGCCGAAAAAATCTGTTCTTATCTGGGGTTGGAGCTGGGAGCCATCCAGGTCAGGAGATTCAGTGACGGTGAAATCTTTGTCGAGATAGGTGAAAATGTCCGCGGCAAAGATGTCTTTGTCATGCAATCCACCTGTTCACCGGTCAACGACAATCTGATGGAACTCTTAATCATTATGGATGCCCTTCGAAGGGCTTCGGCCAGAAGAATGACCGCGGTTATGCCCTACTACGGATATGCACGCCAGGATCGCAAGGTCGCCCCCCGGGTCCCGATCACGGCCAAATTGGTAGCCGATTTGATCACCGCCGCCGGCACCAAGAGGGTTTTGACCATGGACCTCCATGCCGGACAGATTCAAGGGTTTTTTAATATCCCGGTGGACAACCTTTTTGCCGCTCCTGTGCTGCTGGACTATATCAAAGGAAATTTTCAAAACAATCTGGTGATCGTCTCCCCTGATGTGGGAGGAGTGGAGCGGGCCAGGGCCTTTGCCAAAAGACTCAATGCCCAGATCGCCATCATTGATAAGCGCCGGGACCGGCCGAACTCATCGGAAGTCATGAATATCGTCGGCCGGGTGGCCGGGTGCAACACCATTCTATTGGATGATATGGCGGACACCGCCGGGACTCTGACCAAGGCCGCCGTGGCCTTAGCCGAGCAGGGAGCCAAAAAAATATTCGCCTGCGTCACTCATCCGGTGCTTTCCGGTCCGGCAGTAGACCGGATTATGGATTCTCCCATGGACCAATTGGTGGTCACCGACACCATTCCCCTGCAGGGCCAGGCCGCCACTTGTCCCAAAATCAAGGTGCTGACCGTTGCCTCTCTTTTGGGAGAGGCGATTCGAAGGATTCATGACGAGGACTCGGTCAGTTCTTTGTTCGTTTAATTCAAAAAAAAGGGTTCGAGGCAGCCGAAGGAGGCCTGATAGCCTGGTTGATAAAAGTAAAAGAAAGGAAAATAAGATATCATGGAACAAGTAGTCTTAGAAAGTTTTATTAGAAAACCAGCCGGCAAAGGCGGGGCCCGGACCTTGCGCCGATCCGGGATAATTCCGGCCATTTTTTACGGACCGGGAGCCGAACCGATTCCCATTCAGGTGGTCAAAAGCTCTCTGGAAAAAACCTTAAAAAAACAAACCAGTGAAAATATCCTTTATCAGTTGACCATCAAAGGGAATGACCAGGAGATGGTTAAAACGGCCATGGTTAAAGAACTTCAAAAAAATCCCATTGATCGGTCGATCCTCCATCTCGATTTTTATGAGGTATCCTTATTCAAGGAAATCGATGTGACGGTCGGATTGAAGATAACCGGTAAGGCCCCCGGGGTGGAAAAGGGAGGGATCCTCCAGGAAATTTCCCGTGATCTGGAGATTCGTTGTCTGCCGACCAATATCCCGAATCATATTGAAGTGGATGTGAGCGCCCTGAATATCGGGGATTCCCTCCATGCCGAGGATCTTAAATTGCCGGAAGGAATTCGTGTCCTCTCCGATGCCCATCTGACCCTGGTCACCGTGATTCCACCTCTGGAAGAAAAACCCGCGGCCGAGGAGCCTGCCGCCGAGGCCGAGGTGGAAGTAGCTTCTAAAAAAGGCAAAGCCAAGACTGAGGCAGAAGGGTAATCTTCCCGGTGTACCTGATTGCCGGCTTAGGGAACCCGGGACAACAATATCAAAAGACACGCCATAATATGGGTTTTTTAGCCCTTCAGGCCTTGGCCCGCCGTCATCAAATCATAATAGAAAAACGAAAATTTAAAAGTCATTACGGGTCAGGAGAAATACTTCAGGAAAAAGTGATTCTCCTGACCCCCCTGACTTATATGAACCTGAGTGGTTTGGCTGTCGCTTCTTTCCTGCGCTATTTTCAGATCCCCTCCGAGAATCTGATGGTCATCTATGACGAGCTTGATCTTCCCTGGGGCAGAATGCGCCTGACGAACAAGGGTGGGGCCGCCGGCCATAAAGGTCTCCAGTCCATCCTAGACCAGATTAAGACCCGTGAATTTATCCGGATACGTTTGGGAATCGGCCGGCCTCCGGAAAGAATTCCTGCGGAATCTTATGTCCTGGAACCCTTCTCGAATCAGGAAAAAAAGGAGCTTCCCCTCCTGATTGACCAGGCCTCGGAAGCCGTTGAGGTCATCATCGAACAGGGCCTAACAGCGGCTATGAACCGTTTTAATGTCCGGGAATCGAAGACCGGGGTTTTAGAAAAATAGAGTCGATAATTTGTATCTGTTTATCTTTTTAAATTCGTTTTTTTGGACAGGATTTACAGGATTCCTTTGATTTTTGGGCCTTTCCGGAAGAAAGACCCAAACGAATCGTCCTACGAACGGAAGAATAAATTTCCGCTGGAAGCGGATCGAGGTTGCTCAGGGTCATCTGGAGCCTGAGCAAAATACAGGTCAATCCTGTTAATCCTGTCGGATAATTTTTTTCGTTAGTTAAAATAGGTCAGGCCTCCTGCCTGACAATAAATTGAAAACATTAGAAAACAAACTGACTTTCCTTTTCCCGAATTTTACCTATGACCAACAGGCCCTTGGCAACAGTCGGAATAATCTTTTTATTATTAATTCTTAGTTCCTGCTCCTTTTTCATTCAAAAGCCCGCCCCCGGAGAAGAACCCGTCCGTTTCCGGTTGGTTCCCGAAAGGGATTGGCCCGTATTGGAGGATGATTTGGATCAAGAGGGTCTGGAGCAGGCGGTCCTTCAAAGTTTGACTTATTTGAGAAGTCGATCGGGGGGCAATAATTATAGCCTGGGATCACGGGAAATATCCAATGATGAAATCCTGGAAAGTTTGACTTTTTTCCTGGAGATCATTAGGACTAATGCGGATAAGGAATCCCGGTTAAAGCAGATCAAAACCCATTTCAACCTTTTTCGAACCGTACAAAACGAGGAGCCCCTGCCCCTTTTGCTGACCGGTTATTATGAACCCACGCTCCAGGGTAGTCGAAATCCTTCTCCCCGTTTTCGGTATCCGGTCTACCGTCTGCCCGACGACCTTCTCTTCATCGACCTGGGAAATTTTTCAAAAAAATATCAAAGTCAGAAATTGACGGCCCGGATTGAAGGAAACCAGGTCATTCCTTATTATTCCCGCAAGGAGATCGATCTCGAAGGCCGTCTGGCCGGGAAAAATCTGGAAATTCTCTGGGTGGATGATTTATTAAAACTCTTTTTCATGCACATCCAGGGCTCCGGCCAGGTCGTTCTCGAAGACGGTTCCCCGGTCAAATTAGGCTACCATGCCACCAATGGTCACCCCTATTATGCCATCGGCCGGGAGCTGATTCGCCAAGGGGTGGTCAAACCGGGGGAACTCTCCCTTCAGAAAATTTATGCTTATCTTCAAGATCATCCGGAAGAGCAAGGGGCCTTATTGAACTTGAATCCCAGTTACATTTTTTTCCAGGAGGTTCAAGGAGGACCTTTCGGCAGTTTGGGCTTCCCCCTTACTCCGGGCCGATCGGTGGCCGCTGATTATAAAGTTTTCCCTCCGGCATCCCTGGCCTGGTTAGAGGGATGGAAACCGCAACTGGATGACCAGAAAAAGATCCGATCCTGGGTCCCTTTCGGGCGTTGGGTCTGCCTTCAAGACAGTGGGGGGGCAATCAAAGGTCCTTCCCGGGTGGACCTTTTCTGGGGGAACGGAGAGGAGGCCGAAATAGCGGCCGGCCACCTCCGCCATCAGGGAACTATTTTTCTTCTTTTAAAAAAAGAAAATAAACCGGATTCATAACGACCAATCAGAAAGTCGTCATTCTCGCGGACGCGGGAATCCAGACTATCCCTGCTTTCTTCTCTTCTCCATCCCCTTTTTTCATCATTCTCTTCCTGATTTTTTTATCCATACTGACATAATGCTGTCAGTCAGACAGGGTACACTTCGATTAAATGAACAAAGCCGGCTTTTGCCGGCGTTGAGACCTAAAAAAAAGGTCCAATTTTGTCCAAGGTCAAGGAAGACGAAAATTTTAACCCCAGGAATACACTTAGTATTTCGAGGATTAAAATTTGAGTCTGACACCGAGATTGGGCAAAAGGGGCCGTTTTTCAAAGGTGTCACGTTGACAATCGGCATACGCTATGCTATTTTTCCACTATCTCATTAAATTTTCTTTTCTTTTTGTCTTTAACCCCAAATCAGGGAGAAGAAGATGAAGATCAAAGGCCCTTTCCCATTTTCAGGATCAGGGCCTTTTTTGTTGACTTGATATCATAGAAAGAAGGACGGCGTTATTTCCCCTACGCTTTTTCTAAGCAAGGGGTGGCTATGCTATCGGTGTTTTGCGGAGCGAGCGGGCTATTCGTGCTAATATCGCCATCATGCGCGTTAAGGAGAGACAAGCAGATAAGTAAAAAAGAAAGGGGGAAAGGGAGGAGGGATCACCGACGATGCCAGATGAATATTACGCCCACAGCCTATCTGGCAAGCCCCCTGCCGAATAGCAGTCACTTGAAAGAGCATTTAAGAAAGGGGGCAGAAGTTGTCCGGTTCTTTGTTGAACCTTTTTTAGGGGGATTGGGCGTTAATTTATAGTACTACAGCGAAACTTATTTTTTGAACGAATTTAATTTAGCGAATTGTTTTTTTCTGTGTGAGACATAAGCGATATGATTACGTTGAGTATGATATTTAACAATTTCCAAAGCCTTGTTCAAACTGAGAGTCCGAAGCTCGAAGATGGTAGCCAGCAGGAGACGCGCTTGAGGTAAAGTCAGCATCGGGCTTTTTTTTAAAGCGGATACGTAATCGGGTTAAGAAATGCAAAGCCAGGAAGACATAAATCATATGACGATGCCAAGCTGGCCAGGAGCGATGTTCATAATGATCCATACCCACTTGGCCTTTGCCTTCTTCAAAGCATTGTTCAATAGGCCAGCGCAAGGTAGCGGCCTGGCACAGTTCGAATAAGGGGATCTCATGGGGAGCATTGGAGAAGGCGTACTTAATTTGGCCATCCGGACTGCGACGTAGAAAGAGCCAAAGGGAATAGGCAGTGGGGAGCCCCTTTCGAGAGGGATAGATCCGAAGGCGAGCCACCTCAGCCACGATGGGGCCTTTGGCTCCTTCAGCCAAGACGACCTTTTGCCAACGTTTACGGCGACGGGCGATATCGGCGACGGTTTGTGGGCCAGACTGATTCGGCCTCAAACGTTGTTTTTTAGGTCGGGGACCGCGACCGGAGTAAGCCGGTACTTCGACGATAGGTTTTTTAAGAAACACCTGGGTGCTGGAACGAATCGAGGCGAAGTAGGTGTATGCTTTGGGCAAGGATTCCAGAAAGGACAGAGCGGAGCCGAAGGTGGCATCAAAACCGATCCAGCGGGCGGGGAATAGCTGAGTTTGGGCGACTTCCTGGATCAAGTCGTAGGCCATGTCGATCTTGGTTTGAAAGGTTAGATCTTCAGGCACCCAATTGTCTTTTCGGCGTTTTTCGTATTCTTTGGAAAACCAGACCTCGGGCAGATACAGCCGGCTGGTGAGCAATCCATAGCCCTTTTTACTGGTATAGCCGACAAAGACACCGGATTGGCAGTTTTCGATTTTACCTAAAGCGCCACAGTATTGGCGGGCCACTCCGACCGATTCCTTGCCTTTTTTGACGAACTCGGAACTGTCGACGGTGATCATGGCCTCAGGGTCAGACAGCAACGGGGAAAGGGATTGCTGATGTTGGGACTTCATGGCTTGGTGATCCCAAAGGTCATTTTTCATAAAGCGTTGTAAAGGGCGAACGCCTCTGGTTCCCAAAAATTCCAGAGCCACGGGCTCGACCGATTTGGCCTCCAGCTTGCTCATCAGCCCGGAAAGATAGGTCAGTCCTTTACTATGATGTTCTTTGCGGCCATAACAGCTATGGAATTGTTCATGGAAACGGACCAGTTCCTCGGCCATGATTTCCAAATCCCTCTCGGTCAAGTTCATCCAGGGAACCAGATCGGGATGCCAACGAGTACTTCTCAGAATCATCTTCAACTCCTCCAGTTGTTGGATTGATGGAAGAGGACGATGAAAGCTTGGGGTCGGCTGACAGCCGATAAAAGTGCGAAACCGGGGTTCTAAGACATAGACATAGACCTCCTTGGGGGTTCCATGATAAATATAGCCAGAGCCTCGTTTGCCATAACCTTGGGTCAGACCGACGCACTCCCAGTTGGCGGCCTGATAGCTGGTCCCTTTGAAATGATGGGGATCGACGTAGGTCTCTAAAAGCCATAAAGGGACCTGAAACTGGTCCGGCCAGTCCCGCCTGACCTGGTCCACGGCCAGAGACAGAGCATGAGAGGCTAAATGAGGGATCCGAACCCAGGGCAAAACGAGAAAGCGGCTGTTATTGGCTAAATGGGGCAGATACTTCTTCCGCTGGTCTGGAGTCCAGCCAATAAAACGATCCCGTACCCCGATTTTCAACGACGGGGCACTAAAAGATATGGCAGCGACCGGCCGGTCTTGCATCAAGGCCAGGTATTTTAACCGATGTCCTAACAAGTTTTGATAACTCAAATAATGATAGCGGTGGACCAGGTGATCCCAAAGAGATTCCAGAAAAGATTGTTGAGCCAATTGGAGACGGATTGGGGGTAGGGTGGTCAAGCTCCCCTCAATAATTTCATCTTCATGACCTTTTAAAAAATGATCAATCCCTGGTTGGGTATGGAACATGGTCTCTCCGCTTTTATCAATAGGGCAAACAATATCGTTTCTGCCGGAAGAGATTATTATCCCTGGCAGATGCCTTTCAGCCTCAGTTCCCACGCTTTCTTTCGCCCCAATGGAGATCACCATAATGACTTTATTCCAAAAAGTCTATAAAAAAATTCCGCTGTAGTAATAGTCAATAACAGAAATGGAGGTGATTTTGTATTATGAGTATGACTTATGAAATTCAGATGGAAATATCAGGAAACACTGCCATGTGGACACGGCCTGATACTGGCGATTGCCCGGTGAGTTATCCGGTCCCCACATATTCGGCAGCAAAGGGCATTTTTGAGTCCCTTCTCTGGGGACCGGCAGTACAGATCTCTCCTGTAAAGGTAGAAATCTGCGCTCCTGTTCAATACCACAACTACCAAACAAATTATGGCGGGCCTCTTCGGAAATCTCGGCTAATCTCCGAAGGAGGAGGGTTTCAGCTTCTGGCAACTGTTCTTATCGATGTTTGCTATCGACTCTATGCAAAAGTTACGTCTATTCCACCTGCAGTAAAGAATCGTGTGCCAGCGAAAGCACTACAATGGGATGAAAGAACCACGGCACCTGGTCATGCCTATCGGGATATTTTCTTCCGTCGTCTAAAGCGAGGACAATGCTTTTCCATCCCGTTTCTTGGCTGGAAGGAATTCGGACCAAACTACTTTGGCGAATTCCGCAAGGCTACCAAGGTTCAGACTGATGTAAATATGATAATTCCTTCAATGTTGAGAGAGGTTTTTCCCGGAGGTTATGCTTCCGATTGTGCATTCACTTATGAACAAAATGTTAGGATAGCAGAGGGCGTGTTGGAATACTCCAGACAAGGAGGGTAATATGCTGAATGAACTTTATCATCTTTCAGAAGTGCTTGATGGGATAGGGATCCCAATTCGGGATTGGCATAAGGATTTTAAGCAGTTGCCAAATGCTACTCCGAGGAAACCATGCTACAAGATTCTAGTTGGTTCAGACGGCTCCATTTCCGGAATTGAACCAATAGGAAATGCACTTGTTTCATTTTTACGTAAGTGGCAATTGGGCAGTAATGGATATTCGTTTCCAGGTTTTAATATTCTACCACTCTACTGCATCTCAGATGTAGGAGAAAGAAAGCTTTTAGAAAATTGGAATAAGGGTAAAGAACCACTCGATATGGAAACTCTAAAACAATGGTGCACTAAGAAAAATGAAACAAAATGGAATGAACCGATGTTGAATGAATGTCTTGGAAAGATCCCACAAGAACTGAAAAAACGTTGTAGTCAAATCCCTGAAGAATTTGTTGCACTCGAGAATCTTTTTGAGAGAGTTGATGGTGCTTGGGGCAACAATGGTTGTGGAAAGTTCATCCAAGCATTGAAGAGTTACATTTGGAAAAGGATTGAAGCTACTGGTAACGAATTATCTTTACTGCCTATTTTGATTAGCCCAAAATCTGAGAACATTTCAATATTCTTAGACGTGCCGGATTGGGAAGACTATCCTGTGGCGCATGAGAATACAATTGCGTTGGTTAATGATCGTCTCTTACAGTCTGAGAAGGCCAATAGTAATTATGTCTATGATCAACCCAATGATGCCTTCGGTTCTTCCAGTGATGGCAGTAGTGAAACTCTTCCAGGCGTAAAGCTTCCGAAGATCGACAAGGTCATACTCCGTGCAATGAGCAAGGAATCCCCTTGCCAAAACCGTTATGGAAATACTGATGCAGCATCTTTCCGTATTGGGGAAGATAGTCGTAAACGCACCAAAAGAGCGCTAGAATGGTTAGGGAACCCATCACATGAAGGGGAGACATGGGGGCAGGCTGATGGGAAAGAACTGATCTTTGCATACCCCGCAGTTTTACCCAAAACTCTTCCTAAGTTAGCAGCATGTTTTGGAGCGCGTAGGGCGGACGACTCCGGATCACGCTTTGAGAACTATGCCAAAGATGTTGTGGACTGTCTGAAAGGGCTGGCTCCTTCTCTCAAGGAAATTGAGCTTCGTGTTTTTTCTCTTCGTAAAATGGACAAGGCGCGTACAAAGGTTGTCTTTCACCGCAATTATTCGGCTCAACGATTAGCCGAGGCTGCAAGTGAATGGCAGCAGGGATGCGCCAATATTCCACTCATAAGAATGAAATCTTGGGGTGAGGAGAAAGGCAAAACCATCCTAGTAAAACCAGAAACTCCATTTCCACTCCAAGTTGCAGAGTGCCTAAACCGAGTCTGGAAATTAGATGGCACCAGTAAAAGCGAAGTCAAATCCATTCCCAAATCAGCCGGGATTGAACTGCTTCTCGAAGAAGTAATATCATTAGGCTATGTTCCACATCTATTGACCGTTGCATTACAGAACGGCAGGGGGTTGTTCCTTTCGATGGGTAACACTCTCCATCGTACTGAGGTATTCAAGCTTGATGGATTTGGTAAACACAAACAATTGATGCCGGCAATCTTAGGACTTTTACTCTGGAAACTTGGTATCAAGAAGGAGGGGTATATGAATAATTCACCTTACATGGTTGGTAGAATGCTGAAGCTCGCCGATGATCTTCACGCAATCTACTGCAAAGAAGTTCGAAAGAACAGCCTGCCACCACAACTTCTGGGGAATGCACTGATGACTGCTGCCCTTGACAGCCCAACCCAAGCCCTGGCCCAACTCGCCTTACGTATTGCACCTTATTTGGGTTGGGCACGGACAAATTCTACGGAATCTGCCGGGCTCTCGCGGCACTTTCTTAAGGAATTAGGACATGTTGAGGGAAAGTTGCGGGATAAAGCATTGCCAACCCGCTTGGATGATTCCGAAAAAGCCCAATTGCTTCTGGGTTATATTTCTACAAGTAATTCTCAGACAGAAGATCCTACCAATAACTGAAAAGGAGAAAATCATGAATAATAGTATTAAACGAAGTACTGGTCTCCTAGTCATTGAAGTCGTAAACTCCAACCCCAATGGTGATCCTGACAGAGAGAGTGATCCCCGCCAGCGTCCGAATGGTCTCGGAGAAATCTCACCGGTTTCTTTCAAGCGGAAATTACGTGATCTTGTTGAAGATGAGGGAAACGTTTTTAATGCAGTATGTGAAAAGCTGGGCCTCACAAAAGAAAACTATAAAATCCTTGAATCAAGAAGTCGCGTCAGGGGCACCGTAATTGCAGAAATGGGTGATAACATAAAAGACTTTGATCAAGAAAAGTTCTTGAAAAGTCCCTTTGTCAAAAGGTATTGGGATGGGCGTCTGTTTGGAAATACTTTTCTCGAGGAAGGTGGTAATAAGGGCTATATCAAAACCGGAGTGGCTCAATTTGCAATGGGACTTTCAGTAGCTCCAATCCTTATTCAACGGCACACCAATACGAATAAGGCCGGGGTAGAGGAAGGTAAGACTCAAGGAATGGCTCCCCTTGCCTATCGTGTTGTTGAACACGGAGTATACTGCATGCCATTTTATATTAATCCAAGCCATGCTCACAAGTCCGGTTGCACACAGAAAGATGTGGACCTCCTAACGGTCTTAATTCCTTACGCTTATGATCACACCCGGTCTGCAATTCGTCCTGACGTGCGCATACGTCATGCCTGGTATATGGAACACCAGGATCCTCTTGGCAGTTGCGCCGATTGGAAACTGATCGATGCACTTACCCCAAAACGTAATGGAAATGATCCAATGCAGCCTTCAACGTCATGGAGTGACTACGAAATACCGGATACCCTTCCGACTGACCTGAAGAAAAAGGTCTCTTTCGATGATTTGATGGAGAACATTTGATGCATTTTGCTCATAGTCCTGACAAATTGCGAGGAATCCCGGCACAAGATTACACCACCCATGTTAACGGTGTATTCAATCGTGCCTCTGAGGCTGCCGACAAGGCCGCGCATTATGCAACCTTTGATGGCGAGTTGCTGAAACATGTGGTGTATCTGGCTGCGGAGTTTCATGACCTGGGGAAGCTGGATGAACAGAATCAGGACGTATTATCCGGAAAAGCCAAAGCAAAAAAGCTGCCTGTTCAACACACTGACGCTGGAACTGCTTATCTTCTGGATAGTCTTGAAGTGACTCCTGGTGCTGTACTCATCCGCTCTCATCATATCGGACTGCCCGATTTCATCGATGAACAGAATCGTAGTGAAGAAAGTATTCTTAGGGACGATTCTGTTCGCGAAAAGGTGAACCAGGCTCTTCCCGAGTTAATTAGATTACATAAGGAGGCTCTTCAGCGGTCACAAATAGTAAGGGAGGATAATTGGGCCATAGCAGGAACTACATCACTATTTTTTCGTATCGCCCTCTCCTGTCTTGCTGACGGCGATCATAGTGATACAGCCATCCATTACGGAGACCAGACTGCTGACGAGCCGATTATTGAACTACGCCCTACAAAGCGGCTTGCTGCCCTTGATAAGTATGTTGAAGAGCTGAAAGAGGACAATGATCGCTCACGACAACGTTCAGAGATTTATGAAACCTGCCGTAATGCGGTAACAGAAACAGGCATTGTTTCCTGCGATAGCCCCGTTGGAACCGGTAAGACTACGGCAATTATGGCACATCTATTATCACGGGCAGAGAAACAACACTTTCGGCGGATCATAATTGTTTTGCCCTTTACGAACATAATTAGGCAATCGGTCGAAATCTATCGTAAAGCTCTAGTGCTTCCTGATGAGAATCCGGAACTTGTTGTGGCCGAATTGCATCATCGGGCAGATTTCCAGGATGTAAAGAGCCGACAGTTTACAGCTCTGTGGAAAGCCCCGATTATTGTGACCACAGCAGTAACATTCTTTGAGACCTTGGCATCAAACACTCCTGCTGCTCTGAGAAGACTTCACGCTCTGCCGGGTAGTGCTGTTTTTGTTGATGAATCGCACGCGGCTCTACCTGCCAAATTGCTCCCATTGGCATGGGATTGGATTAAGGCATTTGCCTATGAATGGGGATGTTACTGGGTTATGGCTTCGGGATCACTTAATCGTTATTGGAAAATCAAGGAGTTCGACGAAGAAACTCCCGACGTGCCTGAAATTATCCCGAATGCATTTCGCGAACGTTTAGCAAAATACGAAGAAAAACGAATCACCTATAAGTTCCAAGATATACCATTCGGCCCGGAAGATCTCGTGGGGTGGCTCGCAACACTACCCGGACCAAGAATCGTAATTCTAAATACCGTGCAAAGCGCAGCAGTTGTTGCCCGGGAGTATGAAAAAAGATTTCAGCGCTTTTCCGTGGAGCACTTATCTACGTCACTTACACCTCTTGACCGAGACAAGACTCTAAAAAGAATCAGGTCTCGATTGACCGATAAAAACGACACTGATTGGACGCTTATTGCTACATCCTGCGTTGAGGCTGGAGTTGACCTTTCCTTTAGGACGGGTGTCCGTGAGTCTGCTTCTCTGGTTTCCCTTCTCCAGACTGGGGGAAGAGTTAATCGCCATATTTTCCTTAGTGCAGAGACCGTTTGGACTATCTTAATCAAAGAGGAAGGACTCCTTAAGAGACATCCAGGAATGAGTGACTCATCGAAGGTTTTGGTAGACCTTATATCTGAGGGACGAGTCATATCACCAAGCCTTTGCACCGATGCGTTGAAGCGGGAAATAAGGCTTGCGGGTAATTTCTCCACAGACTTACTAAAGAAGGATCGTGAGATGCGATTTCCGCAGGTTGAGAAAGATTTTCAAGTTATTGCATCGGATACGAGAACAGTTGTAGTTGGAAACGAAATCATCGATAAGCTTGAAAGACATCTACCAGTAGATTGGCGTGATATACAAAACTCATCAGTACAGATATGGGGATATCGTCTAGATGTCCTACAAATCCCCGAAGTTTTGGGGCATCATGGTATATATAAATGGATATATGCATATGACAATTTCATTGGGTACATGGCCGGTATTCTTCCTGTTGAAGCGATTCAAAAAGGTATTGGTGGAGCATGCATAATATAACAACATCTTTTTTTACCTCTGGTGAAAGTATTCAAAATTGGCCGACTAGTCCAAATCCAAACCCAATATCCCGATTAGGGTGGACATGAAAAAAACCATGAATTATTCAGAAGATGATTTAATTATGATTTCAGCGCTGACTCATTTTTCTTATTGTAAAAGGCGTTGCGCTCTTATTCATATAGAGCAGGCTTGGGCGGAAAATATTTTTACAGTTGAGGGGAATATTCTGCACGAGCGGGTCCATGAGCAGGAGGGTGAAACACGGGCCGGGGTCCGCATCGAGCGGGGGCTCCCTTTGCGTTCCTTGAGGCTGGGAGTCATCGGCAAAGCCGATCTGATTGAATTCCACAAGATCGGGAAAAATGTCTGGCAGCCCTTTCCGGTGGAATATAAACGCGGCAAGCCGAAACCGGATCATTGTGATGAAGTCCAGCTTTGCGCCCAGGCCCTTTGCCTGGAGGAAATGATGGGTATGGAGGTACCCCGGGGGGCTTTGTTTTATGGAAAAACCAGACACCGCCATGAAGTTTCTTTTGACCCGGACTTGAGAAAAGAAACCGAAGAAACCGTGAAAAAAATCCGGGAACTACTGTCGTCGGGAGAAACGCCGCAACCGGTCTATGAAAAAAGGTGCAAGCAGTGTTCCTTGGTGGACCTCTGCCTTCCCAAAACTTTGGGCAAAAAAAGATCCATCGATCATTATCTCTCAGGGGCCTTGGAGCCATGAAAAAACATCTGAACACCCTTTTTGTCACCACCCAGGGGGCCTACCTTTCCAAAGAAGGGGAGACCATTGTGGTCAAACACGAGAAAGAAACCCTCCTGCAGATACCGGTCCACACCATCGGAGGAATCGTTTGTTTCGGCCAGGTGTCCTGCAGTCCCTTTCTGATGGGATTTTGTGCGGAAAATGACGTGGGCTTAAGCTTTCTTTCGGAACATGGTCGCTTTCTGGCCAGGGTACTAGGACCGGTTTCCGGGAATGTACTGTTGCGCAGGCAGCAATATCGGCTGGCCGATAATGAAGGCCGTTCGGCTGATGTGGCCCGGTCCGTCCTGACCGGCAAACTGGCCAATTGCCGAGCGGTGCTTCAACGAACTTTAAGAGACCATGCCGAAAAGATGAACGCAGGTGAAGTGAAAGAGGCTTCAGATCGATTGAAAAATGGCCTCCAGTTCATACAGAATGAACGAGGACTGGATGCCTTGCGTGGCATCGAAGGGGATGCGGCCCACGCCTATTTTTCCGTTTTTGATCACCTGATTGTTTCGCAAAAAGATGACTTTGTTTTTCGGGAACGTAACCGCCGCCCTCCTCTGGATAAGGTCAACTGTCTCCTGTCATTTATTTATACCTTGCTAATGCATGATGTCCGGTCTGCCTTGGAAACGGTGGGGCTCGATCCGGCTGTCGGTTTCCTGCATCGGGATCGTCCTGGCCGCCCCAGTCTGGCTTTAGATCTCATGGAGGAGTTCAGGCCCTTTATCGCCGATCGTCTGACTTTGTCCTTGATCAATCTCACCCAGGTCCAAAAAGATGGATTCAAAATCATGGAAAATGGGGCAGTCCTAATGGATGATGAGACCAGAAAGTCGGTTCTGGTGGCTTATCAAAAAAGGAAGCAGGAAGAAATCTTTCACCCTTTTCTTGAAGAGAAGGTGACCGTCGGAATCCTGTTTCATATTCAGGCCATGCTCATGGCCCGTTATTTGAGAGGAGATCTGGATGGGTATCCGCCGTTTCTCTGGAAATAGGAGGGATTATGCTGGTAGTAGTCAGCTATGATGTTTCGACAGTTGACGAAGGAGGCACACGCCGATTAACAAGAGTTGCCAAGGCCTGCAAGAATTATGGTCAAAGGGTCCAGTATTCGGTTTTTGAATGTTCTGTTGATCCGGCCCAATGGGCGAACCTTAGAAACAAACTGATTAAGGAAATCAATCAAGAAACTGATAGCCTGCGTTTTTATTTTCTTGGGGCCAACTGGAGAAACAGAGTCGAGCATGTGGGGGCCAAAAAAGGATATGATCCTGATGATCCCTTGGTGGTTTGAGAGGGGATGCGAACCCTAAGCTTCCATTAAGGGCTTGAAGGGATTATTTTTTAATCTTAATAAGTTACAAGGGAAATTAAAAAGGGTTGTTCGCAATTTTAAATTTATTATAAAAATCAACAAGTTGAAGATTTGATCTTTGAAAAGTGAATAGAGAAAAATTAGAGATTAGGATGGGTTCGCTAACCCGGAGGTAAAAAGTTATTGATATAAAGAAGTTAAAGAGCAACAGTCGCCCCCCGCGCGGGGGCGTGGATTGAAACCGAGTGAGCTTGACCAAGTATAAAGAGGCCCGGCGTCGCCCCCCGCGCGGGGGCGTGGATTGAAACT
>JACQYK010000128.1 GCA_016208255.1 Deltaproteobacteria bacterium | reverse complement strand
GAGGACCCGGTAGAATATCGTCTGGATATGATCCGCCAATGTCAGATCAACCTCAAAACCGGCCTGACCTTTGCCGTGGGTTTGCGTTCCATCCTGAGACAGGACCCGGACGGGATCATGGTCGGAGAAATCCGGGATTTTGAAACGGCTGAAATCGCTGTCCAGTCGGCTTTGACCGGTCACCTGGTCCTCTCCACCCTCCACACCAATGACGCCCCGAGTTCCCTGGTGCGTTTGGCCGATATGGGAGTGGATCCTTTCCTGATTGCTTCCACGGTGGAAGGGGTTATTGCCCAGCGACTGGTCCGGGTCCTCTGTCCCCGCTGCAAAGAACCCTACAACGCTTCAGCCGAAGAAATTGAAGATCTAAAACTTTCAACCGAAGAGGAAGTCATTTTACAGCGAGGAAAGGGGTGTTCCTTCTGCAAAGGGTCCGGTTATAAGGGGCGGTTAGGATTATTTGAAATATTGATCGTGGACCGGGATCTGAAAGAGATGATCCATCGAAGGGCAAACCAGAAGGAAATCGAAGATTATGCCCATCTTCGACAGGGGATGAAATCCTTGCGGGAAGACGGGGTGGCCAAAGTGTTGGCCGGGATAACCACCCTGGAGGAACTTAATCGGGTTACTCCCAAGGAAGCTAAATTCATTTAAAGATTCTTCAGGCAAATCCCCTTTTCTTCCTGAACCTGTTCCAGAACCTTGGTTATATGCTTTTCATCTTTAAATTCTTCAAAGTGTTTTAAGAAAAGGGGTTTTACTTTGGGAAAATCCGATTCCTCAAAATAGCGGGTGACCGGAACGAGGACCCTTTCATTTTTCAGGAAGAAATAAAGGGTGACCTTGTGGACTGGAATCCCGGCCAGCCGGCCCAGGCGGTCTTTTTTTGGTTCAAATTCTGACTGGGGCAGCCAGAGGTATATTTCTTCATCAGTAATGGTAAAACCATATTGTTTGGTAACATAAAATTTCCATAATTCAAATTCCTGAAAGGGGATGAAGCGTGTTTCGGAGGTGGTTTTTTTCCCCTTTTGTTTGGTAAGGAGACATCGGACCACTTTTATGGCATTTTTCATATTCGTTCCTCCCCTTTTGGGATAAAATTAACATACATTACTTGTTGATTTCAAGAATTTATTTGATTCGAGCCAACGATGCCTCAATTTTTTTATAAAGCCAGAGACCCCAAGGGCAAACTGATTTCCGGGGAGATGGATGGGCCTACCCGGAGCGACATCGCCAGCCAAATTGGGAGCATGGGTTATACCCCGGTATTAATACAAGCGACATCGGGAAAATCCGCTCCTATCTCAACCAAAACCAAGGAAGCCCCGGGCTTTGGGAAGGAAAATCCTTTAGCCTTTTTAGATATACTTAAAAGAGTGAAGCCGAATGAACTGCTGTTTTTCACCAGTCAACTGGCGACCATCATCCGGGCCGGGATCCCCATCACCACCGGTTTGGGAATCCTGGCCGAGCAGTCTGAGAACCCCCTCCTCAGTAAAGCTATCCTGGAAACGGTAGACCGGATAAAAGAAGGGGAACCCCTATCCAAAGCCCTGGCCCATCACCCCAAGATATTCTCAAAGATTTACATACAAATGGTAAAGGCCGGTGAAGCCTCGGGAAAGCTTGAAGAGGTGCTTAACCGTATCGGGTCTTTTTTAGAATATGATATAGAAACCAAGGCCCGTATCAAATCGGCTACCCGCTATCCAAAAATGGTCTTCGGGGCTTTGATCGGGGCCTTCCTTTTTGCCATCTATTTTATTATTCCCAATTTTATGGGTTTATTCAAAAGCATCAAAACCACCCTGCCCCTGCCCACCCGAATGATGTTGGGATTACATTTCGTCTTTTCCAATTACTGGTATTTGATATTCGCAGTACTGGGGGCGGCTATCGGCGGCTTTCAATGGTACGTTCGAACCGAATCGGGTCTTTTACAATGGGATCTGATAAAAATCCGGTTCCCGATTATGGGACAGGTTTTTTTACGCATTTTCATGTCCCGCTTCACCCGCATGTTCGTGACCCTGAACCGCAGCGGCCTGCCTATGCTGGAAACCCTGGAGATTTCCGCTTCCACTATTGGCAATGTTTATATCTCCAATATTATCATGAAGATGCGGCAATCGGTCGAGGACGGGGGGACTTTGTCGGAAAAAATGAGAGACAGGTCTATATTCCCGCCTTTGGTATATCAGATGTTCGCCGTGGGGGAGTCTTCCGGGACGCTGGACGAAATCGTAGAAAAGGTTTCGGAGTTTTACGACAAGGAAGTGGACAAAGCCGTAAAAAGTCTTTCTTCCCTAATTGAACCGATAATGATCCTTTTTATGGGGGCCATGATGCTTTTTCTGGCCCTGGCCGTTTTTATGCCCATGTGGGACATGGCCAAAATAGCCAAGGGGGGAGGATAGGGAAATAGTCTAATATTTTGATTGCGTTGATCTTTAAATCTGTTATAATTTTACTAATAAAAATGTTAGTAATTGAATTTACTGGAAAAAATATAATAATGGGCAGAAATAATTATCATTGGTCAGCATAAAACGGAGGAGGTGAAAAGATGATTAAAGATCAAAAAGGTTTTACCTTGATCGAGTTGATTATTGTTATTGTGATCATCGGTATTCTGGCGGCTGTAGCCATTCCCCGGTATATCGATATGCGGTCTCAGGCCCGGGTAGCTGCGGTGGGAGGTTTGACGGGAAATTTACGGGCCGCCGCCGCCATTGCTTATGCCGACTATGCCATTAATAATTCCGGGACGGCCATTACTCCGACCATTGTTCGAAACAGCTATATGGCCGACAGCGGCGGCATTGCCGTCTCCGGGGCCAATACCTTCCAGGCCACCGTCGGTGGGGTGAGTTATACCTGGAGTTTCACGGCTCCGAACGTCGTTTCCACCCATTCTCCAACCACCTAAAGATTTAGGGAGGTATGAAAAGGGCCGTATCCCCTCTATGCGGCCCTTTTTTTATGAACAAAGAACGCCTGACCGGGGCCATCCTTTTTTTCTCCTTTACGGGGCTGATCATCCTTTATTTCTGGGAGGCCCTGGCCCAGTCGAATTTGATGGTCGAGCGGGACCTCCCCATTTTCTTTTTTCCCAATCTTAAGCTCTGGGTTGAGGCCCTCAAGGCCGGGGAACTGCCCTTATGGAACCCTTATTCCTTCTCCGGTCAACCCCTTTTTGCCTCTTTGCAAACCAGTATCCTCTACCCCCCCAATGTTCTGCTTCTGATCCTCCCCCTTGATTTTGCCTTCAATCTGACCATTGTCTTACATTTTTTTCTATCCGGCTGGTTTGTCTTTCTGTTGACCCGGGAATTAGGGGGGAGTCGCCCGGCCGGGATATTGGCTTGTATTTCCTTTACCTTGGGCGGGTTCCTCCTTTCCATCCATAATGTCTTAAATACCCTGCAATCCGCTACCTGGACCCCTCTGATATTTTTTTTCTTTTTGCGGGCGCTTCGTGAGCGGTCCTGGAAATATCCTTTTCTTTCTATCATAACCATTCTGATCCAATTTCTGGGGGGAGGGATTGAGGCCTTTCTCCTGACCCAGGCCATGCTCCTTTTTTTGGCTGTTTTCTCCCGGTCTCTTGGCCCCAGGCCAACCTGTCATTCCTGGAAATGGCGCCTTTCCCTGACCGGGATCATATTTCTTCTATTTGCCGGCTTAGGTGCCGTTCAGATCATTCCTTTTTGGGAAATGACCAGAAATTCTTTGCGCTATGTCGGGTTTTCTTACCAGGAAGCAACGCGCTGGTCTTTAGGATGGATGGATTTGTTTTATGTTTTTTTGCCGGATTTTTTTTGGAGAGGAATCGAATTTTATAAGACCGATCAAAACTACCTTAAAAGCATCTATCTGGGGGTAATCCCTTTCATGATGGTCCTTTTCTTCTTTTTAGGAAAAGATCGAAGAAAAGGATGGTTCGGACTTTTTCTGTCAGTTTCCTTACTTCTGGCTCTGGGCAGAAATACCCCTTTGTACCAATGTCTCTACCTCTTTGTCCCCGGCATCCAGATGATCCGTTATCCGGTCAAGTTTTTTTTTATTACCAACCTGTTTATTTGTCTGTTGACCGGTTTGGGTTGGGATGCCCTGACTTCCCGCCTGCAGGAGGATCCGCAAAAAAAGCTCTTAAGCCTTAAAAGAGCTTCGTTGGTTCTGGCTTTTTTCTTAGTTTTGATCCTGCTGACCCTTTTTCTTTTTAAATCGTCTCTAATTGTTTTTTTAGAGACCTCTTTCCCGGTCAGTAAGGCCCGCCCCTGGGGTTTGAATCTACATAATCTGGAGCGGTTTTCCTTCTTTGCTTTACTGACCTTTCTATTTTTTGTTTTTTTAGCCGACCGAAAGATCTCTTTCAAAAAGGGACAAACCGTTTTGATCCTCCTTCTGATACTGGATCTTTTCCTGGCTAACTGGGGTTTTTACCGCCGGGTTGATCCCCAGGCCTTTTATTCGCTTAGCCCCAATTTGGAAGTCATCCTTTCCGACCCTGAAAAGGGCCGCATTTATGTGGATCCCATGATGAATAAGACCGAACTCCCCCTGAAGGTGGAGATGGACGGCTTGATCTATTATATTTTAAAAGAAAATTTGTATTTTGAGTATCCTCTGGTCCATAAAATTTTTAACACCTCGGGATTCGGGATCATGACCTATCATCCTTATCAGGATCTCCTGACCGTTCTTAATGAGAAAGACTCGCATCCGGGGGCCACGGATATCTTAAGATTGATGAACGTTAAATATATCCTCTGGCACAAGGCCGCCCCCGACCCGGGCTTGAATCTTATTCGCCGCGGGGAAACGTATGTAATCCCGATTACCCCTGCTCAAAACAATCCCCATGGTCCCAGGCCGTATCAAACGATTGTCGCCCATCTTTATGAAAATAAGGACTTGCTGCCCAGGGTCTTTCTGGCCACTCATTATCAGGTGGTCGGGAGTGGAAAAGAGAGGATTGATTTAATCAGGAGAAAAGGGTTTAATCCGGCGAAAACCGTGATCTTGGAAGAAACCCCTGAGCCTCCCCCCCCGGTCAAGGGATTGATGCCGGATCAGGATAGGGTCAGGATCATTAAACGTCGCTTGAATCAAATGGACATCGAAGCCTCCGGTACCGGACCCCGTATTCTTTTTTTGAGTGAAACCTACTATCCCGGCTGGAAGGTTCGGGTCGATGGAGAGGAAGGAAAAATTTATCGAGCCAACCATGCCTTCCGGGCCATTGCTCTGGGACCGGGACATCATACCATCCGTCTGTTTTACGATCCCTTTTCCCTGAAAATAGGCCTGGCCATCACCCTGTTAACCTTGATCGGCATGCTTTGTTTTTTATTTTGGTTGGTGCGAAAATAGGGTTCGAGTCTACAGCCTATTTTCATGTCCCGGCCTCCTGGGAGGCCTCCTGTTTGGGTTGGCAGAGCCAACCGGCTGGTGGTGTCAGGCCCCTGGCGGGGCATGACGGGTCAGTGCGGGAAAAAATTGAGGTTACTCTTTGACTTTTCCTTATATCAAATTTCCAGGTGTCACGCCCCTGGCGGGGCATGACGATTTACTAAGAAAAAAAGCGGGAAAACCATGATACCCGAACTTTCCGTCGTTTTTCCCGTTTATAATGAAGAAGCCATTTTGAAGAACAATCTCCTTCAAACCGTACAAACGCTTGACCAGGCCGCTATTGATTTTGAGATCATCCTGGTGGATGATGGAAGCCATGATAATACCTCCGCTATTACTGCGTCTATGGCCCGACAGGATTCTCGTCTTCACTTATGGACTCTGGTAAAAAACCAGGGAAAAGGCGGGGCCTTGAAAGAGGGGGTGAGCCATAGCCGGGGCCGGATAGTCCTTTTTTCCGACATGGACCTCTCGGTTTCTTTTCAAGAACTGCCGGCATTTTTGAAGGCTTTAAACCGTGGCTGTGATCTGGCCATTGGATCCCGAAAAGCCCCCGGGGCCAGGGTCCTGGTCCATCAAACAATCCTCCGTGAGGTCCTGGGACGTGGTTTTGCCTCCCTTTCCCGTTTTATACTTGACCTGGATGTTTCTGATTTTACCTGCGGATTTAAGGCCTTTAAAGGTTCGGTGGCCAAAGACCTATTCTCCCGGCTGACCCTTTTGGACTGGAGTTTTGATGCCGAGCTCCTTTTTTTGTCCGATCGTTTGGGGTATCGCCGGGTCGAGATCCCGGTGACCTGGAGCAACCGGGAAGAAACCCGAGTTCGTTTGAGGAAGGATTTGTTAAACAGTTTTTGGGGACTGTTAAAGATACGATGGAGGCATAGAAGGTTAAGGGCATGAGGGTTTAGTGCGGGCATCGTGGATCATTCATCAGGAATCGGATAGCAGAAATATAAGGCAATGTCACAAAAAGTAGCACTTTTACTATTTTTGGCCCTCGTTGGAATCCTGGTCACCGCAACTTCCCAGCACTATGGGATCACCTGGGATGAGCCGGCCTATTTTAAGGCCATAAACCTGCATATGGAATGGATTAGCCAGGTGATCCGTGGGACCTCAACCGGGAAAGCCGCGGCTTGGCTTCAAGACCCGGTCATTTCTCAATTCTGGCATTGGGACCCCTATCATGTCCCTCATCCCCCCTTATCCCGGATTCTTTCCGGATTGACCTGGGTTGGAACCGGAAATTTCCTGGGCGAGGTTAGAGGCTTTCGTTTTTCAACGGCCCTGTTTTTTCTGATCCTTCTCTGGGTGGTCTGGTCCTGGACCAGGGCCCTGACCAATACGACCTCGGCCTGGGTGGCCATGCTCAGCACCCTGGCCATGCCGCATCTTTTCGGCCACGCCCACTTTGCCATGACCGATATACCCCTAACCGCCTTATGGGTGGCAACGGCTTATGCCTATTGGCGGGGGCTGGAAAAGACCTCCTGGAGTGTGGCCTTCGGTCTCTTTTGGGGTCTGGCGATGGCTACGAAATTTCCCGGATTTTTGATACCCCTACCCCTGATACTCTGGTCTTTTCTATACCCCAATAATCGGTCTCGGATTTATAAAAATTTTTTTGCGGCTGTTTTTTTGTCTCCGCTCATTCTCGTCCTGGTTAACCCCTATTTGTGGTATTCCACCCTGCCGCGGATTCTGGAGTTCATTAATGACAGCATTACCCGGCCCTCCTTTGGGCCTTTTTTTTAATAAAATTTATTCCACCTCTCATTTGCCCTGGTATTATTCTTTTTTTATGTTAGGGGTCAGTATCCCCCTGTCGATTCTTTTTTCAGTGGTAGCCGGGGTCATAGCCACTCTCCCAAAATTCCGTTCCTCCCCCGAGCGAATCCTGCCTGTTTTTTGTGCCTCCTTTCCCCTGATTCTTCCCCTCCTGCCGGGAGCGGTCATCCATGATGGCGTGCGGCTCCTTCTGCCGGTATTTCCTTTTTTAGCGATTCTGGCCGGGGTGGGGTTTAATGCCCTGGTGGGAGTCTTTCCTGCCAGAATTAAGGCTAAAGGGGGAAAAATATTGACCTCTATGACTATGGGGATTATTTTAGTCCCGGCCTTTTTTTCTTTGCTGAATATCCATCCTTTTGAGTTAAGTTATTACAATGCGCTGGTTGGCGGGGTGAAGGGGGCGGATCAGAAAGGTTTGGAAGTGACCTATTTGCAGGAAGTGATCTCCCCTGATTTCTTAAATCAGGTTAACCGGCTTATGCCTCGAGGAACGACTCTCAACGGGACGTTGAGCCAATTTCTATTAGTCGAATACCAGACCAGGGGAATGCTTCGAAAGGATATTCGCCTGGTTACCGGGATCGGGTGTGATTTTTATCTTGTCCTGATGCGTAAAAGCTCCCTCCGAGGTTATTTTGATCAATGGCCCGAGGAAAAGGCCCTGATTGACCGCTGGGTTCGGGAAGGAAAGGAGCCGGTCCTGGCTCGTACCGTTCAAGGGGTTCCTCTATTGCTGTTATATAAGGTGAAATAACCATGATACTGAATAATGGCAAAAATCGATGCGATAGGCTTATTAAAAAAGGGAAAAAACAGTTTTCCCTATCCAGCAACCAGCAACCAGCATCCAGGAACGAGTAAATGGACCGCCAATACCTAGAAGCCGGGGCCACTCCTGATTTTTTTTATTTTAAAGCCAAGAACCGCTTAATCGAGGTCTTGCTGAGCAAAGTAAAACAGGAGACCCGGCCAAAGATCCTGGATGTCGGAGTCGGAAGCGGAGAGGAGCTCTCGGTCATAAAAAAATTTGGGGAGATTTATGTCGCCGAACCGGATCTCGATCTTTTAAGAAGAATTCCCGAAGACCTGGTTGTTGAAAAAAATAATTGTGAGCTGGGCGCTATTCAATACCCCGATCATTTTTTTGATTGGGTGCTGGCCTTTGACGTTTTGGAACATATAGAAGATGACCGATCGGCGGTCCTGCAAATACTTAGGGTACTTAAACCGGGTGGCTTTTTTGTCTTTACCGTTCCCGCCTTTGGGTTTCTTTTTGGGGCTCATGACCTGGCCTTACAACATTTCAGACGTTACAACAAGAAAATGATCCGGAATCTCCTGGTTGACTTTAAAAGCCGGGAGTTGGGCTGTTGGGTATTTTTCTTTTTTCTACCTCTGGCTCTCCAGCGCCGGCTTAAAAGACATTCTCTCAATTATCAGGTTCATTTCATGGCCCTTCCTAAAGCCATAAACCGGATCTTCTATTCGATTTTAATTTTTGAATCCTGGCTCATTAATAAAAGGATTCCTTTGCCGGTAGGCACCACCCTTTACGGGATTTACCAAAAGAAATAAGCGGTTTCTTATAGAGAACTGCCAACTAAGGACAGGGCTATTTAACTAATATACCGGTCTCCGGTAAGGCCCTTACCCTCAGGTCGGTTCGTTTCTCAAGTTTTCCCATTTTTTAGCTTGACCTTTTTCATTCTTTTTATATATATTTTTAATACTTGAGAAGATTCATTTTGTGTCTAATGTTTGGACTCACGGCCTTTAAAACACAGAAATTTGAGGTGGCTAACTATGATTATTTCTTCATCTTCTCATACCCGTTCTGCCCATTCCCCGGAGGGGACGGCCGAGATCGCTCGCAGAGTCCTTCTGACCATGAGTCATCAAAAGATTCCGGTCACGCCCGAGAACTATCTGGTCTGGTTTGAGTACACCATCGGCAGTAACGAGGAACTTAACCAGGAACTCGACAGATACATGGCAGAGGGCACGGGAATTGATGATCTGCCAAGCCGTCATATCTATGACAAATACTTCGGTGAAGACAAGTCCAGGAAGGTCATCGAAGAGATCTCCCAGGCTACATGCAGGATCCTGAAGGAGGCCTTGGAAAGTGCCATGGCCACGGGTAGCTTGACCCAGGACTTCTCTCAGCGACTGAACGGTTTTGCCGATCGGCTGGAGATGGGAAACCCTGATCCTCACGTCCTCAAAGAAATGATCAAAGAGGTCATCCTGGACACGAAAAAGATGGAGCAGTCCAGCTCCGAACTGAACCAGAAGTTAGAAAAGGCAAGACAGGAAGCCAACGAGCTGCGTAAAAAGCTGGAACAATCCGAGCGGGAGGCCAAGCTGGACCTGCTCACCGGCCTCTACAACCGGAAGTACCTGGACAAGGCTCTCCAGGCCCTTTTGGGGCAATATCGGGAAACGTCAGTCCCCTTCAGCATCATCATGATGGACATTGATCATTTCAAGGTAATCAACGATGCACATGGACACATGGTGGGGGACTCGATCCTGAGGCTTATCGGGAAAATTATCAAAGGGGCGGTGAAGGGAAGGGATGTCGCTGCCCGTTATGGCGGGGAGGAATTCATGGTCCTTCTACCCGCCACTAAATTGGGAGACGCCTGCAAGCTGGCAGAGGGTATCCGGGAACAGATCTCCGGCAAATCCCTCAAGGTCACTGAGACTCAAAAAAGGATCGGGATCGTTACCGTCAGCTGTGGAGTCGGGGAAGTGCGGGATGACGATACCATTGATTGCCTGGTGGAGCGAGCAGATCGGGCCCTTTACCGCGCCAAGGGAAGCGGAAGGGACAATGTAAAGTCGGAAAACGATTTGCTTCTCGTTTCCTCCGAGAAAGAGGTCCTGGGCAAAACCCAGTAGAAAGCCTATTAATCGGGAGAATAAATTATCATGGTGGAGAAATTTGATAGCCTGATCAAATCGGCCTTCATGGCCGGGGTTTCCGATATTCATCTCACCGGCGGTCATCCGGTGGCTTTTCGGATCAACGGAATTTTGCAATATCAACCGGATCTTGATTGGAAATCTGAGGAAATCGATGATTTGGTGAGAAGTCTTCTGTCCCCGTGGCAAATCAAAGCGCTCCGGGAACGCCAATCCATTGATTGTGCGCTAAGCTTTATTCAGTCTCGGCTGAGGATCAATATTTTTTATACCACTCGCGGATTCAGTCTGGCTATTCGTATCCTTCCCGCGAATGTTCCCTCGATCGAACAGTTGAACCTCCACCCCTCCCTCAAAGAAATCAGTAAACTTAGATCCGGTCTGATCCTCATCGGCGGACCTACCGGTGTAGGAAAAACTTCGACCATAGCCGCCTTGGTCAATGAAATCAATCACCATCGTTCCTCTCATATCATAACCCTCGAAGACCCCATTGAATATCGGCAGGTCTCGAGGGAATCCTTTATCGAACAAAGGGAACTGGGCCTTCATATGCCGGCTTTTGAGCAGGGGCTGCTGGATGTCTTGAGGGAGGATCCGGACGTTATTGTGGTCGGAGAAATCAGGGATCCGGAAACCATCAAGCTGACTTTGAACATCGCCGAATCAGGGCATCTGGTCATCACCACTCTTCATTCCAACACTTCCGAGGAGGCCCTCCATCGTATTTTGAATGCTTTTTCCATGGATGCCCAGGATGACATCCGGAATCGTCTGGCTTCGACCCTGGTCTGGTTGATCATTCAAGATTTGATTTATCTTGAAAAATTTGGATTTCGCGTCCCGCTTCTTTCAATTCTTAGAGGAAACCAGTCGGTTAAGAGTAACATCCGGGAGGATAAGCTCCATCAGATCGAAAACATTATTCAACTCGGCAAAGCCGAGGGTATGTTCACCAAAGATCGATACTTAAAGGAATACTTGTTGGCTCAAAAGGATCTGTATCCTCCGCAGAAAGCTTTTCAGCCTTCCCAGGAAAGCAACGAAGAAATCGAATATCATTCTCCGATTATGGAGCCTTACCGATATTTTTCAAGCCGGGACCAGAAAAGCGAACCTCCTCTCTCCGAATCTGAATCCCTTTCGCCCCAGGAGAATCGAGGGCCGACTATCAGCCGAGACAGTCAAAACTTGCATGATTTTATCCATAAGCTGAATAAGGACTACAAATAGCCTGTCGATGAGATTTATAACAATATGGCGATGAAAGCCGATTCTCCCGCTGGGTGTTCAGCCGGGAGCAGGATAATACCTTAAGGGTCAGATTATGGACAGACCTTCCCCCCTTTTAAGAATCAATCCTTCAGAGGATGAGTTGAATGCCGCTAAAAAAATTCTGGCCAGTCTGCTGCTGGCCTGCAAGAATCTGGCGCTCTACCCCCCGGGTCATACCATCAGCAAAAGTTCTATCAATCAACTTCAAGCCCAGCTCAGTGACTTCCTGCATAAATATGAAACCCTTAGACTCGAAATAGGGAGGGAGCAGATTACTTCCAAAGGGGGATTGATTTCCGAAGGACTCCCGGAGGAAGGCACTCTGCATTTTTCACTTTTTCAGGTCGGGATACGATGGCTGGAGTTCAGGGAAGGAATCGAGACCGATGAACTGCATGATATCCTGATCATCTTGGATAGGTATACCAAGCTTTCCGCTGAACCCGAAGGTGATATTGTTACAGCTTTTTGGGAAAAACAGTTTCCTCATTTGAGATACGAGGTCGCCGATTTTTCCTGGGGTGAGGATCAAACGGTGACAGAGGATATTTTCGATCCTACCGGGGAGAATGCTTTTGGGATACAGTTGGGAGAATACAGAAGGGCGGAAGCTGAAGTCCCGGAAGACCCGCCCATAAAGCAAAGTAATCTGTCTCTGACGCCACAGGAACAAGCAGAGCTAAAAGAAATGATTCGCCTGGAAGAGGGAACGGATCTGACCTCCTATCTGGACGCCTTGCTGGATTGCCTTCTAGAGGATCGGGAAAAAGAGAATTTTAAAGAAATTCTGGAAGTGCTTTCAGGAGAATTCACCTACTCTCTGGCACAAAGACACTTGGCGGTCACCCTCAAAATCCTGGAGGGATTGCGATCGGTGCTCGATATCTGCAAGGAAGAGATGCCCTGGGCCTTTCTATCGATTGAAGAATTTATTTTGAATGCCTCCGGCCAGGAGTCCCTGGCATCCCTTCAGGAGGTCTGGAAAGATTTGAATCCAGAGGATGCCGGGGTTCTCGGACAGATTTTTCAACTCCTGGATCCTCCGGTCATCCATACCCTGGTTCCTCTGCTACTCCAAACGCAACCGGCTCCTCTTCGGCAAGTCCTGATAGATTCGATTATTCTGGGGGCTTCAAAGGATATGCGGCCCCTGGAGTCGATGTTCAATGACTCCGATGAGATGCTGGTTGAAAAACTCGTCCCGGTGATTGTCAAATTACCGGGCGGACAATCGTTAAAATATTTGAAAAGGCTTACCCGTCATCCGTCGTCGCGAATACGCCGTGAAGCGGTTAAAGGCCTCTGCAGTCGGGCCCCGGCCCGGGTCAGGGATATTTTTACTATGATCGATGACGAGGATGATTCTATTCGACAATTGGTCCTTAACCAATTGGGTCGGGCACGGGAGGAAACGGTCGAAAACCTGTTTCTTTCCTATCTCGGCCATAGTCAATTCGGAAAAAATGAGGAAAAACATCTCCTGCAGTGCTTCAGAACCTTGGGGAGATGCGGGTCGGCCAATTCAATCTCCTTTCTTCAGGAAACTTTGCTTAAGCGGAGATGGATTCCTGGATCCTCGAGGTCTGCACTCCGAAGAGGTGCCGCCCTGGCCCTTTCAGAACTGGATTTGCCTGAAGCTGAGCTGATTCTGGAAAAGGCCGGACGATCTTTTTATCCGGGCCTGAGATCCCTCGTCAGAAAAACAAAAAAGGAATTACAGCACAACAGCACAAAGGAGGCGAATAAAGTTGTTGAATGAGAATAGCCCTCCGGCTGAAGACCCCGGAATAATTTTCTTGAAAGTATTATATCATCTCATCCAGACCGCCAAGATATATGACGATAACAACCAATTGACCAGGGAATCTTTGACCAAATTCAAAGTTATTTTCGATGAGATGACCCGAAAAGAAGATTTGAGAATTCAAATCTGGCGGGGGAGGTTCTATGTAAACGGGGAAAAACTTCCCTATAGGAGGGAGACCGTCAGGATCATCAATGAAATGATCGAATATTTTTCCGGAAGGGGTTTGGGTGGACTCCAGTTTATTATGAATTCAGGGGAGGTTTCATCAGAAAACATCTTGAAGTTCATTCGCCTTCTTGATGTTTCTATAAAACATGAGGATCCATTTAACTGGCTTGGTCGACAAATCGGGGGCCAAGCACTCACCTGGGGTCAAATCTTGAAGGAAGAAGATGACACCCTGGAACGTAAGGAAAGAGGTAAAAAAACCTATTTATATGCCCTGGACTCCATTAAAGAAGTGGCTGATAAGGCCTCCCAGGGGGTAGCCGGAGTTCGCAAGTCAAGACGCCTGGCACAAACGATAGTCGATCTTGTCCGGGAAGATCACTCCCTGGTACTCGGACTTTCGATCATCAAGGTATATGATGATTATACCTATGTCCATTCAGTCAATGTTTCCATCCTGGCCACCTGCCTGGGCAGTTATATCGGCTTGTCCAAGGTAGCGCTCGAACGTCTTTGCGTCTGCGGACTTTTTCATGATCTGGGCAAGGTTGAAATTCCCAAGAAGGTTCTTCTGAAGAGGGGTGAATTGAGCGAGGAGGAGTGGAAAAGGATGCATGGTCACCCGCTTCTCGGTGTGAGGCAGATTTTGAGAATGAACATGACTAAAGAAATGAGGTCAAAAATTGTTCTCGGCCCCTTTGAACATCACTTGAATCCTGATATGTCCGGATATCCAAAGACCCATTTCAAAAAGCATCCGAGTCTTTTGGGGAAAATCCTTCGTATCGCCGATGTCTATGAGGCCCTGACAGCGAACCGTGCCTATCGATCAAGGTCCTTCACTCCCGATGAGGCCCTTAGAAAGATGTGGAGCGAGATTGGAAAGAATTTTGACCCTGTTTTATTGAAGAGCTTCATCGAAATGATGGGGGTTTATCCTATTGGCTCTATTGTGGAGTTGAGTGATGGCCGAAGGGCGGTGGTTATGAATTATCCCGATGAATCCCCCAAGGACAGTCCGCGGGTTCAAATTCTTATAGAGGACGACGAGGGTGGGATGACGCCTGGAGAAACGATCTCCTTATCAGACCGGATCACGGAGAATAGGTTGCCTCCATTGAAGATCGTCAAGGGTCTCCTGCCTTCCCAACTTGGGGTCCAGGCCGCCCATTTTTTCCTGAAAGAGGAGAAATAAAGAATCTAATCAGGGCCGAGCCGATCCTTTATTTTAACCCCCTTGGTAACATTTAATATAATTCAATTCGTCTTGACTTTTTTACTTTTTAAAAGTAATTGATTAGTTAATCATCTTAAGAAATATCTTAACCTAAAACCAGGATGAAAATCATCTGTCGGGAAACGGAAGGAGGGTTTTTCACTCATCAAAAATAAAATTTAAGCCCGGCCGGGAAAACTTGAAAAATGAGTAAAATCCAATTGAGTTGGGACTTCAAGGATAACTTTATTGTATTCATTTCAACTGACTAAAAATTATTTGGGAATCGATATCGGAACCCATTCCCTGAAAATTGCCGAATGCCAGCGGGCCGGGGAAAAAGTGACCCTGCTTAATTACGAAATCGTGCCCCTCCCCGATGGATTGTGGACGGACCAGGCCTTATATTCCCAGGAATTGTCCCTTCTTATCCGTAATACCCTTAAAAGAATGGGAGTCCGGTCGTCGGACATTATCTCGGAAATCGCCGGTCCGTGGACGGTTGCCAGGCACATGGTGATGACCGATCTGGCCGATGATGAAATGAGGGAAGCGATTCGCTGGGGTTCTAAGGCCGACTTCCCTTTTTCCCTGGAAGAGGCCATCATAGACTTCCATAAGCTGAAAGTTGTAAAACAAGAGGAAGGAGAGACGGAAGCCGAGATTATCTTCGCCGCCGCTACCCGGGAGGTGATTGAGGAACGGGTGGCTTTATTAAAAGGCGCCGGGTTGAAACCTCTTTTTATCTCCAACCCCCCTTTCAGTTTAATGCAAACCTACCGAATCACCCAGCCGGCCCCTTGGTCTGAGACTGCGGTCGTGATTGATCTGGGGCACACCAGCACTCAGATCATTGTCTTAAACGAAGGGGAATTGAAATTCTCCCGGGAAATTGCAGTAGCCGGTGATGCCTTTACTCAATCAATGATCGGGGTTTATGAGAAGGACGGCGAGAGGAGCGAGATAGATGAAGAGAATGCCGAAAATGTCAAGATCAAGATCGGGTTGTTGGAAGAAGTAGAAGCCGATCCCGTCCTTGAAGGAATTCTTGTGGATCAGGTGCAAAAACGACTCAGGTCAGTAATGGACCGGCTCCTTCTCGAAGTAGAACGATCATTAAATTATTATAAAAGTGAATTTAAGGACTACGAAATAAACCGGATCCTGGTCACGGGAGGGGGAGGTCTTTTAAAAGGGCTTCCGGAGGCCCTGGAAAAAAACTTGGACATACCCGTCCATTTTTTCAAAACCCCCGGTTCGTTGACCCTTAAGAAAAAAATAAATGAGGATCTTTTCTCAAGAAATATCCCTTTTCTGACCACCTTGCTGGGATTGGTCACTCAAAGGCAACCTTACATCAATCTGAGTTCTCAATTTTCGGTCCTTCCAGCTAAAAAAATTTCCTTTGATAAATTTTTAAAACCGGCTCTGGCCGGTGTTTTGCCCCTGGCCGTGGTCCTTTTCTTCGGGTCTCAATACTGGACGGCCAGTCAACAGGTGACCAGGCTCCGGAAGGAGATAAACGCCAAAACCAAGCAGATGGCCCAGATGGGTAAGCCGGGCGAGGAACTGGCCCGCCTGGAAAAAGAAGAGGCCCGGTTGAATAAGGAGTTGGAAGGATTTCCCAAGATCGAAATTAGAAAACTCCCGTTAAACAATTTATTCCAGGAGCTGACCCGTTTGGTGCCCGGGAATATGACCTTAACCCGGTTTGAATTTTCCAGGACTCAAGAAACCCGGACCGGCCCGGAAAATGGGACAGGCCTTCCCAAGTCCCCGACGGCCGAGGCCAATGCAGCGCCGGTCCAGTCAGGGATCAGTATTGGAAAGGAAAAGCGGGAATATCCATTGACGGTTCAAGGTCTGGTCTTCGGCTCAGACCAGGAAATTATTGCGACCCTGTCCGGGTTTGTCCAGGTCTTGAATCGGTCTCCTTTTTTTAAGGAAGCCAAGGTTCAGACCAGCTTAAAAAGCAACCAATATTCAAGGGGGGCCGCTGAATTTAAAATACAGGCCAAACTTGGTGAGGGCCCGGGTCGGTCTTTGGGAGTGTCTTTCTGATGGCCTTAAAGTCTCGAGAAAAGATTATGATCGGGGCCGCCTTATTGATCGGGGTGGTTCTGGGTTTTGATCAGTTTCTAACCCAACCTGAGAAAAAAGAGGCGGCGGCCCTTCAAAAACAGGTTCAGGAGTTCAATGAGAAGCTGGCTTCAGTAACCGTTTCCTTGGCCGGGATTAATCAAACCAAAATAAGAGTGGAAGAAAAAAGAAAGGAAAAAGAAGCCCTGACCGGCAGGATCCCGGATGACCGGCAGTTGGGAATGGTTCTGGACCGGTTGGGAATAGAAAGCCAGACAAAAAAGATTGAATTGATCCAAATGAATTTCAGCGAAAAGACAGAGGGAGGCCCGAAGGAA
Source organism: Deltaproteobacteria bacterium (assembly GCA_016208255.1). Classification (GTDB taxonomy): domain Bacteria; phylum Desulfobacterota; class RBG-13-43-22; order RBG-13-43-22; family RBG-13-43-22; genus RBG-13-43-22. The sequence goes on along the minus strand of JACQYK010000128.1, from coordinate 10,305 downwards.
GAAAAAGGCGGTCCCCGGCAGGGGTTATTCAAAAAGGTGATCCTGGATGTGGATCTGGCCTCCGATTTCGGGGCGATCGGGCCATGTTTGGAAAACCTGTCATCCCTGCCGATATTTTTAGAAATTGAAAAAGTCGATATACGCCGAAAAGAGGAAATTTTTCCCAAATTGCTGGTCACCATCCAGCAAACGTTGCATATTTCCGTAATTCCTAACCAGCCAGGGACCAGACCGTGAAATTAAACCTCTCCGGTCCGAGGTCCAAAATAAAGTTCTTTCTTCCTCGGGGGACGGTTTTAATCATTTTCCTGGTCAGCGGATGGGGTATTGACAGGGCCTTGGGGGCTTCCGGGGAACGAAATCCCTTTGCCTTGCCGGCGGGGGTCCAAAAGGGCGGGATCGAGCAAAAGAAAGAGGGGGCCGGGCCGGTCAAAGTCGGGCAAGAATTGGCTTTGGGATTACGGGTTACTACAATCCTGATCAGCGGCCGGGTCCGGGTGGCAGGAATCAACGGGGTGTTGAGACAAAAAGGGGATGAAGTCAACGGTTATCGTATTGTCGAGATCGAAGAAAAACAGGTGACTTTAGTGCGGGGAAAAGAAAAACGGGTACTGAAAATAGATCCGGAGGCCGGATATTCTTTTAAAAAAATAAATTCCAACCATCAATCTTTAGGATTTTCAAAATGAAAACCTATTATCGGACGACCCTGTTTTTGGTTTTAATAGGGATGCTGGCTGGGAGTGGCTTAGGGGCCGAACTCCAGGGGAAAGATCTGACTTTGCCTTCCCTGGAGGGGGTTAAACCTTTGGAGGGAGGCCAGATCCCCAAAGAAAAAATGTATTCCCTGTCCGTACGGGATGCCGACCTGAAGGAAGTCCTCTTCAAGATAACGAGGTCAATATCATTGTCTATCCCGATGTCTTGGGTACGGTAACCGTAGATCTCAAGAATGTAACCATGGCCGCAGCCCTGGAGGCCCTGCTGAAACCGGTTGATCTGGAATATAAACAGGAAGGTAACATCATAAAAGTATTTCGACCAAAGATGGAAACCCGCACCTTTTCTCTGAATTATCTTACAACCATCAGGAGGGGTTCAGGTTCGGTCAAGGGTATCGGCGGTTCTTCCGGGTCCACTGGAGGTACCCCCGGGGGAAGCAGCGGGGGCAATATCGCCAGTCAGGTGATCACGGAAGATTTTGCCGATCTCTGGAAAGAAATCGAGGAAGGAATAAAAAATATATTAACCAAAAAAAGCGGGAAAAGAATTCTTTCCCGCGATCAAGTGGTTGCCAGAACCCAATTGGATGAATCCGTAAAGGACCCTAAAGGAGGCTTAAAGGCCGCCTTAGGTCCGGATGTGGCCATGGCCGGATCCGGACCGAGCGGTGCCGCTAAAGGAGAAACCAAACTGACCGAAGAATACGAGACGGAATATGATGGGAAGTTTTTAATTAATAGAATGGCTGGATTAGTTATCGTTACCGATTATCCCAGCCGCCTTACTGAAGTGGAAAAATTCCTGGCCCGAGTAGAGGAGACCGTTCAAAGACAAGTCTTTATTGAGGCCAAAATCATTGAGGTAGCCCTCAATGACAATTTTCAATTGGGGGTCGATTGGCGTTTGCTTCCCACTGTTATGAATATGGGGGTCGGGGGGTTTATCAGGCAGAGCCTGACTACGGTCGGGGATTTCCCGGCTACCAACGCCATCCAGGTCGGGGTGGCCACAAACAATTTCAATGTCCTGGTGGATGCCCTTTCCACCCAGGGAAAGGTGGAGGTCCTTTCCAGCCCCAGGGTTTCCACTTTGAATAACCAGAAGGCCATTATCAAGGCCGCGATCGAAGACGTCTATTTTGACGTTACCATTGCCGCCGGTACCCCGCCCATCACCACCGCCACCCCCAAATATATCACCATCGGGGTGATCCTGGATGTCACTCCCCAGATCGATGCCGACGGGACGATCATCATGGATATTCATCCCAGTGTCACGGAACGGATCCGGACGGCCAGTTTTCAAGATACCGGTCAGCAAGCCCCGGTTATCAGTGTTCGAGAGACCCAGACCATTGTCCGGGTCCGGGAAGGGCAGACGATACTGATTGCCGGTCTAATGCAGTCCAAAGAAACGGAGCAATTGAGCGGCCTTCCCTGTTTGATGAACCTGCCGGTAGTGGGACAGGCCTTCCGTCAAACCCGGAGAGATAAAACCAAATCGGAGATCGTAATCCTGATTACCCCCACCTTATATGCCGGGCGAAAGATCATTGATTTTACCAAACAGGGGAATCAGACCATCGAAAACTACCGTTCCTTTCCTACACCCGGTCGCCATGATCTGCTGAGGTGAGCCATGTATCAGCGTTATTTCGGGCTTAAAGAAAAACCTTTTAAAATAACCCCGGATCCCCGTTTCCTGTATCTCAGTGAAAAACATGCCGAGGCCCTGGATCATTTGACCTATGGGATCAGCCAGGGCGAAGGATTTATGGTCATCAGCGGGGATGTGGGGACCGGAAAAACGACCATCATTCGCTCCCTGTTGGAGCGGCTGGATGATGCCAGGATAAAAACGGCGATTATTCTCAATCCTCTGCTCCAGATCGAAGACCTGCTGAAGTCCATCCTGGAGGATTTTGGTCTTTCCGCAAAAGGGAATTCAAAAAAGGAACTGATCGATCAGTTAAATTTGTTTTTATTGTCTCTTAACCGGGAAGGGAGGAAGGCCGTCGTCATCATAGACGAGTCGCAGAACCTGGCCCCCGACCTGCTGGAAGAACTCCGGTCTCTTTCCAATTTGGAAACGGATCAGGAAAAACTTCTCCAAATAGTCCTGGTCGGGCAACTTGAATTATTGAATATGCTGAACCGCCCCAACCTTAGACAACTCAAACAGAGGATTTCAGTCAATTACCGTTTGGATCCTTTATCCCTGAAGGAGATGAAAGAGTATATTTCCCATCGGTTGTCCGTTGCCGGTTTTCAGGGGGAATTGGCCTTTTCGACCAGGGCCCTGCGTCAGGTATTTAAGGTCTCAAGAGGGATTCCCCGCTTAATTAATCTCCTGTGCGATCGAATTCTGCTGGTTCTTTATCTTGAACAAAAAATGCGGGTAACCCCCGTCCATGTCCGAAAGGCTATCGAAAGCCTGAGCGGAGGGAAATCTTCTTATTCCATATTCAAGGCAATCTTTTCCCGGCGACTGGCCTTTGGCGGGGGGATTGTCGGCCTGATTATTTTCTTAGGGGCATTAAGCCTGATCTGGTTATCACCCCGGAACAGTTCCACCCCGGAAGCGATCAAACTTCCCGGAGAGATTCCAAATATTCAGAGCTCGGTTTCCCCTTTCCTCTATTCGGTGCATCTCTCTTCTTTCAAAAAAAAGGCTCTCGCCGACCGGGCCATTGAAAAAATTTGTCAAGAAGGCCTTGAAGCCTTCGGGATAGTGGTTCAACTGCCCGCGACGGGAATCTGGTACCGAATTTTAGTAGGCCAATACCAGACCCGGGACGAAGCCCAGAGTCTGGCCAATCGACTGAGGGAGAACGGATCATTCCCTTATTCCACGGTCATATCCATTCCTCAGGGAGATATTAAGATCAAACAGGAAATTAAGGGGTCGAGGCTATGAGCCTTATCAGGGAGGCCTTGAAAAAAGCAGCCGGTGAAACGGAAACCCCGGTGCCCTTGCCCTCCGGGGGAGGGAGCGGGGAGAAAAAGGTTGGGTCCCTGTCCTTTAAAAAAATGGGGTTGGTTATCCTATTAATAATCGGCCTGATCGGGGTCCTCCTCTATTCTTTTTTACCGGGCAGCCTGCCTTTTACCAAAACACCACCACCTCCGGCCCCCAAAGCCATCGCTAAAAATATTGAAATAAAAATAGCGGAATCGACTCCGGCTCAGGGGAAAGAATTGAGCCAGTTGAAAGTCTCCGAAAAGATTGAAACCAAAGATCCTCAATCGAATCCGGTTCCGGTGAAAAAATTTCCGGAACAGGGGCCGATTAAATCGTCAGAGAAGATCTTAAAAGATGTTCCCAAGGAAGGTCCCCGTCAATTTATCAGCCCGAGATCGACACCCAGGATCGTTCAACGACCTTATTCACCCAGGTCGCCGGAAACTAAATCCAGACCCCCAGCCGAAACTCCAAAGCTATCTTCGCCGGCCTCTGCAGCTCAGGAAGAAATAGATTCGCTTCAGGTGGTTCGCCTGTTCAACGAGGCTGTTCGAGATCAAGAAAAGGGCCGGTGGCCTCAAGCCATCCAGTCCTACCAGAAAGTCTTAGCCCTCCGGCCCCATCATTGGGAAACCTATAATAATTTAGGCCTGATCTATCAGGAACAAAAGCGTTTTGATGAGGCCCTGGAGATGTTCCGAAAGGCCCTCTCTCTGAATCCCAGGTATCTAAAAGGATTTAATAATCTGGGGCTCTATTATTTAAATCTGGGAAAACTTGAAGAGGCCGGAAACCACTTCCGGAAAGCCCTGGGTCTGGATCCGAGCTTTCTCCCCGCCTCTATCAACTTAGCCGTGGTTTTGAATAGACAGGGTCAGGTAGAGCAAGCCAGGAAAGTCCTTCTTAAGGTTTTGGAATACGACTCCGATAACCTGGAAGCCCATTACAATTTGGGCCTTTTTTGGGAAGGCCAAGGGGTGGAAGGGAAAGCCCTCGAACATTATAAAAAATTTATTGCTAAAGCCCAGGGGCCGTATTCGGTATTGGCTGAGGAATTAAAAAAGAGATGGCCGGAATTGAAATAAAAGCTCAAAGTTCAAAGTTCAAAGTTCAAAATTCAAGGTTCAAGGTTTAAGGATGGTTATTGAAATGATCGGTTTTTCCTTGGACCTTGTACCGGATTTTATTTCCACCAGACGTTGGCCGAGGGGGGATCGTGTAATTTAAATTGGTCTCCTTGCCTGAGCAAGGGGGATGTCTGCTCCTCATCGGCCTCGCGGAACAGGCGGTCTATGGTGAGTAACAAACCTAGAAACGGGCCATATTCGGCCAGGGCCTGCCTGGCATAGGCCGAACAACTGGGGAACATGTAGCATTGGGAGGCCAGAACCGGAGATAAAATTTTTTGATAGCCTTCGATACCCACCGAAAACAGGGATGAGGACTCATCGGGAGGAGGAAGGCAGCAGGGTTCCATCCCGTACCCTTCTCGGACCAGGACAGAAAACAAAATAATCAGAAAGCAGATTCTTTTCCACCTTATCCCCCTTTTGGCCTTCGAGGTTCGGGGATGGTTAAAAATTTCATCAGCCGAAGGGATTTGGACGAAGTTGGTTTTTTTAAACCGCCATGCCCCGCCTTTTGGGGCGTGGCACCACGAATCATGAAAATAGACTCGTTGGGCGGCGAACCTTATTTTCGTATTAAAAGGCACGATGGAGCACCAGATAAGGGATTGGTGAGGATGACGGGCCTTGGGACAGGAGTCCAAACCGGAGGCCATAACCCTCCAAAAAATCACTATCGAGTTTTCGATTGAATTTGTGGGCGCTGTTGACCGCACTGTAGATATTTCCGGAATACCAGGCCAATTCAATAACGCCCAAAAGCGTGCCCAGACCGTTATTGTCCTGTTGGAAAGAGGCGACGGCCGCCCAGGTGAATAGGGCGTTTACTCCAAAGGCGATCAAGGCGTCCTGCTTGCGGCCTAAATACCAATGACCGGCTCCGGGGAGGATGGCGGCCAGGGTGCCGGCAGTGGCCGGGGATTTATAGGGTAGATTTTCGGCTTTCTGAAAAAAGGCTTCATGGGCTTTTTTTTCAGAATCCGTCAATGGGGATTTTTTTAATAATAAACGCGCCGGATCAAATCGTTTTTGTTTGATAAGACCCCAGAGGAGGGACCGAGCAGCGAATGTTTTTTGGGAGGGACGGCCTTCCTGAAGTATTTTTTCCCAGAGGAGCAGGGCCCGGTCTTCCTGGCCCAGTTCCCAATAAGCCCTTCCGGTTTTGTATTGGATCTCTTCCTTAAATGGGGTGTCGGGGTTCTGGCGGAGGACCCCTTCCCAATGGAAGATAGCTTCTTTATAGGATTTGATCAGAAACAATGCCGTACCGAGAAGGTAATTGGCCTCATCGGCTTTAGCCCCCGATGGATAAAGAAACAGAAGCCTTTTAAATTCAGTAGCCGCCCGGTAATAATCATGGTTCTGCAGCAAATGGTTGGCAAAAGCGAATTGGGTTTCTTCTGCAGCCGAGGGGCCGGTGGTGTCGGAGAGGGCCAGTGAAGGTAAAAGGATCAGCAGCAGCAATCCCGAGAAAAAATTTCCAAGCATCTCTTAAGGTCCCTTGGGTCACGGCGATTAAGGGTAAATTCTTCCCCCTGAAGAAATAATATCATAAGCGATATTATTAGCCAAGGAATATTGTGGATGGGAAGAGGGTTGGCGTTGTACTGATCGAAGAAATATGGTAAAGGGTAGGGGTCTTAAATAAATTAGAGCTTTTTTAACTCTGATAACCTCGAAAAAGTCAAAAACGACTTTTCACGAGGCGGGAAATTCCGCCTTGGCGGGACTCTCCCGCCACTTGAAGTGAATTCAAGTGGTTCCACCTTTACCCCAGGCCGGGACTTAATCTTCCTCGGCCTGTTGATGGACTTCTTACGAGTCCATCAACTCTCAATAATGGTCTGGAGTTGCCTATGCCCAAGCGGTTGTCGACCCTCCTAATACTCATTTTTTCAATGATACTTTGGGGACTCCCTTTTTCTTCTCAGGGGCAAGAAAATATCTTTTCCCTGGGGTCGGAGACCACCAAGGAACCTTGGGAAATCGAGGCCCGGGAATTAAGCTATGATAAAGATACGGATGTTTATACGGCCGTCGGAGAGGTGGTTATCAAAAAGGACCAACGGGTTTTAACCTGCGATTATGCTCAAGTCGACCAGAAGACCATGATCGCCCTGGCCCGGGGGAATGTGGTATTTAAAGCCGCCGGGGATGAACTTGCCGGAGATGAATTGACCTTTGATTTAAATAAGCAGACCGGGGAGGTTAAACAAGGGCGACTTTTTCTCAAGGCCAATAATTTCCATGTCACCGGGGACCAGATCTTAAAAACAGGGGAATCGTCCTACCGAATCCAAAACGGGACGGTTACTTCTTGTGACGGGGAAGATGTGCCCTGGAAGATCAAAGTCAGGGAATTATCCGTGACCCTTGAAGGCTATGGACAGGCCTGGCATCCCTCTTTCCAGGTGAAAAACGTCCCTGTCTTTTATTTTCCATACCTGATTTTCCCGGCCAAGACCAAGCGGCAGAGCGGGCTTTTAATGCCCGAGCCCGGGTATTCAGTCCGGGATGGTTTAACTTTTGACCTCCCTTTTTTTTGGGCCATTTCAGATAATACCGATGCCACTTTTCACGAGTATTTTATGAGCCGCCGGGGGTTGATGCAGGGGTTGGAATTCAGGTATGCCCTTTCTCCCTATTCCAAGGGGACTTTGATATTGGATTATCTTTTCAAAGATCAAGCCGGTGAAGAAGAGTTTAGAAAAAATAACATCCAGGAACCTTATTCGGAACTGTACTGGTTTCGTTCCAAGATCAATCAACGATTGCCGCGAAATATGGACTTGAAGATCGATTTGGATTGGGCCAGCGACCAGGATTATTTGAGAGAATTTCATGGGGCCCCCAACGGTCTGAACCAGAACCGCAGGGCCTTTCTCCAGGAATTTTACCGGGACCTGGATGATGAACTCCAATTGATTCGGAGAAATACCGCCGCATTCACCAAAAGCTTCGGTACTTATCAATTCACGGGCGGATTTAATTATTTTCAAGAGCTGGGTCAAACCCTCAACACCTTCAATCAACTTCCCTACGCCCGGTTTGATGGTATTAAACAGGTCCTCTGGAAAAAAGTCTATTATCAATGGGGGTCCTCTTATAATTATTATTGGCGCGAAAATCTGGATCGAGGGCAGGTGATCGATCTGACGCCGACTTTGTATTATCCTTTTAAATTAAAAAATTACCTTAATCTGGAAACCTCTACGGGGCTAACCGGGACCCTGTTTCAGGTCGACAACAAACAAAGCGAATCGGTTGATTCCCTGGGAACCCGTGCCGTTCCCAACCTGCGGCTGGATTTCTCGACCGACATTCAAAGGATATTTAATTTTTCAGGAAAAGAAATTCAAAAAATTAAACATAATATCAGACCCCAGATCGTCTATAATTACGTTCCCGAGGTTAAACAGGATTTGCCGAGTTTTGTTTCACCTTTGAGTAAATTGAACACGGTGACTTATTATTTGCTTAATACCTTCACGGCCAAGTCGCTGCTGGGGAAGGGCAGGCAAGGAGAGGATCTCTTCGGTTACCGGGATTTCGTCTGGTTCAAGTTATTCCAAACCTACGATTTCAATGCCGCTGGAGGCACCAGCACCACGACTTCACTCAACCCGGACGGGACCACGAGCACGACTACGATCACGGACCAACCCTTTTCCAACGTTTTCGGGGAACTGGAACTCTCCCCCAGTCCAAATCTGACCCTGCGGTCCACTTTAGGATGGTCGCCCCATACCGGGAAATTGGATTCGCAAAACTACAACCTGACCCTGATGGATAAAAAGGGCAACCGCGCTTATCTGGAATATTGGGCTACCTCCGGGGATCAATTCCGGCAAATTAATGGCAACCTCTTCTGGCAAATAAACCCCATATGGTCGGTCAATTTTTTGACCCGCTACTCTCTGGATCAAAATAAAAATTTTGAAACGACGTTCAGTGCGGCTTACACCAAACAATGCTGGGGGGTCAAGATCCATTATTCGAACACCCTGGATGATCAAAAAATAGTTCTTTCTGTCACCTTAAAAGGTCTGGGAGAATTCTAAAGGAAAACCGGCTTTCCACCCAGGGCTCTGGACTTCCATCGAAAACGACTTCCACAAATTTTACCCGTCTGTTCCTGGCCATCAAGAGCAGGCTCGAGGAGCGGGTACCGTACCCGGGGCTTTGGATAAAAATCGAGGATAAAAGCCTTTCCTTTTCCAGTTCAATGCCGGTTGAGGGCAATCTCCGGTCCGCTGCTATTTTTCGATCGGACAAAATTTCAAAAAGAGCCGCTTCTAAATCAGCCCCTTTTTTATGCATGGCTGCCGTAAGGGCCTTCCGGCCTTTGATGATCTTCGGCCAGGGGCTATCCAATAAATGATTGCTCAGTCCATAGATTCCAGGACCGAGCTTTTCGATTTTTCCCCGGTTGGAATAAACGAAAAGATCTCTGAGGTCGCCGCAGATTAAACTAAAACCGTTATAGCTCTGTCCTTTTCGGGATATCCTTTCAACATAGGAAGCGGCGCTTTCAGAGCTGGTAAGGAAATTACTGACCAGTTTGCCCCGTGAGGGCGCAGTTGTTTGGAAGGTGCTCGGATCACGGTAGTTGGTTATGGCGGCAAATTTTCCTCCCCGGGTAACCCCCATCCAGGTGCCTCCTTCTTTTAGATCGCGCCCGGCCAGTACTTGAGGGGCCTCTTTCCAGAAAGTAGCGGGAGAGGTCGGTCTCTCATAAAATTCATCCCGGTTGGCAGCGGCAATGAACCGGTAGGCAGGGTGTACCTGGTAAGCAAAAACGATAAAACACATGGGATTATTTCACGCTCCTTTATTATTTCGAGGATTAAAATTTAAGTCTGACGCAGAGATTGGGCAAAAGGGGGCATTTTTCAGAGGTCTCTTAGTTTGGTCATGATTCTGGTCATGGTTTCTCCCGCAGATTGATTAATAATGACATCGGCCAGAGAATCCTGTTCCGTAGGTCCAAGGTTAATAATGACGATCCTGGCCCCGTAGCGTTTGGCAACCAATGGCAATGACGCGGCGGGATAGACGACCAGAGAAGAGCCAATGACGATGAACAAGTCGCATCCCTGAGACTCTTTGATAGCGACCCTCAGGGTATTTTCTGGAAGGGCCTCTCCGAAAAAAATGACGTCGGGCTTTAAAATCCCGCCGCAATGGATACATTCCGGAGCGGAATTCCTGGAAGAAACGGTTTTGATCATGTCTTCCAAGGGATAACGTCGACGGCAACCCAGGCAAATGATCCATTTCATATTACCGTGTAATTCATGGACGAGGTCCGGATTGTTACCGCTTTTCTGGTGAAGGTTATCTATGTTTTGAGTAATGACCGAACTTAGTTTACCCATTTTTTCCAATTCCGCGATAGCCCGATGAGCGGGGTTGGGCTCGGCCTCGGCCTCGGCCAGTAACCCCCCCTGCAGGAGGATCTCCCACATTTTCCGGCGTGTTCGGCCGGACCTTA
>JACQYK010000236.1 GCA_016208255.1 Deltaproteobacteria bacterium | reverse complement strand
CTTTTTACGAGAAAGAAACAATGGCGACATAACAAAATGTAATATGTTGTTTTTATAACATTTATTAACAACAAGTATTGATTTAAGCTGTTCTTATGCCGTGGTTTCCGGGCCGTGTGGGGTTGCTGAAGATAGTTGGACTGGATGAACGGTCGAGTAATCCGGATCCCCGTTCCTTTATTTTTCCTGAGTGTAAAGCACAGCCACTATCCGGGCGTTTTGATCGCCCAGGGCGCGGACCCGATGAGGCAGGGTGGAATCATAATAAATCGAATCCTCCGCCGACAGGACTTCTTTGTTCTGTCCTAAAATGACCTCGATCTCTCCTTCTAAAACAAAGATAAATTCCTCTCCATCATGGGTTGAAGGGGGTTCATCCTGGGAGGTCGGTTCCAGGGTGACTAAAAAAGGCTCCATGTTTCGTTCTTTCTTTTCCGGAGCCAGGGATTCATAGGTATAGCCATAACGAATGGTTTTTTGAGAACCATACCGGGAGACCGGTTTACGATTTTTTTTGAGGACCACGGTATAGGGTTTAGATTCCCCCTGGACTAACAAATAGCCCATTTTCATTTCCAAGGCCCGGGCCAATTTGACCATATCTCCCAGAGGGGGTAATATCTCACCGGATTCTATTTGGGCGATGGCCGATTCCGAAAAACCGGTTCGCTGGGCTACGTCTTTTAGAGTAAGGGACTTGGTTTCCCGAACGGCCTTAATCCTGGCCCCCACTGAAAGAACCGTTAAAGATTCTTCCTGGCGACCGGAAGAGCGGGAAATACCTTCCAAAAATTCCGCCTCGGCGGTTCGGGCATAATCCTGACTGGTTTCTGAGAAATTTTTATCTCTTATTTCTTTCTTCGAGGTTCCCATAATCCCCCCTGACTTCTTTTTTTGCCGTTTCGATTAAAAATATAGCAGAGGACCGTCAAGGAAACAAGAAATTTGTCTGTTGCCCGGAAACCCTTGGATTCCGAGTGGTCAGATTAATTAAACCTATAGATAAAATTTGATCGGTCCATGGAGACCTTAAAAACATCCTTGCAAAAAACTTTAAAAAACCATAAACTTAGGTGCAGGTTGGTTCGGAGAAGGCCTGATCTCTGAATCATAAAGAGACAAAGATAAGTCCAGGATAAAAGAGGGGGACTTAATGTCCGGGGAAGATAAAACAATAATAAAGAAATCTACAAGGTCCAATGGAAATCCCGATCCTATCAGGGATATCACCGAACAAAAGCAGGCGGAAGCCAGGATTCACCAGGAGAGAGAACTACTGGCCGCCATCCTGGATGGAAACCCGATCCCTACCTTTGTTATTGATAAAAATCACAAGGTCATCCTCTGGAACCGGGCCTGTGAAAACCTGACCCGGGTTCCCCGGGAAAGCGTATTGGGCCGGCCGGCGGATTCGAAAATATTTTATCCCGATCAGGACAAACCCCTTTTAACGGATTTGGTACTGGAGATGGATGAAATATCCATGAAGAAGTTTTATGGAGATAAAGGATTAACCGCCAATACCGCCATCCCTGAGGCCTTTGAGGGATCCGATCTGCTGTTGGTGGGAGGGGTTCCCCGGCACTTGTTTTTTTTAGCCGCCCGGCTTCGAGACTCTGAGGGGAAGATTATCGGAGCCATAGAAACCATGCAGGATATTTCTGACCGGGAACGTCTGGAAAAGCAATTTTTCCAGGCCCAAAAAATGGAAGCGGTAGGGACTTTGGCCGGGGGCATCGCTCACGATTTTAACAATATTCTGATGGGTATCCAAGGCTATGCCTCCTTAGTGCTTTACAACCTGCCCCCTGAAGATCCCAACTATGAAAAAGTGTTGAATATCCAGGCCATGGTCAGAAACGGATCCGATCTGACCAAGCAACTCCTGGGTTTTGCCCGGAGGGGGAAGTATGAAGCCAGCCCCATGGATCTAAATGAGATTATCGAAAAGACCTCGACCATGTTCGGCCGGGCCAATAAGGAAATTCAAATCCATAAAAAACTTCAAATCGATCTTCTCCCGGCCGAAGTGGATCAGGGGCAGATGGAACAGGTACTGTTAAATCTCTATGTCAATGCCTGGCAGGCGATGCCGGCCGGGGGCGATCTTTTTATCGAAACGAAGAATGTGGTTCTGGATAAAACCCTGGTAAAACCTTATTCCTTTAAACCGGGGAATTATATCCGAATCACCATATCGGATACCGGCATCGGCATGGACAGCCGGACCAGGGAAAGGATTTTCGAACCCTTTTTTACTACCAAAGAGATGGGACGGGGTACCGGTCTTGGTTTGGCCTCGGTCTATGGGATTATCAAAAACCATCAAGGAATTATTGAAGTCGACAGTGAAAAAGGGCAGGGGGCCACTTTTACTATTTATCTTCCGGCCACCGGCAAGAAAGTGGCCAAAGAGGCCCCCCCGGCGCCAGAAATCATGACCGGGACCGAAACGATTCTTCTGGTGGATGACGAGGAAACTATTATTAATGTCTCCCGGGACCTTTTTGAAAGCCTGGGATACCGGGTTTTATCGGCCGCAGGCGGTAAAGAAGCCCTGGAAATCTATGCCCAACATAGGTCTACGATTTCTCTGGTGCTTTTGGATATGATTATGCCCGGCATGGGAGGAAAAGAAACCTTTACCGCCTTGAAAGACACTAATCCTCAAGTTAAAGTAATACTCTCCAGCGGGTATAGCCTGGACGGCCCGGCCAGGGAGATAATGGAACAAGGTTGTAAGGCCTTTATTCAAAAACCCTTCAGCCTCCAAGAACTTTCAGAAAGGGTCCGGACTATTTTGGATGGGGAATTATGATGGAGGCTCTTGAAACGTGGAAGTGACCAGAACCTTCATTTTCGGGGGAGGGTTATTATTCTTTCTGATCCTGGAACTCTTGATCCCCTATCGCCCCAGTTCGGTGCCCAGGGTGACCCGATGGTTTAATAACCTGGGGATTGCTGTTTTCAATAGTATTATTTTAAATCTTTTGTTCGCTCCTTTCATAATGCAAACGATAGCCTATGTGCATACCCGACAAAGAGGCGTCCTCAACTTATGGCCTCTTCAGTACTGGGTCAAAGTATTGGCTACCGTCGTTTTTTTAGATCTGATCCTCTATGTTTGGCATTTATTGAATCATGAAGTCCCCTTTTTCTGGCGCTTTCATCGGGTCCATCACAGCGATTTGAATATGGACGTTTCCACGGCCTCCCGATTTCATATCGGGGAATTATCCATCTCCGCCGTCATTAAAATAGGTTTGATCTTTTTTCTCGGGGCCGATCTGTTCGGCGTTTTCCTTTTTGAATCCCTGGTGGTTTTGACTTCCCAATTCCATCACAGCAGTCTGACCGTGCCGGTCTGGTTTGAGCGGCTTTACTGGACCCTGTTTGTCCCCCCTTCCATGCACCGAATCCATCATTCGGTGGTGATTAAAGAACGCAACAGCAATTACGGGACCATTTTTTCCCTATGGGACCGGATCCTGGAAACCCTTTTATCTCAGATCGATCAGGCCAGGATTAAAATAGGAATGGGGGCCTATCAAAATCCGGAAAAGATAAAACTCCACCACCTGTTGATCATGCCTTTTACCAAATCTGTCAAATAGGAGGATGAGATCCGTGCTCTGGAAAAAGCTGTTTGATCCGGTAAAGGCCTTGGAACCTGATGAACTTAGAAAGTATATTTCTCAACATCCGGAAGGGACCTATGCCTTGATTGATGTGCGCCAACCCGGAGAGTATGAAAAAGAACATCTCCCCGGGGCGCAACTGATCCCTCTGCCCAATCTGGCCAATTCCTTAACTAAACTGGACCCGGAAAAGCCGACTATTGCTTATTGAGCGGTTGGGGGACGGAGCCGTGTAGCGGCTCAATTGCTTTCCGGCCAGGGATTCAAGGAAGTCTATCATCTTAAGGGCGGGATCAAGGCCTGGCAGGGATTAAAGGCCGTTGGACCGGTGGAACTCAACCTGGACCTGATCCGTGGAGATGAGTCTCCGGTGGAGATGATCGTGATTTCTTATGGGATGGAAGAGACCCTGCGGAAGTTCTATCTTCTGGCCGTTGAAAAAATAAAAGAGGGACCAGTGGTCGTCCTTTTGAAAAAACTGGCGGAAATCGAGGAGAGGCACAAACAAATGCTCTTATCCCGATACGCCGAATTAAATCCTAATGAACCGGAGGCCTCTTCCGGGCCGGGCGATCGTCTTCCACAAATTCTCGAGGGGGGATTTAGATTCTCCGAATTTCTCGGCCAAAACCGGGCCGCCTTCCAATCCATAGCGGAATTGCTTGACCTGGCTATGATGATCGAGACCCAGGCCCTGGATCTGTATCTGCGTTTTGCCTTGAAAATGTCGGAAGAATCATCACAAAAAATTCTTTATCAAATTGCTGATGAAGAAAAAGCCCACCTGGAAGCCCTGGGAAAATTAAGAGAAAAAAATTCTCTGGAATAATATTCAAAAAGAAAATCTCAGGGAAATAGCCTAGCCAGATAATTCAAAAATAATTAAGCCCGGAGAACCTAACCCCGGGCTATTTCGTATGAAATACTCTTTACAATTCTTTAATCAGTAACTTTGATGGACTCGTAAAAAGTCGCCGGAAGCCCGAATTCGTCATTCCGGTCGGTCGGGCCGCTCGATCCGCTCGGCTTTGCCGAGCTTTTGAAGAGGTCACCAGCCGGTCGGCTTTGCCGACCTAATAGGGAGGCTTCCAAAAGGAAGCCGGATCGGTGACCG
>JACQYK010000235.1 GCA_016208255.1 Deltaproteobacteria bacterium | reverse complement strand
CGGGGTGGAGATCTTCAGTAAGGATCTGGGCGAGAAGGTTTTTATAACCCTTTCCTCTCTGGCGGAATACATTGAAGCCAACCGGAAAAGGTAGTAAAGGGCCGGGAGGCCCGCTCGAAGCGACCGATCCGGGAGATGAAAATTGACTTTTCGCCGAATCCCGCACTGCGGGACTGAACGGCGAACGGTATTTTCGTAGCATAAGGAAAGCAGATGAAAGAAAAACCGTGGCTCAAACATTATGAGGGACATGTTCCTCATTCCATCCATTATCCGGCGATTCCCCTCCAACGCTTCCTGACGGACACCGCGACCCAAAACCCGGATTATATCGCCCTCTCCTTTAATGAGACCCATCTGACCTATCGGGAATTGAATGAGAGAGTAAACCGGTTCGCCCAAGCTCTTCAACAAGGCGGGGTAAAAAAGGGAGACCGGATCGCCTTCCTGTTGGTCAACTCACCCACCTATGTCATTGCTTTTTTTGCGGTTATGAAGCTGGGGGCCATTGTGGCCAATATAAGCGTGGGGATTCAGGGAGAAGAACTGGCCCACTGCCTGAACGGTTCCGGGGCGGGGATGGTTATTACCCTGGACCTGTTCGCCCAGAATATCTATCAGGTGATTAAAAAAACCGCGGTCAAAACCGTCATCCTCCACTCCATATTCGGATTGGAAAAGAAAATCCCTTTGAATGCAGGGGACCCTCAACCACGAATATTTCAAGAGGTAACGGCCTCAGCGCCAAATGCTGAAGAACCGGCGGTTAAGGTCTCAACTGAAGAGGTAGCCGTGCTTCAGTTTACCAGCGGCTCCACCGGTATCCCTAAGGCCGCGACCCTGACCCACGCCAATATTATAGCCAGTGTACTCCAGTCCGATGCCTGGATGGGAGAACAGAAGGCCGGCAATGCCGCGGTTCTGTGCGTCATCCCCTTTTTCCATGTTTTCGGGTTATCGGCCTGTCTCCTCGTTTCCGTGCTGAAAGGATACCGGATGGTCCTCCTTCCCAAAATCGATCCTACGGATATCCTCTCCCTGATGAAAATCAATGAAACCTACCGGCCCATTTCCTTCCCGGTGGTCCCCAGCCTGTGGGCGGCCATCCTGTCTCTTCCGGCGGAGGTGGTCAAGCCCCAGTTATCTTCGGTGCAGGTAGCGACCAGCGGAGGAGCGCCCCTGCCGGGCTGGGTTCATCAACGATATGAAGAGCTCACCGGACGAAAGATTATTGAGGCCTATGGGCTTTCCGAGGCCTCCGGAGCCACCCACTTCCTGCCTTCCCCCCACGGCGGGCCCAGGGGCTCCATTGGGCTGCCCACACCGGACACGGCAGCCCGGATTATGGACATTGAAACCGGCCGGAAGGAATGTGCTGTGGGTGAAATCGGCGAACTGGTGGTTAAAGGGCCGCAGATCATGCAGGGCTATTGGAATAATCCGGAGCTCACTTCGTCGGCCCTGCAAAACGGCTGGCTTTATACCAAGGATCTGGCCCGTATGGATGAGGAAGGATTTTTTTACCTGGTCGACCGAAAAGACGACCTGATCCTCTCCAGCGGATTCAACATCTACCCCAGCCAAATCGAGGCCGTCCTGGAAAAGCATCCCAAGGTCAAGGACGTTGCCGTGATCGGTATCCCTGACCGGATCAAGGGGCAGGCCGTTTTGGCGGTTCTCGCTCTTAAAGAAGGCCTGGAAGGGAGCCGGGAGGAATTCCTCAAATACTGCCGGGAAAACATGCCCGATTACCGGGTCCCCAAGACCATCCTTTTCCGCCAGGAGATTCCCAGGGATCCGGCCGGGAAGATTCAGAAGAAGGTCTTGAGGCAGGAAGTTAGGGGCGATTAAGCTGGAATGACCAAGGCGACCCTGATAAAGACGGCCTCCCGGAGTTTCTTTTTTCTGGGCTCCTGGCCTGTCCGTTTTATTTCCTGGTGGGTGGCCACCGGGTACTTCCTTTTTTTTCCCACCAGGAGGGGAAATAGTATCCGACTCTATCAGGTCATCTTTCCTGATCAAAGGGGATGGTATCACCTCTATTGCGCCTGGAGGCAGTTTCATTCCTTTGCCGCCACCTTTGGCGACCGGATTGACGCGGCCAGGAAGAAAGAGAAGCTCCCCCCCACACCGGGAAGGGAGGGCATATTAGAGGCGAATAAAAAGGGGAGCGGTGGAATTCTTCTCATGTCCCATTTGGGCAGTTATGAGGTGGCGGCCCGCGCTTTTCAGAAGTATGGACTTAAACTACTGCTGACGATGGGTGAAAAGGAGGCCAGGCAGGTGGCCCGCGATCAGCGGGAGACCCTGAAGGAACAAGGGATAACCATTCAGGTGGCTTCCGAAGAAAAGGATTCTGTGTTGGGCGGGTTGGAGGCGATCAAGTTTATCCGGGAAGGGGGGTTCGTCTCCATAGCCGGGGATATAATCTGGACCGAACAGCGGGCCCTTTTGCCGGTAAAATTCTTTGGCCGGGAAGTAGGCCTGGCTTCAGGTCCTTATCTCCTGGCCCTGGCTACCGGAGCGCCTCTCTTCATTCTCTTTACCTTTCGGATCAAGAGAGGAAGATACCAGGTCATGGTCCTTCCTCCGCGACAGGTGAAAACCTCCTCCCGTTCTGAAAGAGAGCGGGCCCTGCAGGAGAGCGCCCAGGCTTACGCCGACGCTCTGGAGGAGATGGTACGCCGACACCCTTTTCAGTGGTACATCTTTGAACCTTTCTTTCCTTCCGCTGGTCCTTGGCCCGGAAGGAGATAGGAGAAAGCTGATTTCCCATGTCTGATAATTTTTTAAGTCAAGCCCTGGCCTCCGGTTACGAAAGGATCGTGGCCTGGGCCGATATCCTGGACCGGATCAATGTTTATCCGGTGCCCGATGGGGATACGGGACGTAATCTGGTCATCACCCTGAGCGTCTTGAGGAATAATCCATCCCCTTCCGATTTGCTGATCCGTGAAATCCTGATCTCGGCCAGGGGTAACTCCGGAAATATTGCCGCCCGGTTTCTGGCCGGCCTTCTCCGCTGCCAAGATCTCGGGTCTTTGGGGGCATCGGTCGAGGCCGGCCGTACTATGGCTTACCAGGCCGTTTCCAATCCCCAACCGGGAACCATGCTTTCCCTGTTTGACGCTTTGGTGGCCTCTCTGAAGAATTTTCCGCCTGAAGATTCAGGGGCCTGGGTGAAAGGGATCATTTCCGATTTGGAAGGGGCGGTCATAAAAACCACTGAACAATTGCCCGAACTTAAGGAAGCCGGAGTGGTCGATTCCGGGGCCTTGGGTATGCTGGTTTTTCTCGACCCATTGCTCAATACCCTGGCCGGCCGGCCAATAGAACAGTCCCTTTTTATAGACGAACTGAAGGATGCCCTCGATCTTTCCTCCTCCTGGCAGGACCGGCCTCATCAGGGCTTCTGCCTGGATGTGGTACTCAAGGTCGATGGGGATGACCAGAAGGTGATGAAACAAATGTCGGAGGTGGGCGAATCCCTGGTGGTCATGCCCGGGGGGGATTATCTCAAAATACATCTCCATGCCCCGGATCGGGACAGGGCCAGGAAGGAACTAACCGCCTTGGGTTCCATCGTCAACTGGTCCGAGGACGATCTGGCCCAGCAGACCTTGCGGTTTATTGAACCCCGGAAGGATCAGTGTATTCACCTCATGACCGATGCCGCCGGGTCCATAACCCGGGACCTGGCCCAGGACCTGGGAATCACCCTTCTTAACAGCTATATTACCATGGATCTTCTCAGCCTCCCGGAAACTTATGTGGATTCATCCCATCTTTTTAAGGCTATGAGGGAAGGGGTTAAGGTTTCCACAAGCCAGGCCTCGGACGCGGAACGGAGAGAATGCTATCATAAGGTCATGAAAGTTCACAACCGGGTCCTCTATCTCTGTGTGGGCTCCTTTTATACCGGAAATTACCAGGCGGTCATGAAATGGAAATCAGAAAATGACCCCGAGAACAAAATGATCGTCATCGATAGTGGAGTGGCTTCGGGAAAACTTGGTTTGGTGGCTAAAACCGCCGCCGAAATGGCCCTGGTGGTCCAAGATCCTGAGGGGGGCCTTTTTTGGGGATGTGTTGAACATCAAACCGATTGTCAGCCCCTTTCCGGACGGAGCCCGAAAGGTGGGGGTAGTCAGAAGCCTTCAGGATCAGGTAAAATTCGCCTTTAGGGGGCTGGACAAGGATCTCCCCAAAGATCGGAAATCCGCCCTGCTCCTCGAGTACTCCGACAATCGGGAATGGCTGGAAAAGGAAATCAGGCCGGAAATAGAACGCAGGTTTCCTTTGGCGGAAGTCTCTTTACAGCTCCTTTCTCTAACCTCCGCTGCCCACATGGGGCCGGGTTCCTGGGGGATAGCCTTTCTCCCTTCAAAACCCTAAGTCTTTGATTTGAACGGCTGAGGAGCCGGGATTTGAATTTTCTTGTTTGCCGGTTACCGGATACTCGTTGCCGGTCCTTATGTTTTAACCAGGAACCAGGAACCAGCAACCAGCAACCAGCAACCAGCAACAGGCCGACCATACCTCATTACCGTGGTTATACCAGAGATAAGTCTTTAGATGTACTTTGCAAAGATCTAAAGGTCATCGATGGTTACCAGGGCGATCACCTGACCATGGCCTTGAATGTGTCTGGCCGGGTAGGTTTTTTCCTGGACCCTTATTGAACTTTCTTCTTTTCCCATTTTGACTACCCTTACCTCACGGACAGCCTGAAAAAGATGGAGTCCCAGGGCCTTGGCCGCCGCCTCCTTGATGGACCAGACCAGGGTTGCGGCGACTTGAAAATCAAGACCTGATTGGGAAATCATTTGGCTTTCTCCGGGGGATAGAAAGATATGCTGAATCCTTTGAATCCGGTCGGAAACTCCCTCGATATCCACGCCGACCGGATGCCGGTGGGCGACCGCCACCACGAACCGGGAACTATGAGAGACCGAGCAGTATAAGCCGCTTTCAGCCAGGCAGGGTTTCAGGTTATCAGGGCCAAGAGTTTCAATAGCATAGTCAGGCACTTCTTTTTTTATCAGGCCAAGCCTTCGGGACAAAATCTTCAGGGCTACTCTGGCGGCCTTGAAACTCTTCCGCCTTTGCCTTCCCATCCTTAAAAATTTTTCCAATTCCCGAGTGGTGAAAAGCCCTTCTTCTTCAGGAGAAAGGGTTTCCAAGTCGAAGATAACCAATCCCAGGCAGGCGGCGCGGAGATGCTCGATTCCCGGCCAGGAGACGGAAGTCTCCTTCTGTATAGCCTCGAAGTTTATATCGGTTAAGGACAAAGGTGTTCGGCTTTTCCTGTAATATATTCCGAATCATATAAAACATAAAGGGGATAGTCAATCCGAACATGATCCTTGACTTTAGGACCACCTTCCATTTAAATAAAAACGAAAAACATTGATGGGTTGGTGAAAAGATGCCTCAATCCGTTTCAACCAGCGTTCAGTTAAAGGTGCCCTATTATGACGTGGATATCATGCAGATCGTCTGGAACGGCCATTACTTTAAATACTTTGAAACGGCCCGGCAGGCCTTTTTTAAGGAATGCGGGCTGGATTTGCTGGACTACGCCAGAACAACGGGCTATCTTTTCCCGGTTATCCGCTCCAAGATCAAACATGTCCAGCCCTTAAGAATGGACGACGAATTCCTCTGCACCGCCACTCTGAAGGAGGCGAGAATTAAGATCGTTTTGGATTTTGAGATAAAACTGCTTTCCAATGGGTTGGTCTGTGCCAAGGGGCAAAGCGAGCAGGTGGCCATCCTTATGCCGGAAAGGGAAATGGTTTTTTTTATTCCCGAAGAAATTCGGAAGGCTTTATACAGAGAAAAATAAAAGAGTCGAAGTGGCGGGTATAGAACCCCGTTCTCCAATGGACATCCTTTTTGAAGACAGGTTCGTAACAGAAGATCGTCACCCCGGCGAAAGCCGGGGTCCAGAGGTCGGTCCCATTTCCTGGATTCCGGCTTTTCGCCGGAATGACAGGAAATGGGATTCGTGTTAGCCGACCTGGCCGTTAGAGGTCATCTCTTCCGGGGCAACTCCAGGATGGGACGTAGATCTTTAACGATTCCTTCTTTTTAATCAACCAGTCGGCTCCAGACCTTTTCCCTGCAGGACCCCTCCATCGATCACAATCTCGGCACCGGTGGTGTAGCTGGAGGCATCGGACGCCAGGTAAACGGCCGCCCCGGCTATCTCATCGGGTTGACCGATCCGTCCCATGGGAGTCATTTGGGCCATAGCCTCCTGCCCCTTCCGGGCCTCTTCCGGTGAGAGATGGAACCAATGGGAATTCAGCATCTTGGTGCTGATCGGTCCGGGGGCAATGGTATTGACCTGGATATTAAAAGGGGCCAATTCCAAGGCAAAGGCCCTGGTTATCATGCGGACACCGGCCTTGGATATACTGTAGACGCTTACTTCGCGTTCGGGGATGAAGCCGTCGATAGAAGCGAGATTGATGATTTTTCCACCTCCCTGTTCCTTCATGACCCTGGCCACCGCCTGACTGGTGAAATAAAGACCTTTCAGGTTAAGATTCATAATAGTTTCCCAAAGCCGTTCGTCGGTTTCCAGTACGCTGCCCATAGCCGGGCTGGCTCCGGCATTATTGACCAGGATATCGATTCGTTTGAGCTGTTTCAAGGCCGTTTCCACCATTTTCTTGATTTCATCTGTTTTGCCCAAATGGGCCTGGATAGGGAAGGCTTCTCCGCCAAAGGCTTTTATTTCGGCCGCAGTTGTTTCCAAGTCATTAACCTTACGGCTGGTCACGGCTACCTTGGCCCCGGCCTGAGCCAATCCCATCGCAATGGCTTTACCTATTCCCCGACTGCCCCCGGTTACAATCGCTGTTTTACCGGTTAGTGAAAACCTGGATAGATCAAACATGGCTAAACCTCCAAAAGTTTATTTTCAGTTATCCGAATTCTAGGTCCTGAGAGGAAATTAGCAAGAAAAAAATGGTGGCTTGGGGAAAATTGATATAACCCCTTGAGACTTTATTAATCAGGGGGGAGGGTATTCTTTTCAGGCTTACCAACCCCATTACTCAGGATAATGATTTCTTGGCCTGCTTTTGAGTTATGAGAAAGGCAGGCCAAGGGAAATAGGTCCCAAATTCTACCCAGTATATATCCACTTCGGAAGCCATTTAAGACTCAGGGCCGGAAAAAGAGCGCCGGAGTACTTTTTGGACAAGCCTGAAAAAAATACCCTTCCCCCTGATTAAGTCTGAAGTACCTGAACTTTTTCAAAAGTGAAGGGGGGCAAAGTCTTTATTCTCCTTGACCCCTTTTTCTTTTCTGTTTTATACTCCGTTCATCCCAAAGAAAATTCCTTAAGGAGGAGCAAAAAATGGATTTTTTATTAAAAGAAAAAGTCGCCCTGGTCACCGGTGGCGGCCGGGGAATCGGCCGGGCGATTGCCCTGGGAATGGCTCAGGCCGGGGCGGACCTGGCCATTGCCAGCCGGAAACTTCCCAATCTGGAAACGACAGCGGAAGAGATCAGAAAAACAGGACGGAAATGCCTTCCGATCGCGGCCCACGTAGGCCGGATCGAGGAAATCAACAACCTGGTCCAGAAGGTCCTGGAGGAGTATGGGAAGATTGACATTCTAGTGAACAATGCGGCCACGAACCCTACCATGGCCTCGGCCCTGGACGTTGACGACCGGGCCTGGGATTCGGTTTTGAATCTGAATCTGAAGGGTTTGTTTTTTTTGAGTCAGGCAGTGGCCAGGGTCATGAAGGAAAAAGGAGGGGGCAAAATTATTAATATCGCCTCCGTTGCCGGTATCAGTCCCGATATATTGCCGATTTACTCGATCAGTAAAGCCGGAGTGATCATGGCTACCAAGGTGATGGCTCAGCAATGGGCTCAGTACAATATCCGGGCTAACGTCGTAGCCCCCGGTATGGTCAAAACCGGCTTCAGCCAACCCCTTTGGAGTAATCCGCATATTTTGAAAGCGGTGACCAGCCGAAATCCTATGGGACGTATAGCCGAGCCTGAAGAAATGGTGGGGGCGGTTATTTTCCTGGCTTCGGATGCTTCATCTTATGTGACCGGTCAGGTTCTGGCGGTCGACGGGGGGACCACTATATAATTGCTTCTTTTAATCCCTATTTTTAATCCGTTAGGCTTGACAAAGGCTCAAGCGGTAATTAAATTTAAGTAAAATTATAAATTTATAATTTATAGAGATATTACGAGCTTATATGACCATAGTCCTGAACCAAAGGAACCGGGCTGTTTTAAATGCTATTGTCAGGGACTACATTGAGACCGCCGAGCCGGTTGGGTCCCGGGCCATATCCAAGAAAAACGATATCCATCTCAGCCCGGCCACTATTCGGAATATTATGTCCGATCTGGAAGATATCGGATTGATCAGCCAGCCCCATGTTTCAGCCGGCCGGGTGCCGACCGAGAACGGACTGCGTTTTTATGTCAACTCTATCCTGGAGTTGCGACCCTTAGCCGATTCGGAGAAGCGAAGGATCCAAAATTACCTGTTGGATAGCAGCCAGGAGGTGGAAGAATTATTAAAGACCACATCCAAGATGTTGGCGGTTGTCACCGAACAGGCGGCCATCGTCTCCCGGCCCAAGTCTTCAGTTACGGTTTTTAAACATATAGAATTCATCCGACTGAGGGATAATCTGGTTTTAATGGTCCTGGTCACCCAATCCGGACTGGTCCAGAATAAAATCATTGAAATCGAAGACAACCTTTCCCAGGTTGAACTGGACCGGCTGACCCAGTATCTCAACGAGTTGCTCGTTGATTTGACCCTTGATCAGCTCAAGCAAAAGGTCCTGGAAGAAATGAAAAAAGACAAGGATGATTTTGATGCCTTGTTGTCCAAGGCCCTGGAAATTTCCAACCGGGCCTTCCAGGAAGAATCAATCGGAGAGGTCTATATTGAAGGCCGGATCAACCTGATGCAGTATCCGGAATTCCGTCAAATAGAAATATTACGGGACCTCTTCAAGGCCTTTGAAGAGAAAAATATTTTAATCCGACTATTGGAAAAAAGCATCAATGCCATTGGCATTCAAATCTTTATCGGTTCGGAAACGCAGATTAATGAAATGGAAGGCTGCAGCGTCATTACCGCTGCCTACACAAAGGGGGATTACCCCATCGGCACCCTGGGTGTAATTGGACCGACCCGGATGAATTATGATCGGGTGATACCGATCGTGGACTATACGGCCAAAGTCATCAGCCGAATCCTGGAAAAGAAGATCTGATAGTAACGGCGGACCTGCCCCCAGCCTTTTTTTGCATCGATTTCCCCCCAACCAAGCCCTGCGGGATAGTTAGGTGGCTGAGTTAAGAAAGAAAAATACTGAGATAAAGCTCACAAGATAAGAAGAGAGGTAACCCATTTGACCCAGATTAAGGTAACAGAAGGACCTTCTCATCCCAAATCCCCGGAGGCCCAAGAGAAAGTAAAAGCCGGCGCCGGGAAAGAGGAAAACCAGGATTTGGAGGCCCTGCTTCAGGAAAAAGAAAAAGAAGCCAAAGAAAATTATGACCGCTATCTCCGCCTTTCAGCGGAATGGGAGAATTATAAAAAGAGGGTGGATAAGGAAAAATCCGAAACTTACAAATTTGCCAATGAAAATATATTAAAAGATCTTTTGCCGGTGCTGGACAATCTGGAACGGGCCCTGGAGCACGGGCGGGAAGCCGGGAACCCTAAGGCTCTTCTCGATGGGGTCGAATTGACCCATAAAGCGCTTTGGACGGTTATGGAAAAATACGGAATAACCCGGATAGAGGCCATGGGGGAAGAATTTGACCCCAACCATCACGAGGCGGTTATGGTTCAGGAGGATACCCAAAAGCCGGCCGGCACGGTCATCTCACAGTTGCAAATCGGGTACCGATTGCATAACCGCCTGGTCCGTCCGGCCATGGTGGTGGTATCCAAAAAACCGGAATTGAACCCGGAGGCAGACCCTGAAGCCTGATCTTAAAAGAATGTAGGACTTTTGTTATGAAAATAAATGATCTGAAAAGAGTTCTTTAATTTTTTTAAACAACAATAGAAAAAACATACGGGGTACTAAAAAATAAAAGATTTATTTCCCTGTTTAATAGATTGATATAATTACAAGGAGGAGAAAATGAGTAAAATTATTGGAATTGATTTGGGGACCACCAATTCGTGCGTGGCCATTATGGAGGGTGGAGACCCGAAAGTAATTGCGAACGTGGAAGGGAGCCGCACCACCCCTTCGGTGGTTTCCGTAACGGACAACAACGAACGGCTGGTCGGTCAGGTGGCCAAACGGCAGGCCATCACCAATCCAACCAACACGGTTTATGCCGTCAAACGGCTGATCGGCCGTAAATATGATTCAAAAGAGGTCCAGGGCGATATCCATATCCTGCCCTATAAGATCGTCAAGGCCTCCAACGGCGATGCCCACATAGAGATCCAAGGGAAAGAATACAGCCCGGCCGAGATCTCTTCCATGATCCTGACCAAGATGAAACAAACCGCCGAGGAGTATCTGGGCGAAAAGGTCACCGATGCCGTGATCACCGTGCCGGCCTATTTTAATGACAGCCAACGCCAGGCCACCAAGGATGCGGGACGCATCGCCGGTTTGAATGTCCAACGGATCATCAATGAGCCGACCGCGGCCGCCCTGGCTTACGGACTGGATAAAAAGAAGGACGAGAAGATCGCCGTCTTCGATCTGGGAGGAGGAACCTTTGATATCTCCATTCTCGAAATCGGAGAAGGGGTCTTTGAAGTCAAATCCACCAATGGGGATAC
The DNA here is from genome assembly GCA_016208255.1 of Deltaproteobacteria bacterium. Taxonomy (GTDB): domain Bacteria; phylum Desulfobacterota; class RBG-13-43-22; order RBG-13-43-22; family RBG-13-43-22; genus RBG-13-43-22. The sequence continues at coordinate 4,754 of JACQYK010000235.1, read as the reverse complement.
CCACCTGGGTGGTGAAGACTTTGACTTGCGGGTCATCGATTATCTGGCGGCTGAATTCCGCAAAGATCAGGGCATTGATTTACGAAGCGATAAAATGGCCCTGCAGCGACTGAAAGAAGCGGCGGAAAAGGCCAAGATGGAACTGTCCACCGCTATGGAAACGGATATCAATCTTCCCTTTATCACGGCTGATGCCAGCGGCCCCAAACACCTGAACATCAAATTGTCCCGGGCCAAACTGGAGATGCTGGTGGAGGACCTGGTGGAAAAGGTGGCTCCTCCCTGCCGGATGGCCTTAAAGGACGCCGGATTGACCGCCGACCAGATCCAGGAAGTCATCCTGGTAGGCGGCATGACCCGGATGCCGAAAGTCCAGCAAAAGGTCAAGGAACTTTTTAATCGAGAACCTCACAAAGGAGTGAATCCTGATGAGGTGGTGGCCATTGGGGCCGGTATACAGGCCGGGGTTTTGAAAGGGGACGTCAAAGACGTTCTACTTCTGGACGTGACCCCCTTGTCTTTGGGGATCGAGACCCTGGGCGGGGTTCATACCAAACTGATTGAGAAGAACACCACCATCCCGACCCGGAAAAGCCAAACCTTTTCCACAGCCGCCGACAATCAGCCGGCCGTTTCCATCCACGTCCTTCAGGGCGAGCGTGAAATGGCGGCCGACAACAAGACCCTGGGACGTTTCGAATTGACCGGTATTCCGCCGGCCCCCCGGGGTCTGCCTCAGATTGAGGTCACCTTTGATATCGATGCCAACGGGATCGTTCATGTCTCGGCCAAGGACTTGGGAACCGGTAAGGAACAGTCCATCAAGATCACGGCCTCCAGCGGCTTGTCCGAAGAGGAGATCAAGCGTCTGGTCAAAGACGCCGAGATGCACTCCGAAGAAGACAAAAAGAAAAAGGAACTGGCCGAATCCCGAAACCAGGCCGATACCCTGATCTATTCCACGGAAAAAACCGTCAAGGAACTGGGGGACAAGGTGGAGATTTCTCTCAAGTCGGATATCGAATCGGTTGTTGAGCGGTTGAAAAAGGCCATGGAAGGCAGCGACGCCTCGGAAATCAAGAGGTTGATTGATGAACTGACCCAAACCTCACACAAGCTGGCCGAAAAGATGTATTCCCAGGCCAGTCAACAAGGCGGCCCGGGAGCCGGTCCGGAGGCCGGAGCCGGTCCATCGGGAGGTAGAAAAGCCGATGACGATGTGGTCGATGCCGACTTTGAAGAAGTGAAATAAATATCTCTAAGTCAGTGTTAATCTGAAAATCCCCTGTTCCTCCAGGGTTGGAGGGGCGGGGGATTTTTTGTTTGCCGGCCTTGTTTTTCCTGAAAAACTAGGGTAATATTTTGTCATACCACTTTTAGAGTTGAGGAGCGTTACCATGGAAAGAAATCGAATAGCCATGACCATTTCTCTTCCCCCGGAGATAGCAGAAGATTATGAAAAGACGGCCCGCCAGGAGGCCAAGAACAGGAGCCAGCTCTTCCGGGACATGTTCCGGGTCTATAAGGAAAGAACTCTGGAAAAAGAATTCCTGGAACTCCAGGCCTATGGAGCTAAGCTGGCTCGAAAGAAGCGGGTCTTCACTGAGGCGGAAGTCGAACGTATCGTTCTGAAAGACCGATGAAGATAACTGCTGTTTTTGACACCAATATTTATATCTCAGCTTTCGCTGTTCCCGGTGGAAGGGCTGAAGAGGCCTATCTTCAAGCCCTCAAAAAGAAATTTATCCTTTATTCCTCGATCGCTATTTTGGCCGAAACGGCCCAAAAGCTGGAGAAAAAATTCGGGTGGTCGGAAGAGAAAACTGTTGAACTTATAAAATTCATCTCGAGGACAGCAGCGATCGTCAAGACCAAGCCGCATATCAAAGTCCTGAGGGATGATCCCGACAACCGAATCCTGGAATGCGCTTTAAAGACCAAAGCCGCCTATATCGGCAGCAAACCGGAGATTTGGAGGCGGGTCTTGGTTTCAGGGAATACCACTCTGGCCAGGCTTCATAAAATTATACAGGAACTGATGGGCTGGGAGGATGATCATCTCCATGAATTTGTCATCGCCGGGACACATTATACAAAACCCCATCCGGATGATCTGGTGCCGTCCGAGGATGAAAAGGGGGTCCATCTTTTTGAAGCGGCCCCAAGGGAAGGCCAGATGTTCCTCTATATCTATGACTTTGGGGATAACTGGGAGCATGTTGTTTTAGTCGAAAAGATTCTGGATGATGATCCCCGGTTTGCTGGAAAACCGGTCTGCATCGGCGGCGCGAATGCCGGTCCCCCTGAAGATTCAGGAGGGATACCCGGGTACTACGAGATGCTGGAAGCCGTCAAGGATAAGCGGCATCCCGAACATGAAGAAATAAAGGAATGGCTTGGGGATTTTGACCCCAGGGCCTTTGATATGGGTTGGATAAACCGGGTTCTTTCCAGAATACGCTGAAAAAGACCTCAAGAGAACCAAAAAAATTTCGTATCAGTATACAATTTTTCCATCATCAAGGAGGTCATTATGGATTTCATTCTTTATGAAAAGAAAGCCAAGATCGCCACCATAACTCTCAACCGACCGGAGAAATTGAATTCTTTGAATAGTCCCATGCAAGAGGAGCTGGCCTCCGTGATCAAGAGCGCCAGCGAAGACAATGAAGTAAAGATTGCGAAAAATAGATGAACGCTGGCTGACGATCCGGGATACCCCCAGACCCATCATCGCCCAGATACACGGATACTGCCTGGCAGGCGGCAGCCAGATGGCGGCCATGTGTGATTTGGTTGTCGTGGCCGATGATACCCGTATCGGAAGCATACAGGCTCCCCTGGGGGCGGGGTTCGTCACCTCCATGTGGGTCTGGCTGGTGGGTCCCAGAAAGGCCAAAGAGATCTTTTACCCCATCGGCACGACCGTAAACGGCAAGGAGGCGGAACGGATGGCCTCGGATACATAGGGGGAGATCTTTTTGAACTTCGTCATGTGGGGAAATTAAACACCGGATCCTCTATTTTTTATGAAAAGCCAAAGAATTGTTGCCATCCACGGAATCCGGAATAAGGCTAAAAAACTTCCGAAGCCGATTTGATAATTGCTAAATCACGGGAAGAAGACTGGGAAAGGAAAAAATCGTTATGAAAAGAAAAACCGAGTTTGATCGATATCTGGAGGAACAAGGGAAAGAGAGAGCAAAGCTGTAATGGCTGAAACACCGCAGGTCCGGAAAGAAAAAAGAATAGTCGAATCCTATGACGTCGATCTCTGCGGTCGGCTTCGACCTCATATCCTCTTCTCCTATTTACTGAACTCGGCCTGGAACCATGCCAATGGCCCTCAAACAAATGTTTAAAACCAATATCCTCTTCTATAAAGATGGATGAAAGGCCTTGGAGGTTATGCAACTTAGAAACAACGTCCAGATACCGGGTTGACTTGATCAGGTTTATTTATTAAGGTCCGAAATGGTCGGGGCTGACTCCAGCATCACCATATCGAGTAAAATGTTAACGCTCTCATTCACGAATGGAGCATACTGGTCCCGGGCCTTCTTTTTAAGCTCAGTAGGGGTCTCCTTCTTCTTTCCACTGTTTTCCTTCTCCATTTCTTTGCGTAAGTCGGCGAGCCGGATCACCCCTTTCTTGCCAGTGTCCTCTTTGTTGTTCTTGATGATCTCGTCGAACTTCACATTTTTGGCGACCCTGGCCTTAGACCTTGCTGCCAGCTCTGTGAGCAAGGGCTGCTCCAGAGATTTCCAGAGCGGTGAGGTTTTTCCCGGCACGCTGAGGAAGGGCCTGATTGCCTGAGCCGGAAGTGGGTAATCCAGGTCCTTTTCACCTATATCTTTGAGGGTGAACCAGATTGGAAGCCGTACATCTGCTTCTACGCCGATCTTTTGTGTAGATTTGCCACCGGGCAGGAAATACAGCGCTGTGGTGACTTTCATGCTGCCCAGACCCCAGGGGAGAGGCGTCAGGACTTGTACAGACCCTTTGCCAAAGGTATGGTCCTGCCCGACGATCACCGCGCGATGGTAGTCTTTGAGAGCGCCCGCCACGATCTCACTAGCCGATGCGCTCAGGCGGCTCGTCAGCACGACGAGTGGACCTGTATAGACTGAGCGAGGGTCTTCCGCGGGGAACCTAAGCACTTTGCGCTGATCGCTTTCCGTCTCCGATGCGGCCGAACCATTGGCGAAAATCGTCACCTGGTCCCTACTGTCTTTGATGGCCACGATTCCACCCCCGTCAAGGAAAAGGCCGGCAAGGCGCACCGCCTCCTTGAGCAGCCCCCCCCCATTGCGCGACAGGTCCAGCACGATCCCTTTGACATGCTGCCGACTGGCCTCCGCGAGGAGGTTTTTGACATCCTGATAGCATGATTTATTTTCTTTCTCGTCGCCATAGAAGGAAGGAAGATCGATCACGCCGAAGCGGTACCGCCCGCCGTTCACTGTCCGTATCTCGTAGGTGATCTTGGCCTCCTGTTCCTTGATGTCGATCTTGTCGCGCATGATTGTGACGTCGAAGCGGTCTGTGTGTTCCTCCTGCCGCAGGATCGTCAGGGTTACCTGCGTACCTTTCTTGCCGCGGATCATCTTAACAACTGCTTGTAATTCCATATTGATCACATTAACAGGCTTTTCCCCTTCCTGGGCAACGGCAATGATTCTGTCCTTCACCTTCAACAGACCCGAACGCTCGGCGCCTCCCCCGGGAATCAGCTCCTCAATGACAGTAAATCC
>JACQYK010000234.1 GCA_016208255.1 Deltaproteobacteria bacterium | reverse complement strand
TGGAAACCAAAATTGATGCGGCTATACCCAAAATCATCATATTTTTGACTATAGCCATCATCACTTCGTCTTGATGGGATTTCGGCTTGGCTATTTTGACCAGTTCTGTTGTTTTGCCGAAATAGGTATTTGCTCCGGTATTGACCACCAAACCTCTGGCCTCACCCCGTCCCACTACAGAGCCGGCGTAGAGGATATCCGATGGATGGGCCTTTACCGGAAGGGATTCTCCGATCAGGGCTGATTGATCAAGGGAAAGTTCGCCAACCACCAATACCGCATCCGCCGGTACGATATTCCCAAGTCCGACAGCGATAATGTCTCCGGGCACGATCTCTTTAGCCTCTTTCATTACCCATTGACCATCGCGCAAAACCTTGGCCTTGACGGCCAATTTTTTCTTGAGAAGCTCGACCGCTTTTTGCGAACCCCGTGAGTGCAGGTGACCTATGACGGCATTCACCGTGAGAAGAAAAAAAATTATTATTCCTTCCAGGTCATGTTTCAATAGAAAAGAAAGCCCCATTGCCAGCTCCAGCAGCCAGGGCATTGGCCCCCAGTACCGCAGCAAGAATTCAAGAAAAGAATTCTTCTTTTTCTCTACGATTTCATTGTACCCGAACTTTTCCAGTCGCTTTCCGGCTTCGGACTCGGCGAGACCATCCAAGGATGTTTCCAGGGATTTGAGGATTGCCTCCAGGGAGATTTTTTTGTAATCCGCTGTGTTTCTGACTATATCATCCATACAAGCCTCCTGTTTATTATCCCTTCCTTCAAGCTGTATTTATATAGAGGTACCCCTAACCGGGGTCTTAGGAAGTGCTTCAGTTACTACATTGGGCCATTGGCTTTCCCGGGGATTGGGTGAAAATCCCGTTAGAAAATCGGCCAGCCCAATCATTTCAGGATCGTAATTTTGGGCTATAAGGGCTGGTTTACCGATGGGGTAATTGAAAAGTCCTTCTGGGCTGGCTGAAATCTTGTGAAATGTCCAAAATGCGGGCATAAAAATCCTGAAGAGGCCAATTTTATGGACACGGCGGTGGCGGCGGGGATGGTCGGGATTGGGGCAGGCTAGGGGTTTCGTTCCGCTCAAGAACTCACCGCCTACGGTGCCGGAGCGGTAACCAATACCCCCAAGATTCGTTGTCTCTGCTTGCCCTGTCTGGTCCAAAGTGAATCCACCGCTCCAGAGTGGGGTCGGCAAGGTCGATCGCAGTCGTCGAAGATCAGAAAGGCGAAAGCTCCCCATCCGGATCGGCGCCCTCCGTCACCTTCAAATGCCGAGGCTTGATCACCTTGATATAGATTTCCTCCAGCTGATTGAGGAGCCCATCCGGGTCGGTGTCATAGCAGACCAGAGCGCCCGTATCCTTGTTCATCATGGCAATGATGTCTCTCAGATGTTCAGTGATCCCTCCGGTCGTCTGCAGCACACCAATCACTTTGGCTTCGTCGTAGGCAATGGCGAACTCACCCAGCGTGCCGGATCGGCCTCCGGCGAAGATGACCATATCGCAGCTGCGAATGTTCTCCACTTCCCGTCCCATCAGGCCGCTTCCGGTATATACGATGGCATCATATCCCCGACTGGGTGAGCTATACTTACGGACATGCTCCTCCAAATTTAGTGCCGGGGAAATCCCCACCACGATTCCCCCGGCCTGCTTGGCCCCTTTGACAGCCTCATGGGGCAGCCCGGGGCACGCCCCGGTGATCAGCACGCACCCCCGCTTGGCAATGGCGTGGCCCAACCGGTAGACTTTTCCGCGGACAGCCTCGTCCAGGGTACCTCCGGCAGAGCCCATCACCCCCACGGTCATCCGGGGAAAATCCCCAGCGCGATCGTCAACACTCTTCATCAACTGTCCTTTCATCGCCTCAAAATAATCGAATGATAAGAAATTGCTTTTTGGGGTAAGAGTATAAAATAGGTAAAGAAGTCCATTGAGACCTCCTTTTAACCCTCTGCTACCATACTACCACCCTTGTCTGGCTGTCCGATTCAATCCGGGTGGTGAGGGAATTAGATGGATCGCTAGCGGTAGTCTTCAAAGCGGTAGACATTTTCCGCATCAGGGTTGAAGTCCTCCCTCAAAAGGCGGCCTAGATTTTTCTGGGAAGCCGTTTTGGGGATCTCCGGTACTATCTGGACATAAGAAGGAATGCTGTTTCGCTCCAGCTTTGACCGGCATAAGGCGAAAATCCCTTTGATGTCGGGTTGGGATGTGGCGGGGGCTATGGAGGCCACCAGGTCGCTTTCCCCCGGTGCCCCCGAAGCGGCGGGAATCCCGTAGACGCAAACATCGGAAACGTCAGGATGGACGGCCAGGACAGCTTCCACATACTCCGGCATGATAAAATCACCCTGACGTCGCAACCCGCCGCCCTTGCGGAAATCGAAGTAAAGCCATCCCTCTTTATCCCGGTGCACCATGTCTCCGGAACGGAGCCAGCCACCACGCGTTTTCGCCCTGGAGGCCTCCGGATTCCCATGATATTCCACCTCGACCTTGGCGGTTAAGGAGGTGAAGATCAGTTCTCCAATCTCTCCGGGAGCGCATTCCGAGTCGTCTTCGCGGACGACCCGGATCTCAGAACCCTCCAAGGGCCTGCCAAAGGAACCGATGGGTCCGGCTCCCGGGGGGTTGTGGGCAAAACCCCCTTCGACCGCGGCGTACCATTCGTGGATCCTAACCTTAAAGCGATTCTCAAAGGCCTCCCAGATCGGTCTGGGGGTACCGGCGCTGATGACCAGTCTGACGGGGTTGTCGGCATCGTCCGGCCGGACAGGCTCCGAGTAGATCCCCATCATCATGCCGCCCAAAAGGGAGAAGGTCGTACATCCGTAGGCGCGGCAGATGTCCCAGATCCGGCTCTTGGTGAACCTCCGGCTGATGACCGCCGGGATACCGAGCAGCAGGGCCGGGCTCAGGGTAATGGCCTGAGCGTTGCCATGGGTCAGGGAGAGTCCGGTATAGAGTTTATCGTCTCCGGTATATTTCCAGACCCCCTGAGCCAGGGCCGCCGAGCGTGAAAATCGGTAGCGCAACTTGACGCCCTTCGGGTCCCCGGTGGTTCCCGAAGTATAAATGATCTGAAAGTAATCGTCCTCGGCCTTTTCTCCCGGCTTATATCCCGGTCCCTCCGGTCCCTCCAGAATTTCATTTAAGCTCGGATATTTTGGAGATTCGGGGATTCTAAAATCATCTTTATAAAGTACCCCCACCGTTTTCACCCCAGGCCAAGAGGACAAGACTTCTTCCATGGAATCCAGGAATTCAGCCGTGAAGATGACCCCTTTGGAGCCGGAATTCTTGATCTGAAAGCTGAGCTTTTGACCCATTGATCTTGGATCGATGGGAACGACAACCGCTCCCAGGGCGGAAGCCGCGTACATGGCCAAAACGCCACCCAGGTGATTTCGCATCAGCAGGGCGAAGGCGTCCCCTCGTCCGATACCGTTTTTTTGGAGTGCCCGGGCGAGCTTTCGGCCTTTGATGACCAGATCCCCATAGGTCAGTACCTCATCGGGGTGGGGGGAATTTTCAAAGGTGACCACGGGAAAATCAGGGTTCTTTTCGGCCTTGGCATCCATCTGGCAGACCAGGATATCAGGGACTTTGCTCTCCATCATTCCTACCTCTCCTCTTTAGATTCTAAAATCATAAGTCTGAGAATTTATCTCTCACTTTCGAAACCCGCAATTTCAAATAGGTTTGGTTAGGCCTTTAAAATAGTGACCGACAGTGCGCCTGGACCACCACCTACCGTTCCTCCGGCGTTCTGTGCCAGACCCACCTTGGCGCCCCGCACCTGTCTTTCGCCGGCCCGGTTGGTCAGATGCCAATAAATCTCCACCACCTGACGGATGCCTGTAGCCCCTATGGGATGCCCCTGGGATTCAAGACCGCCTGAGACATTCACCGGCAATTTCCCTCCCAGGGTACTGTGACCGGCTTCCGCCCAGAGTCCACCTTCCCCCTCAGGGCAAAACATCAGGGCTTCGGTGGCGCCCATTTCTCCGAAAGCGGTGGCGTCATGGACTTCGGCCAGATCGATGTCTTCCGGCCCGATGCCGGCTTTTTCATAAGCCCTTTTGGCCAGTTTGGTCAGGGTTCCTTCTTCAGTGGCCAGGCCGCCCTCTCCGCTGCCAAGAAGGCAGGCCGCTATATCTACGGTATGGCTGGCCCCGATTTTTCGGGCAAAGGCATCAGAAGCAATAATCGCCGCGGCGGCCCCGTCTCCGATGGGGGAACACATGGGCCGGGTCAGGGGATAGGCTACCTCCGGAGCCGCCAGGACCTCCTCCACCGTAAATTTGGTCTGGTACTGGGCCAAAGGGTTCATGGAGGAATGAAAATGATTCTTGGAGGCTATGACCGCCATTTGACGCTGAGTGCTGCCGTACTTTTGCATATGATGACGGGCCCCCATGGCGTAGACATCCATAAAAACGGTCCGTTGTCCGGACTTCTTTTTCTGATCTCCTCCCATGGCCTCACGGTCCCGGGCGATCTTTTCTTCGGCTTTTTTAAAGGCCTCCATGGCCTGGGCCAAAGTCTCCACATCCATGCACCCGGTAAAGGCCGGTAAAACGCGACTGCGCTCTTCAAAAAACATCTTTTCCATCCCCACCACCAGAGCCACCTCGATTTCTCCAAGAGCCACCATGGCCCAGGCTCCGTTCAGGGCCGTGGCCGATGAAGCGCAGGCATTCTCCACGTTGATGACCGGAATCCCCACGATACCCAAGGGATTCAATACCACCTGCCCCCGGATGCTTTCCTGCCCCTGGAGTACCCCCTGGGAGGCATTGCCGACCCAGGCGCCCTGAAGCTGCTCCTTGGCAATGCCCGCATCGGCTAAAGCCCCGTTGACCGCCTCAGCTACCAGGGACTTGAGGTTTCTATCCAGATGCCTTCCGAACTTGGTGATCGCACCGCCGATTATTTTTACCCTTCTCATAAAACCCTCCTGCACTGTCTGTTGCCTATTTGCTCTTTCCCTCGATATTTTTATTACATTCTTCCGTTAAATTCAAGACCGATATTATCATTTGAAATAAGGCGACCATTATGTTAGCATAATCCGCCAAAGGGTCAAATGTTATAAGAAATGATAATAACTACCCCTGAGTACCACTTTTTGCCAAATTGACCGTTAGAAAAGAATTTCCTAATGATAAACCAAAGAGACAAACCCATTGCCAATCCCTTAGTCGTTCTTCGTGAAGAATTTGATGACTGGGCCGTACTTTTCAACCCGGACACCGCCAGGGCGGTAGGGATTAATCCGGTAGGGGTGGCTGTGTGGAAAGGGATGGATGGAAAATCCAGTCTTGAAAAAATCGTTTCCGGGATCAGAGACTGCTTTGAGGGTGTTTCCGATAATATCCTCCAAGAGGTTACCTCCTTTGTCAATACGCTGGCTGAAGAGGGCTTTGTGGGATTTGAACTGGAGTCCGACCGCCAATGACCGATCCGGGTGAGATCGGTCAGAAACAAATTCTGCGATGGTCATGCGTACACCCCGTATCCTGGATCTGGAAATCACCGCGCAATGCAACCTGCGCTGCCGCTATTGCTACTTCTTCCATAACCCGTCGCTAAAATATCGGGACCTGCCTACCCACGAATGGCTCATGTTCTTTGATGAACTGGGATTGCTGGGGGTCATGAGCGTTGTCCTGGCCGGCGGAGAGCCCTTCATCCGCAAAGATTTGTCAACTCTCCTGGAGGGGATTATCCGTAATCGAATGCGCTTCTCCCTTTTATCCAACGGCGCGCTGATCGATGATGAGATAGCCGCTTTCCTGGCCGGCAGCGGCCGTTGCGATTACGTCCAGATATCGGTGGATGGTTCCAGTGCCGACACCCACGATGTCTGCCGCGGCCGGGGCTCTTTTGAAGGGGCCATGCGGGGAATCCGGATCTTAACCCGTCCTGGGGTCAAGGTGGGGGTCCGGGTCACCATTCACCGGCACAACGTCCATGATTTAAAAGCCATCTCCTCCCTGCTTCTTGAGGAACTTGGCCTCCCGGGATTCGGGACCAACGCCGCCGGATATTTGGGGGCCTGCCGTTTGAACGCCGATGATGTCCTTTTGACTATCGATGAGCGAACGAAAGCCATGAAACAGTTGCTTGACCTCAATGAGAAATATGATGGCCGCATCTCGGCAATGGCCGGACCCCTGGCTGAAGGGCGCCTGTGGAAGAAAATGGAAGAGGCCAGGGCCAAAAACGCGCCGGCCTTCCCCAATGGAGGTCGGCTGACCGCCTGTGGCTGCCCAAGCCACAAAATCGCCGTGCGCTCTGATGGGGCGATAATCCCCTGTCTCATGCTGCCCCATTTGGAACTTGGGCATATCAACCAGGATTCACTGGTAGAGATTTGGCAGCACAACCCGATCCTGAATCAATTGCGGCAGCGTCAGACAATTCCATTAGAGGACTTCGAATATTGCTCGGACTGTTCATACCGGCCGTATTGCACGGGTAATTGTCCGGGGCTGGCCTATTCCCTGACCGGCCGGGTCGATTTTCCCAGTCCCGATGCTTGCTTGCGCCGATTCCTGGAGGAAGGGGGCTCGATCCCGTGAGCCTTGAAAACAATGGGGAAAAAAAAGGGACCGGGCAGACGGGGGTCCCTTCTCTCAACCAACTTTATTTTTATCTGACCGAAGGTTGTAATCTGGCCTGCCGTCATTGCTGGCTGGCCCCCAAACTCGATACCACGGGATTCCATTATCCAACCCTGCCGGTCGACCTTTTTGAAAAAGTCATCCGGGAAGCCAAGCCTCTGGGTTTGCGGGGTGTCAAACTGACCGGCGGAGAGCCATTGCTGCATCCCCACTTCATCAGGTTGTTGGAGATTGTCCGGCGGGAAGAGCTTTCCCTGACCATTGAAACCAACGGCTTGCTGTGTACCCCCCCTACGGCCAGGGAGATGGCCAAATCAGCCAAACGGTTTGTTTCAGTGAGCCTGGATGGAACCGATCAGGCTACCCACGAATGGGTCCGGGGGGTACCAGGGTCTTTTGAGGCTGCCCGCAGGGCCATAAAAAATCTGAAAAATGCCGGGATTCGGCCTCAGATCATTTTCACGGTTATGCGCGGCAACGCCGACCAGGTGGAAGGGATGATCCGTATGGCCGAGGAAATGGGCGCCGGGTCGGTAAAGTTTAATCTGGTCCAGCCAATGGCCCGGGGAGAAAAGCTGCATCAGGTGCAAGAGAATTTATCCATTGGGGAACTCATTGAATTGGGACGGTATGTGGAGCGGGAACTGGCACCCAGGACCCGGCTGCGGCTCTTTTTCGATTTTCCGCGGGCCTTTAGGGCCTTAAGCCGGTTAGCCAACGGCGATGGCTGCGGCCTTTGCGGTATCCTCGGAATCCTGGGCGTGCTCGCCGATGGCACCTATGCCCTGTGCGGCATCGGTGAACAGGTTCCGGACCTGGTCTTTGGCAGGATAGGGGAAGTTCCCCTGGAAAGGGTCTGGCGAGAAAATAGGGTCCTGCAAGCCCTGCGTCAAAATTTACCCGAGGGGTTGGAGGGCGTCTGCAGCCGCTGCCTGCTGAAAGGGCGATGTCTGGGGTCCTGTGTTGCCCAGAACTACTATAGATCCGGCAACCTATTTTCGCCATTCTGGTTTTGTGACCAGGCGGAAGAGGCCGGACTGTTTCCAACCTCACGATTGATGGACTCGTAAAAAGTCCATCAACAGGCCGAGGACGATTAAGTTCCGGCCTGGGGTGAAGGTGGAACCACTGGAATTCACTTCAAGTGGCGGGAGAGGGAAAGCCCTTTCCCGCCTCGTGAAAAGTCGTTTTTTAACTTTTTACGAGGTTGTCACGATTGGATAACTTAACAATCTGATTTTTGGGTCTATATGAATAAAAACCCGATAGAATCCAGGCTTAAGAACGGAGGGCCGATCCTGGTCGCCTATGTCGGTCCCAGTATGAATCCAACCTTGAAAGAGCCGGAGATACTGGAGATCAGGCCCTATGGCAACCGTCCCCTGCAGGCCGGCGATGTGGTTTTCTTCCGCTCCCCTGGAGGGCATCAAGCCGTCGTCCACCGTATCGTCCGTTTTACTCCGGAAGGTATTATCACTCGGGGAGACAATAATCGCAGGGATGATGCCTTTGTTATACGGCCCCAGGACATCCATGGCCGGGTGGTTGCCGCCCGGCAAGGCAGAAAAAAACGGGCCATAACCGGGGGTCGGCGGGGTCGGCTGATCGGCCGCTTAATTCCCTGGAAACGCCTCCTTGACAGGAACCTATCTTGTTTGCTACATTCCTTTTATCAGGCCCTGACCCCTTGGAGGTTTTTGACCACTCTCTTACCCGTTGGACTGCGGCCCAGGATTGTGGTCTTTCAACACCAGGGGATCGGGGGGCCCTGCATTTTGCTGGGCCGGCGCATCATAGGCCGCTATGATGACCGCCGGCAGCAATGGCAGATCCGCCGCCCCTTTCGTTTGATTGTGGATGTGCACAATCTTCCAACGGGACCCTTTAAGAGAGATCTTTGAAAGTGGTAAGGCGGGTCTAGAAATTAATTTTCTCGAAAGGACCGGGACAAAACATTTTTGAGCAAAAAAGAAAGGGTCGAATATGGCCAGGTCAACGGAAAAAAAAGAAGAAAAACCCAGGTATGAGACCCCGGTTGTTGTCCAGTTGGATAAATTGGATAAAGCCTCAGGCGCTGACGGATGCTCAAACGGCAGCAACGCGGACCCTTGCGCTAACGGAGGCGTTGCCGTAACAGCTTGTGGGGCCGGAACCGTAGGTGACGACCTGGGTTAATAATAGTCGGAGCCCAGGTGCCCTCTTGATGCCCTATATCAACCATGTCAACTTTTGGTGCCGATCGGTACGATTTGAAGTTAGCGGATGGAAGCCGTTGGTCCATTTCCGCCGGTGATCCGCAGTCGGTCTCCATTGTTTCTCAGTTCGGGGAGGCCATGCAACTAAGCCGTTCGGATTATTCGGCCTCCCCGGTCTCATCCCATTTGAAAACGGGGAAATCATTGCCTGTCCCAAGTTCTGATGGAACTTTTGGGCATCGATTATTGGTTCTTGTGGATGGGGAAGATTCCCGGGCTTTTCTGCCCAGGCTGCACCCCCTGAAATCGTTTGGAGACCAAGGAACAGTAGTTTGCCGGCTGGGTCATTGGGATAGTGAAACCGAGAGGTTTGTTCATTTAGTCCAGATATCCCTCGTCCTGGCCCGCCAGGCTCAAACCTGCGGAGGGATTCTCCTGCACGGGGCCCTGGCTGATTGGAACGGCCTGGGAGTCATCCTGGCTGGGCCAGGGGGGACGGGCAAGACGACCGCCAGCAACCGGCTGCCGGCCCCCTGGAGGTCCTTATCCGATGATCTCACCCTCATCGTCCGGGATTCGCAAAAAAACTACTGGGCCCACCCCTGGCCCACCTGGAGCCGGTTTTTATGGGGAGGACCCGGGGGAGAGTGGAATGTACAAAAGGCCGTTCCCCTGGGAGGGATTTTTTTCCTCCTGCGGGCCGATGAAGACCAGGTGGCCCCTTTGGGCAATGGTCAGGCGATCAGCCTCTTGTTGAGCTCGACCCGGGAGGCTTCCAATCTGATGGCCAGAGGCTTAAGTCCGGAAGAAAGTCAGGCCCTTCACCTGAAATGGTTTAATAATCTCTACTCCCTGTCCCGGTCGGTATCCCCCCACTTGCTGCATATCAGTTTGACCGGTCCCTTTTGGAAAGAGATTGAACGGGTGCTTGAGAAAAACTGTCGTGAAGGATAGTCAAAAAAACCGGTTTCAACCCGTCCCCATCAACCAAGGCTGGTCAATACAGCTGATTCCTTCCCATGAATAACTCTCCGGAGCAAACGATTAGGGCAAGATTGAAGATACCACGCGTCTTGCAGCAGGGCCGGGCATTCCATTTTGTCTGGCAAAGCGCCAAAGGCTGGACCATCGCCAATGGACTTCTTCTGGTGGTGCAAGGGGTGTTGCCTTTGTTGCCCCTTTATCTGATGAAGCTCACCGTGGATGCGGTGTCTTCCGGGATGGCGGCTCCGGATAAGGGACCTGTTTTCAGACAGGTGATTTTTCTGGTCGGCCTGATGGGCGCTGTGGCCCTGCTGAATGTTTTGATCCTCTCGATAGCCGGTCTGATCCGCGAAGGACAGTCTCAAGTCATTACCGACCATATGCAGGACGTCCTCCATGCCAAATCTATCGAGGTGGATCTGGAGTACTATGAGAGTGCCCAATACTACGATACCCTCCATCGCGCCCAACGGGAGGCCTCCTTTCGCCCGACCCATATTGTCAATGGTTTAATCCGGATCGGCCAGAACGGTCTGTCTCTTTTGGCCGTGGCCGTCCTGCTCTTTTCCTTTCACTGGATCATCACCTTCATTCTCTTTCTGGCCGTCATCCCCGGCATCGTGGTACGACTGAAATATTCCGGCAAGTTGTATGACTGGCAACGGGGACAGACCTCAAAGGAACGGGAAGCCTGGTATTATAACTGGATCCTTACCGGAGGCAGCCAGGCCAAGGAGATTCGTCTGTTCGATCTCGGACCTTTGTTCAGGCAACGCTTTCAGGCTCTGCGCCAAAAGCTGCGCCGGGAAAAACTGGGAATCGCCTTCAGACGCTCGGTGGGGGAGCTGGCGGCTCAAACCTTCACCACCCTGGCCATCTACGGATCCTATGCCTTTATCGCCTACCGGGCGGTGAACGGAGGCATCACCCTGGGTGATATGGTCATGTATTATCAGGCCTTTCAACGGGGGCAGGGGTTTCTTCAGGAGTTGCTGAGCGGTCTGGCCGGGCTGTACGAAGACAGCCTGTTCCTTTCCGATCTTTACGAGTTCCTGGACTTAAAAAGTAAGGTCAAAGACCCCTCGCCGGCCTACCCGGTCCCCCGGCCGTTAAAAACCGGGATTGTCTTTGATCAGGTCGGTTTTCAATACCCTGTCGGAACCAGAAAGGTTCTGGAGGACATCACCCTGCATATAAAAACAGGAGAGATAGTGGCCCTGGTCGGTGAAAACGGTTCGGGTAAAACCACATTGATAAAATTACTGTGCCGCTTGTACGACCCGACCGCGGGGAGTATCCGCTTCGATGGGATCGATCTGCGCCGGTTTGCCGTCACCCCCTTAAGGCGCGAGATCAGTGTCATTTTTCAGGACTATGCCAGGTATCATTCGACGGCCAGGGAGAATATCTGGTTTGGAAACACCATGCTCCCGCTTGACCATGAAAGGATCATGGCCGCGGCCCGCCGCTCCGGGGCGGACGAAGTCATTGCCTCGCTGCCTTACGGCTATGAAACGCCCCTGGGGAAATGGTTCGAAAACGGGGAAGAGCTCAGCATCGGCGAATGGCAAAAGGTGGCCCTGGCCCGGGCCTTTATGCGCGACGCACCTATTATCGTACTTGACGAGCCCACCAGTTCCCTGGACGCTGAGAGTGAATACGCAGTGTTCAAAAATTTCCGTCAACTGGCCGCCGGTAAGACGGCTGTCCTGATCAGTCATCGCTTTTCCACGGTCCGGATGGCCGACCGGATCTTTGTCTTGAAGGAAGGAAGAATCATCGAAGAAGGCAGCCATGAAGACCTGATGCGGATGGGAGGAACCTATGCCCGATTGTTTGAAACCCAGGCGCGGTGTTATCGCTAAGGTCCTGATGATCCGGAGGGACTGAATGCCGCTATCTCGAAGGGATGAACGGTTCCTTTATTTTCTCCGTCTGGATGACAGGAAGCTGAAAATAGACCTCTTGGGAGGGCTCTCCGATTCCGACTGGGAGGTTTTTATTGAAGAAGCGGCCCGTCATGGCCTGACGCCTTTATTTTACCACCGTTTAAAGGTCTTCCCGCCTGAGGCCCCGATTCCGGACTGGGTGAGGCGGAGGCTCCGACTTCTTTATCTCCAGAATGCCGGCCGGACGATGAACCTTTACCAAGGTCTGGGAAAGGTGCTGGAGGTCCTGGGGAAGAACGATATTCCGGTGATGGCCCTCAAAGGGGCCCATCTGGCCAGGCTGGTTTATGGAAATATCGCCCTCCGGCCCATGGGTGATCTGGACCTTTTGGTCAAGAAAAAGGATCTGCCGAGGGTTGAGGAAAAACTGTTGGAAATCGGTCTTGCTTTAACCGGGACTCAAAAGAAAAATCCCGAAATACTTCATCATCTGGTTTACCGGTGGCCGGGAAAAGAAATATGTGTTGAAGTCCACTGGAATATCATCGGTTCCGCCTTTCCTTTCAACGTGGACCCAGAGGGCCTGTGGAACAGGGCCAGGCCTGCCGTGTTCGACGGTTTGGAAATTAAGGTTTTATGTCCGGAAGATCTATTGCTGCATCTTTGTTTGCACACGGCCCGAGATCTGTATCAAACCGGTTTAAGACCCTTTTGTGATCTCCTGGAAGTCATCCGGCAGAATGAGAATAAGATGGACTGGGATCAGGTTTTTCTTCGCAGCGGTGAATGGGGGATAGGGAAATTCGTTTATCTCACTTTGAAGCTGACCAGGGAATTATTAGGGGCCTCCGTGCCTGAAGATCTCTTGGAGACCATCCGCCCCCATGATTTCGAAGAGCCTATCATGGACTGGGCCAGGGAGCAGATCTTTGCCGTCCGGGCCAGGAATTCAGCCAGTCCTTTTATATCACCCAACGTCGCCCAATTAGGGGGACAGCGACGGCTATTGGGAAAAGTCTCTCTTGTTTTTGAAAGGACTTTCCCCTCCCGGCAAGAGATGGTGCAGTTGTATCCATCCGCTTCCGATTCCCCACGGCTCTCTTTTTACTACCTGGTGCGTCTGAGGGACCTTTTCCTGGGACACCGCCGGCAGGTCTGGCGGCTGTTGCGGCGCGACGAAGCCCTGAAGGCCTTGGCCAGGCAGGAAAACAATTTTACTTCCTTAAAGAAGTGGCTGGGGTGGGAATAAAGCCATTCAAAGGTATTTGAAATTCTGAAAATGTAAATTCAGTAATAATATTTGGAAAGGCCAAAAAAAAGGCAGGGCCATTTTGCCGAGCCGATAGCTTAACGTGTTGAAAAAGTGCTTCACATCTATCCCCCTACGAGGCAGAATCTGGTAGGGGGATTTTTTTGATCAAAGGACCAAACCAGCTCGATGAACGTGTCCCGATAGAAGTCGGTGGGATTCAGGTCAACTTCTGTAAGAATCCACAGTGCCAGAATTTTG
>JACQYK010000127.1 GCA_016208255.1 Deltaproteobacteria bacterium | reverse complement strand
TTCTGGAAAACAAGCGAGTAACGGGGCTACATTTTTGGAGCCGAGGATATTGTGTGAGCACAGTAGGACTGGATGAAGAAACCATAAAAAGATACATCCGTGAACAAGAGGCCCTTGAAAAGAGTCGAGGGGAGTTCAATTTTGAAAAATAATTAAAAGATCTTGCGGAACTTTCCCAAGTCCGAGCCCCCCTCGGGGGGGGCTACCTGAGGCCACCCGCTCTGCGGGTGGAGCCTCACTCATTTCAATGGTGAGAGTCAGATTTTTTTCGGTCTCCGGGAATAAACCTTTCCTGAAAAAGGCTATGCCGCAAGCCCAATATGCTGCTCCCTTCAAGTACACGTCGTCAGCCTGGAGGGCAAGATCCAACGCCTCTTGACCGCACTTCAGGGCTTTATCGATCCTTCCGTCCAGAGCATAAATAAGCGCTGCTAAATTGGATCTCGCCATTACTCGTCCTATCAAAACCCCTGATGCTTCGGATAGCTCCAGCAAGCGAAGGAAGCAGGATTCTCCATCGACAAATTCGCAGTTGCAACTATGGCTTATACCTTCTTGATTAAAGGCACCCCCTAAGGCCCGATAATTCTTCTCTTCCAGGGCGAGCTTCTGCGCTTCGATCAAATAACGCCGTGTCTCAGAATCCTCGGGCCTTTCTTCAACCTGAGAGAGATAACCCGCCATGATGATATAGATTGCGGGCAGATGCTGGTGGTAATCGAGCTCGCGAACAAGACCGATGATGGGAGCGACGGCATCCTTGGCCTCGACATAATGGATAATCATCATGCAGTTGTTGGCCAGGGTAACCCGGGCATCGATGACCCGTTTTTGCATCTCAACGGTGATGGGGAGTTTTTCCAGGCAGGCGACTTCTTTCCTGGAAAAAGCGATGGCATCAAGATTTGCCGATTTGCTCAGGGCTCGTGCTTGAGCCAAATTGAAGTGGGTCGCTGCTTTCTCGTAATCGCCACCCTTTTCGAAATGTTCCGCCAAAGTGCTGTACATCTCCTCAAGATTGTCTTTGTACACCTTCTCGATGGCCTTTCCGATGTCCAAATGTAACTCTTTTTTTCTCTTCTCCAGTAAGGTGTCGTAGACCACTTCACGGGTCAGGGCATGCTTGAAGATAAAGGTGGAATCGGGAAATAAGCCCCGCTCGTAGAGTAGCTCCGCATCTTTAAGAAAGGAAAGGCGTCGGAGGAGTTCCTCTTCGGGAATATTCATGACCGCTTTGATGAGCCTATAGCTAAACTCCCGTTCGATGAGGGAGCCCACCTGAAGCAGTTCTTTGGCCCCCTCAGCAGGGCATCTACCCGAGCCAGGATGATGTCCTGTATGGTGGAGGGGATACTTGCAGTCTGGAGTTCCTTGGCGATTCGATAGGTGGCGTCCTTGCGTTCTATAAACCCCAGGTCTTTAAGGGACTTGATAAACTCCTCAACGAAGAAGGGGACTCCTTCGGTCTTCTCCAGAATGACCTCTTCCAGTGCGGTCTCCAGTTGGACCTCACCCAATGAATCACGAAAATCCCCCCCACCCCCCTTTAGAAAAGGGGGGATCTGTTCTGTCCTACCCCCTGTTATCAAAGGGGGGATCTGTTCTGTCCTACCCCCTGTTATCAAAGAGGGGGTTCGTTCAGTCCTACTTCCTTTTAACAAAGGAGGTATTCTTTCAGTCCAATCCCCCTTCAACAACGGGGGAGCAAACTCTTGACCTTCCCTTAACAACTGTGTGCCAACCTCTGTCCTTCCCTTAAGTGAAGTTGAGCCAACCTCTATCCCCCCTTTTGGCAATGAGGGTCCACCCTCTATCTCCCCTTCTTGTAAAGCGGAACCAAACTCTTTCTCTCCCTTTAGTAAAGGAGAGCTACTTTCAATCCCCCCCTTTTTTAAAGGGGGGACGGGGGGGATTTGTTCCCTGCCCAGGATGTGGGTGGCCATAACTAAACTCTCCCGGTTGGAGAGTCGAATGAGCTGGAGCTGGTTGTGGTATGACCGGGCACCCCAGGTGGGAATGAACTCCGGGCGGTAGGTGAGAATAAGCAGCACACGGGCACCGGCAATGCTCTCCAGGAGATACTTGAGGACATCTTCCGAAGTCTTGTCTATCCAGTGGAGGTCCTCGATGGCCATGACCAGGGGACGCATCTCAGACCCTTTCAGGACGATTCTTTTCAGGGTCTCGATGGTCTTGTCCTTCTTCCCTTCGGGTGACATGGTGATCTTCTCGATGCCGCTGTCCTTGACGGAGAGCAGCTCCAGGAGATAGGGCATGGCCGGGCCTTCTTCCACGGAGATGGCCTGGAGGCCCTGGGTGACCTTCTTGCGGATCACCGGGTCCCAATCGTCCTCCCGGATATCGAAGTTCGACTTGAGAATATCGGCGATAGGCTGGTAGGCCACACCCCGACCAAAAGAGAGGCATTTGCCTTCCAGGAAGGTCACATCTTCATTGAGGATGGCCTTGCGAAACTCATAGAGCAGACGAGACTTGCCCATCCCCGCCTCGGAGACTATTGAGACCGCCTGGCCCCTTCCTTGCCGGGCACGCTCGAAGGCGTCGAGCAGCAATTCCTTCTCCCGTTCTCTGCCGACAAAGGGTGTCAGGCCCCGCTCGGCACTCACATCAAAACGTGTACGACTGGTGCTGGGGGCGATTACCCGGTAGACACAGATTGGCTTCTCCTTGCCCTTGATCTCCTTTTCCCCCAGACCCTCAAAGCGAAACAACCCTTCGGTCAGCTTGAAGGTATCCTCACTGACACAGGTGCTCCCCGGTTCGACTAAGGTCTCCATCCGGGAAGCAAGATTCACCGTGTCTCCTATGGCCGTAAAGGTTACCCGGAGGTCGTTACCGACCGTCCCAACCACCACAGGACCGGTATGGATACCCGCCCTCATCCGGAGCGGGATATGGCCTGGCTTCTCCCGCCTCATCCTCTCATTGAACTGCACGATCTCCCGGTGAATGGCCAGACTGGCCCGGATCGCCCTCTGAGGGGCATCCTCCAGGGCGATAGGGGCACCGAAGAAAGCCATAATTCCGTCACCGGTAAACTCATTCACGGTCCCCCCATACTCCGTGACCTTGTGGATGAGGATATCATAGACCTGATCCATGAGAGCGTAAACCTCCTCGGCATCGAGTTTCTCCGACATCGTGGTATAACCAGCCATGTCGGTGAACAGCACGGAGACCTGTTTCCGTTCCCCCTCGATCCGGTTACGCTGAGAGAGGATCTTCTCTGTGATATTGCCGGGGAGATACTTCTGGATCTTGGCTAATTTCTCGTCGAAGGTGAGGTCTTTGGGGGCAGGTTTGGAGGGAATAGATGAGGGTTGGCCGCACTCGCCACAGAATTTTTTCCCTGGGGTAATTGAAGATCCGCAAGCGGGGCATAAGAATTCCATCTTTGCCCCGCATTCCTCACAGAACTTCGCCCCTTCACGGCTTTCAGCCTGACATTTCGGGCACTGCATCTTCAACCTCCTGGGGAGTTTGTGTCGATTGCCAACCCGTCTTAACATACCGCTTTGCGCGACTTTAATTATTGAATATGTTCGGCTATAGTACCTTTTAAAACCTTATTTCAGCCCTGCTTTTCTTAAGTTAACAAAATATCCATTTAGAAGTGATTGATTTTTAAAATTAGCATTTGTCTTAGCAAAGGTATCCAACGAAAACTTCGCATTTAGCCTGAGGACTTCGGCAGCCTCAGCCCGAGCTTCTTTTTCTTTACCCAAGGCCATATAGGCAGAGGCCAGATTAATATGGGTATAAATAAAATTAGGACTACTTACAAGGGCTTGTTTCAGTGCTGTAACCGCTTCCTCGAACTGACCATTCAGCAAATAAGCAAAGCCTAATAAAGTTCGGGTTGGTCCCATAACATGGGGGTTGAGACGTATTGATTTTTGAAAAATAAGTATGGCTTCATTTAACTGGCCTGCCCAGAGTAAACTTTGACCTAAAGCATGAAGGGCTGTTGCCCCGTTTGGTACAATGGCCACAGCCCGTTCACCTTCAGCAATCGCTTTGTCATGATTTCCTATATAAACATAGAAGTGGCTCAATAAAGCATGAACTGTGGGTGACGAATCATCCATGGCTAAGGCTTTTTTGGAAAATCCCAGACCTTTTTCAAGCGACTCCCGTGGGTTTTTGGTAGAACCGGCCCATAAATCAGAATAGTATGTCCAACCCATAAAAATGTAACCCCAAGGGCTTTCCGGCCATTTAGCCACTATCTCTTCTGCGATTTGCCGGATTTTCTCAGTGTCATCGATACTGCCCATTCGTAAATATTGATATGCTTCATATACCTTGAAATATAAATCGAGACCTTGCTTTTCCTTTAGAAATTTTTCAACTGTTAAGGATGCTTGTTCTCCTTCGGTCAATTTTACTTGAAGGGCAGACAGTATTCTCAGCGTCACCTCATCCTGTATGGTGAAGAGATCTTTAAGCTCCCGATCATAACGCTCAGACCAAATGTGATGGCCGCTGAGGGCATCGATCAACTGGGCGGTAATCCGGACCCGGCCTCCCGATCTCTGAACGCTTCCTTCCAGAACATAGCGGACCCCAAGCTCCTCGCTGACCTGTTTGATCTTGACCGGTTTCCCTTTATAGGCAAATGTGGAGTTGCGGGCAATCACAAATAGTTTCTGGATCTTGGAAAGAGCGGTGATGATGTCCTCTGTGATCCCGTCACTGAAGAACTCCTGTTTGGGGTCTCCGCTCAGGTTGGTAAAAGGCAGAACGGCGATGGAGGGTTTATCCGGCAGGGAATAAGCCATCTTCTCTATCAAGGCCACTTCTGTCTTGGGAGCAGAAGGACGTAGGACAAACAGGTAGAGCCCTGCAGCAGCAGCGAACACCACCAGGGCTATTCCGGCCAAAACGGTTCGGGAGAGTTTCTTCCTCTCGGGCTTTTTCTCCTCAAGTATCGGGGAGGAAATTACCTCCGGTTCGATCCGTGCCCGGTAAACCCGCACCGGCTTGGCAATGTTTTTGACTTCATGTTCCCCCAGGTAGTCGTATTGGAGCGGTATCTTGTTCTCGATCTGTTGGAAGGCGCTCTCGGAGATGCAGATCCCGCCGGGTTCGGCCAGGCCTTCCAGGCGGGCGGCTATGTTTACTCCATCCCCGTAGATCGAATCCCCCTCCTCGATCACGTCTCCGAGATTAATCCCAATACGAAATTCCATCCTCCGGGTTTCCGGCAGCACTGCGTTTTTAGCCCGCAACATTTGTTGGATCTCTACGGCACATTGTACCGCATCTACCACACTGGCAAACTCTGCCAAAACGCTGTCTCCTGCAGTGCCAACAACACGACCCTGGTGCTGTTGAATAAGACTGCCCATCATTTCCTTATGGCTATTCAGCGTCCGGAGAGTTAATTCCTCATCTTCTCCCATAAGGCGACTGTACCCCTTGACATCCGCACTCAGGATAGTCGTGAGCTTGCGTTTTACCTGATCAGAAGCCATTGGGTACCTCCTTAGACCAAATCAAAAAACCCCGGTCCTTGATTAAGAAACGGGGTTTTCTGCAATCTTCCATTTGCCTGCTCCTATTTTAGGTTAGGGTTCGATGGGAAATCGGAAGAAAGATTACTGGCTAAGTCAAATTAATAGCTAACTATACACCATTTTAGGAATTGTAAATAGGTGGTTTTCTCAGGCGGGCCCCCTTAAATTGGGGGGTCTTTAACCAAATTGCGACTGAAATCGTTCAAAATAATGAGAAAAGGGTCAAAAACAACATCTCCGGAAGAAGTCTCCGTCATACTTGACAATCTCTGTATATCCTGGTGCGTATTCAGGGACATCCTCAGGCCCCGCGGAAAGTCATTTTTAATTCATAAACCCCTTGTTCGCTTTGGCGCTGAATATCGAATCCCATCTTCTCGAATAACCGAAGCATCGGCCTGTTCTCCACCAGAACCTCGGCGCTGAAACCCAGCAGGCCGTCCCTTTTGGCCAGATAGGTTAAGTAAGTCAGTATTTCCTTGCCGATCCCCTGCCCTTGATATTCATCCCGGGTAGCCTGGGCGACTTCAGCGGTATGGCTGTTGGGATTGATGTAATACTGCCCGATTCCGATAACTTTCTCCTTCTCCCCTTCTTTAAGACAGGCCAGTATGAGGGCCTCCTTGGTATAATCGATAACCACAAATTCCTGCAGCCGTTCGTGCGGCATGTCCTGCCGGAAAGAAATGAATCGACGATAAAGGCTTTGATCGGAGAGGGCATAGAAAAAATCTTTTAAGAGGGGTTCATCTGAAATTTTTACCGGGCGGAGAAATAGCTGCAGTCCCTTGGCGGTGGTTCGATAGATCTCCAGATGTTCGGGATATTCCCCTCTGACACCGGGGATAAAGGCCTGGTCCCGATAGATCAGATTGGCCTCTTTTGCTTTTTCGATCAACCAGGGGCGAAAATCAGGATGGGCGATTGAGATCAAAGCCATGGCCCGTTCCCGAATGTTTTTCCCCAGCAGGTAGGCGATCCCGTATTCGGTGACCAGATAATGGATATCTCCACGGATGAGGGTGACCCCGGCCCCTTCCCGCAGGAAGGGAACGATACGGGACACTTTTCCCCATTCGGCCGTTGACTGAATGGCCAGGATACTTTTTCCCCCGGGGGCCAAAACAGCTCCGCGCATGAAATCCGCCTGCCCGCCGATGCCGCTGTAAAATGTCTTCCCCAGGGATTCGGCGGTAACCTGGCCGGTGAGGTCTATCTCCAGAGCACTGTTGATGGCGGTCATGTTCTTTTGCTGGGCAATGATCAGAGGACTATTGGTATAGTCAATGTTACGGAATTCAATGCCGGGGTTGTCATGGATGAACTCATACGTTTTTCGATGCCCCATGCAAAAGGTGGCCACGGTTTTTCCCCGGTTCCGGGTTTTCCGGCTGTTGTCAATCACCCCTTTTTTGATCAATTCCACCACGCCGTCGGTCAACAATTCGGTATGCACTCCCAGGTGCTTTTTTTCCTTGAAACTCTCCAAAATGGCATTGGGCAGGCTCCCGTAGCCGACCTGGATGGTATCTCCGTCCTGGACAATTCGGGCCACATACTTTCCGATCTGACGGGCCGTTTCATCAGGGGCCACGGCTTCATATTCCAGCAGGGGCTCGTCCTGGCAGACCAGGTAATCGATGTCTCCCATATGGACGAAACCATCCCCGTGAACCCGGGGCATATTGGCGTTGACCTGGGCGATAACCAGATCGGCATTTTCAACCGCCGTTTTGACGATATCCACGCTGATCCCGATGCTCATATAGCCATGGCTGTCCGGTGGGGAAGTCTGAATCAAGGCGACATTGATGGGCACCAGACCCCGGCGAAACAATTCCGGGACATTGGATAAAAATATCGGGGTATAATCCGCCAGACCCCGGTTCACCGCCTCCCGGGAGTTGTTTCCGACAAAGAAAGAATTATGCCGAAAATTGTTTTTAAATTTTTCTTCGGTATAGGGGGCCACCCCCAGGGTCCAGACATGGAGTACTTCCGCGTCGTAGAAGGCCTTGGGGTTTGATTCCACAAAACGGATCAGGGCCTGAACCAAATATTGGGGCTCTCCGCAGGCGGTACTGATAAAGATACGATCGCCCCGATGGATATGACTGAAGATTTCTTCCTCGGAAACGCATTTTTCGGGATATTTCTTTTGCAGCTCCTCCATTAGGCCCTTTTCCCAATCCGCAGCTATTATTGTTTTTCCTTTTCATGGACTCTCCGGGAGATCCGGAGTAAACATCTCGCAGGGGCTCAAAACAAACTCCTAAGCCCTTTAATGCCGTCACCCCGGCGGAAGCCGGGGTCCAGGGTTGGGTTATTAAGTTTGGAATATTTTCTGGATTCCGGCTTCCGCCAGAATGACGGCTGAGAAATCTGGTTTCAAGGTGGGTTAATATCTTGACACTACCGCCTTAAATTTTCAATGACCGAAGCGACCCCGAGTCCGCCGCCGCAGCAGGAGCTGAAGAATCCATACCGGCCGCCGGTGCGGGCCAGATGGCGCATGGTGAACATGCAAATTCTGGCCCCGGATGCGCCATTGGGATGACCATAGGAAATGGCCCCACCCAGGGGATTCCATTTTTCCCGATCCACTTTTTCCCCCGTCTGTTTTTCCAGTTCTTTGATCACCGCCAGGTTTTGGACGGCAAAGGCTTCGTTGCATTCCATGTGATCGAAATCAGAAAGCTTCAGTCCCGCCCGCTTGATGGCCCGGGGAATGGCATAAGCCGGGGCGATGCCCATGATCTTGGGATCGCAGCCGTAATCCGCGCCGGCGAGCCATCTGGCGTAGGGTTCATATCCCAGTTCCTTGGCCTTTTCCGCGCTCATCATTAAAACAAAGCCCGCCCCGTCATTTTGCCCGGAAGAGTTGCCGGCGGTCACGGTCCCTCCCTGTTTAAAAGCGGGGGGCAACTTGGCCAGTCCTTCCAGGGTGGTCTCCGGCCGGGGATGCTCATCCTTATCAAATCTCACCTCCGGGGTCTTGCGGGTTCCGGGAATGATGACCGGGACGATTTCATCCTTGAAGTAATTGTTTTCCATGGCCATTTTCGTTCTCAGTTGGCTGTGGTAGGCAAATTCATCCGATGCTACGCGGGGGATATTGTACATGACCTGGAGATTTTCAGCGGTAAGACCCATGCCGATGTTGTCTTCCGGAATAGGGGACAACATGCTGCGGAGGGGCATGGGCGGTGTTAATTTATAGGGCGGGGTGGCCATGGAAAATTTGGCGAACATCTGGCTGTAGGATTCCATTCCGCCGGCAATGATAATATCGGCGTGGTTGGCCAGAATTTTCCAGGCGGCGTGGTTGATGGAATCGATGGCCGAACCGCACTGCATTTCAACATACGAAGCTGAAGTCTCCAGGGGCAATCCGGCCGCGAGAGAGACCCATCGGGCAGGGTTCATGGTCTGGGAACAATGAGCCGCCGATCCGGCAAAAACGGAGTCCACATGAGCTTTTTCGGCAATTTTAGTTTTTTCAACCAGACCTTTCAGGGCGATACCGCCCAGTTGGGAACAAAAAAAATCGCGAATGGTTCCCCCCAATCTTCCAAAAGGGGTCCTCATCCCGTCAACAAAAACAACCTCTCTTTGAGCCATATTCTATTCTCCTTCATTTTAAAATATGCCGTCCGGTAAAACCGGCCCAGCGGTTATTGATAATAACCATCAAATGGGTAAAAAATCAAGCAAATTCAGATTAATGTTTGTTGACAAATCCCCCAAGAGATCGAATCAGTTTGACATTATTTTTTTTTAATATTATAATAAAAAGTTATGGAAATTAATCTTAATTTCGAAAAAGGCAACGGCCTCTTGCCGGCCGTGGCCCAGGACTGGCAGACCGGCCAGGTCCTGATGCTGGCTTTTATGAACCGTGAGGCCTGGGAAAAGACCCTGGCCACCCGAAGAGTTCATTATTGGAGCCGTTCCCGAAATGAACTGTGGTTGAAGGGCGGCACTTCGGGCCATGTCCAGATGGTCAAAGAGGTTTTTATCGACTGCGACGGGGATACCATCCTCCTGAAGGTAGAACAACTGGGCGGAGCGGCCTGCCATACCGGACATAAAAGCTGTTTTTTTCAAAAAATAAAAAACGACGGGACCATCGAAATCTGTAGTGAAAAGGTTTTTGATCCCGAGGAGGTTTATAAAAAGTGAATCTCTTGAAACTGGGCCTCCCCAAGGGGAGTCTTCAGGAAGCGACTATCCTGCTGTTTAAGAAATCGGGCTGGAAGATCGATCTCAACGGCCGGAATTATTTTCCGGAGATTGATGATCCGGAAATCCAATGTTCCATCTGCCGGGCCCAGGAGATGTCCCGTTATGTGGAAAATGGGACGATTGATGTGGGATTGACCGGAAAAGACTGGACCCTGGAAAATAATTCCAGGGTCAAAATCGTAGCCGATCTTTTGTATTCCAAAGTCAGTCATCGCCCGGCCCGCTGGGTCCTGGCCGTGGCCAATGACTCCAAGTATAAAAAAATTGAGGATTTGAGAGGCAAAAAGATTGCCACCGAGCTGGTTAATTTCACCCGACGTTATTTCAGCGAGAAAGGCGTCCCCGTCCAGGTGGAATTTTCCTGGGGGGCTACCGAAGGTAAAATCATCTCCGGCCTGGCTGACGCCATTGTCGAAGTGACTGAAACCGGCAGTACCATCCGGGCTCACGGCCTGAAGATCATTCATGAATTAATGCAGTCCAACACCCAGATCATCGCCAATCGGGAATCCTGGAAGGACCCCTGGAAAAAAGAAAAGGTCAAGCAGATTGTTTTATTGCTGCAGGGGGCCTTAAGGGCGGAAAAGATGGTTGGTTTGAAAATGAATGTCCCGGCCGCGGATTTCCAAAGTTCATAAACTCCGAACTCCGAACTCCGAACTCATCACTTCCTCCGAATAATCTTAGGCGACTTTTCCACCTTAGGAAATTATTATGGTTGATGACGGCACTTCTTTTCCTGACGGCCTGTCCCTCTACTGTTCGGCAAAAAGAGGAGGCCCTGTCCCATATGCGCTTAGGGGATTCGATGCTTCGCGAAGGACGCCCTACCCAAGCTTTGGCTGAATTGATAAAAGCGAATGACCTGGACCCAAACAATCCGGTGATACGCAATATCCTGGGAATCGCTTATCTGGAAAAAGGGATGGTCCCCCACGCCATTAATCAGTTTGAGAAAGCCCTTTACCTGGATCCCGGCTATGTGGAGGTCCATAACAATCTGGGTACGGCTTTACTCCGGGACCAGAGGGTCAAAGAGGCTATCAAGGAATTTAACAAGGCCCTGGGGAATCACCTCTATCCTACCCCTCATTTTGTTTACTACAATTTGGGCCAGGCTTATTTTCTTCTGAAAGAATTTGACAAATCCCGGGAAAATTACCTGGAGGCCGTCAAACTTTCTCCAAACTACAGCCTGGCCTACCATGGCCTGGGTCTGGCCTGGAAAATGTCGGGTAATCTGGAAGAGGCAGCCGAGGCTCTGAAAAAAGCCATTGAAAATGCCCCTAAATTTGCCCAGGCCCATTATGACTTTGGAGAAGTGCTGCTGGAATTAAAGCAGCCCTCATTGGCTGTTCTGGCTTTTCAGGAAGTAATCAGTCTGGTTCCTGAAAGCGATTTGGGGAAGAAAGCCAGGCAAAGGATAAAAGAATTGAAATGAGACCCGGCGGACCCGAATCGGCCTCGGTCTCCAGAAGAGCCCGGGAAATATCTCCTTTTATTGCCATGGATGTCCTGGAAACGGCCCAGGTCATGGAGCGATCGGGAGATTCAATCATCCATCTCGAAGTGGGAGAACCGGATTTCGATACCCCGGCCTGTATTAAAGAGGCCGCTGTTCGGGCCCTCCGTGAAGGCAAAACCCACTACACCGACAGTCGGGGAATCATCGAACTCCGAGAGGCCCTGTCCGCCTATTATTTCCAAAACTACCGGGTGAACGTATCTCCGGATCAGTTCATCATTACCTCCGGGACCTCACCGGCCATGTTTATGGTCTTCTCCGCCCTGCTGGAACCCGGCCAGGAGATCATCATTTCCAATCCCCATTATGCCTGTTATCCGAATTTCATTCGATTCGCCCAGGGAGAACCGGTGGAAATTCTCGTGCGGGAGGAAGATGGTTTTCAATATTATCCGGAAGAAATTCGTAAACACATTGGCCCGAGAACCAAAGGGATTTTCATTAATTCTCCTTCCAATCCCACCGGAACTCTTTTATCCGAAGAACGGATGGAAGAGATATCCCGGTACGAACCTTACATTATTTCCGATGAGGTTTATCATGGTCTGGTGTATGAAGGGAAGGAGCATTCCATCCTGGAATTTACCGACCGGGCTTTTGTATTAAACGGCTTCTCTAAACTATATGCTATGACCGGCTGGCGGTTGGGATATTTAATCGCCCCTAAGGAATTTATTCGCCCCTTACAGAAGATCCATCAAAATTTTTTTATCTCAGCCAACTCAGTGGCCCAATGGGCCGGTATCACCGCTCTGACCCAGGCCCGGGAAGAGGTGGCCCGGATGCGGAATTTATATGACCAGCGACGGAAGGTGATGATCAAACGGCTTAAAAGTTTGGGGTTTGGTCTGAAGGTTGAACCCACCGGCGCCTTTTATGTCCTGGCTAATGCCAGATCTTTCCATCCTGATTCCTATAAGCTGGCCTTCGATATCCTGAAAAAGGCTAAAGTTGGGGTGACCCCGGGAATAGATTTCGGTACCGGTGCCGAAGGGTATCTCCGATTCACTTATGCCAATTCGGTGGAGCGGATCGAAGAAGGGATGGACCGCCTGCAGCAGTATTTGAAACGGGAAGAGTATAAAGCCATTGGGGAATAAATTTGAAATATTTTTTTGTCTCAAAGTTAACAGGATGGACGATTTAATCTGGAGTAATGGAGTATTGGAGTAATGGTTCTTGAGACCAGCACTCCATTACTCCAATACTCCAACATTCCATTATCTGAAGTTAGAGATAAATTCCTGGACTTATGGTGTAAGAATCCACAATGATCATACGTTCTGCAGAATTCATAAAAAGCGGCTTGAAACCCGGTCATTTTCCTGAACCGGCTCTTCCGGAGATCGCCTTTGCCGGCCGTTCCAATGTAGGCAAATCCTCCCTGATCAACACCTTGTTGCGAAGAAAAGCCCTGGTTCGAACCAGCCGCCGACCCGGGCAAACCCGGACCTTGAATTTTTTTTCGATCAATGATACCTTCATGCTGGTTGATCTGCCGGGTTATGGTTTTTCCCGGGCCTCCAAGGAGGTCATGGAGAGTTACCAGAAGTCCATAGTGGGCTATTTGAAATCAAGAGTTAATCTCGCCTTAGTGGTCCTGTTGCTGGATATACGCCGGATCCCCAGCCAAGAGGACCAGGCCTTTTTCAAATTGATCCGGCTTTGCGGTTTGGGATACTTGATGGTCCTGACCAAGACGGACACCCTGGGGAGGGGTTCCTGGAAAAAGGCCTGGAAAGAAATCCATACGGTTCTGGAGGATCCAGCAGGGGACCCCATATTTTTTTCAGCCAAAACCGGCCAGGGCCGCGAGGAAATTTGGGCCGGGATTGAGGGTCGGCTCAACAGCCAACCCGACATTTTAAATACCATTTGAAGGAGTTTGTATGAAACCACAAAAGAAACCGTTTCTGATTATTATTGGATTTTGCCTTTGTTTTTTCCTGTTGTTATCCGCTTTCGCTCTGGCCGCCCCCCCGGACAACTTTACCGGCAAAATGAATGTTCTGGGCCTGTCCATGCCTATGGCCAAGATGGGAAACAAATCTCGGGTTGAAAATGTGATGTTCGGCGGCCTGGTGACCATAACCCACATGGACCAGAAAAAAACATTTATCATGAATCCAAAAGCCAAAACCTTTTTTGAACAGCCCACCCAGGAAAGGGTCCCTTCGATTTATAACCCCAATGTGGTTATTGAAAAAAAGAAGATCGGAGCGGAGACCATAGACGGCCATCCCTGCATAAAATATAACGCCGTTTTTTATAATAAAGAGAAGCCGCAGGATAAATTTACCTCTATTCTTTGGGAAGCCCAGGATTTGGGGGGATTACCCATTAAAAATGAAGTCATGATTCCAGAAAACAAAAGAAGGGAAGGGGGCCCGGATAAATTTACTTCCGAATTGAAAGAGATCAAAGCCGGGGCCGCCAAAGCTTCTATGTTTGAAATCCCTAAAGATTACAAGAAGGTCAGCAGTATGGGCGAAGTCATGGGACCTGAGATGCGGGAAATGATGCAACAGAGGCAAAAGAAATAATAAGGGGATTTTATGATCCGTTCTTTGACCTTATTCTTTCCATGGAAACCTTTGAAAAATATTCAATTTTGTCCGAGGTCAAGGAAGATGAAAATTTTAACCACAGGAATACATTTAGTATTTCGAGGATTAAAATTTGAGTCTGACGCTGAGATTGGGCAAAAGGGGATGTTTTTCAGCGGTCTCATATTATTGAGCATGATGGTTTCTTTGTTGTTTATTTCCGCCTGCAGTACGGGCAAATCAACCCGGAAAGGTCCTGTCCGGTCCTTCCCCGATGCCTTGATTGAAAAGACCAATACCTGGCGGGGTGGAGCTATCGGAGCTTCTTTAGGGAGTCCGATGGAAGGCAAGATTAAAGAAATTTCCGCTCATGCCTCGCGGGAAGCGGCCCGGGAGGGGAAACCGGTGGCCTATATTAGCCTTGATGGATTTCAGCGGGTGGAAACCTTTCCGGTGGGTAAGGGCGGATCAACCCACTGCCAATTGGTCCGGGAACAGATATTTCAGGAAGCCAAACTAATTCGGGACGAAATAAAAGAAGTTTGTCAATAATCAAAGAAAGAGACAGGTGACAAGAAGGAATATTTACAGGATTAACTTGATCCTTTTGTCTTTCCCCCCTGTCTGCCTGTCAAACACACAGGCAGGGGAGAAAGACAAAAGCCGAATTGTCCTGCCGCTGGAGGCCTAAGGTGGCCGGAAGCTGATCGAGATTGCTCAGGATCTTCCGGAACCTGAGCAAATAACATGTAAATCCGTAAAAAAGGTTCCCTTTTGGGAACCGCTTAATCCTGTCAGATATTTTTCTTATAACGATTCCAGCAATAATTCAGTCAGGTCCTTGACGACAATCTGATCCTCTTTGCCGGTGCCTTTTCGGCTGTCCTCAAAAAGACTGATGCAATAAGGGCAGGCGGTGGCAAAGACCTCGGCCCCGCGGTCGGCCGCTTCCACCATCTTCTAAAACTGGGCATAATGTTGTACTTCAAAATCGCCACCTAGTTCATTGTATTCTTTTGTAAAAGTAGTATAGCAATGAGGAGAGGTGGTGATGATCTTCTTGACCCCTTTCCCCTTATAAAGGGCGATATTTTGCTCGGCCAATTTAGTAAACAGGGCCTCGTCCCCGATCTTGCGGACCGATTCTCCGCAGCAGGCCTCTTCATTGCCGATGATGCCGAAACTGACCCCGGCTGTTTTTAACAATTCAACCACGGACTTGGCGATCTTCTGACTCCGTTGCTCGAAAGCCGAAGTGCAGCAGACAAAGAGAAAATATTCCGTGTCCGGTCCGAAAATAGGCACGTCCAGACCTTCGGTCCAATTGATTCTTTTGGCCTTATCTTCGGTCCAGGGGTTACCCTGGCTGTGAACGCTGCCAAGAATAGGACGAAGACCCTGGGGGATAGCCCCGGTCTCGGCAATCATGCTGCGCATGGAGCGAATGACATCGACAATTTTTACCTGACGGGGACAATTTCTGACACAAAGATTGCAGGTAGTACAGGCAAAGAGGATATCATCGGATTCATATCCTTCCATACCCAACTGCCCCATCCGAACCAATTTTCGGACGTCAAAAGGGGATCCTTCCACAACACGTCCCCAGGGGCAAAGTCCGGCACAAAGGCCACATTGCATGCAATGATTTAAAGTATCTCCACCCGTGGCCACGATGGCTTGGTTTACTTCAA
>JACQYK010000245.1 GCA_016208255.1 Deltaproteobacteria bacterium | reverse complement strand
TCGGTTCCTACCGGTCTTTTTTGGATTTTTTGCCCAGCGGAAAGAGGCAAAAAATCAGTGTTAAAGTGGAATTTGAGCAACTGGCCGGAAACATGAAACCGAAAGCCGAAAAGATGATCATGCAGGCCGCTCCGGCAGTGGCCTATTTCCTGCGTGAAACCGGTTTTGGGTCGGCGGGGGCAACTGTGATTATCAATGTGGAAAGGGCTGAAGAAATCCTGACCGATAAACTTCGAGCACTCATGGAACGCCCGTACACCAAGGGTCGTGACTTTTTTGATGTCTGGTTTCTGACAAAAACCTTGGGAGTCCGGCCGGACCCCGATGGACTGTCCCAAAAGCTTTCCTTGTACGCGGTCCCGTTTAAAGAAAAAAACCCTGCTGCTTTTTACGCCGGATTGGACAAACTCAACTCCAAGGATCGTAAAACTCTGGCCAGTGAAATACACCAAG
This sequence comes from Deltaproteobacteria bacterium, assembly GCA_016208255.1. GTDB lineage: Bacteria > Desulfobacterota > RBG-13-43-22 > RBG-13-43-22 > RBG-13-43-22 > RBG-13-43-22. The sequence goes on along the minus strand of JACQYK010000245.1, from coordinate 8,378 downwards.
ACCTATTAAGATTTGTCGACGCCCGTACCCTGGAAGTTCTGGCTCGTGACGATTATCGAGAACTATTAGATGCTGTACAGAGAGTCTTCCGGCTCAGCCTTCGACCTAAAGGCGGGAAAGGTCCTTGATGCCGCTTAGATCTCTATCGATGACCGATGTGCTGCGCCGGCTTCCGCTGCCTTTGTTTACTGCGGCGGATGCCGCCAAACTCGTTTCCGATGAAAATGGTTTTCTTTTTCCGGCCGCCAGAAAAGGGTATCTTAAAAAAATAGCTAACCGGATGCCGGCCGTCCTATATTTCCGGGGAGTGGGCGCTCAATTATCACGGGATTTTGTTGCAGGTGCCTATCGTCTGTACGGCCATTACCCTATCCTCCGCCATCGGCCGTCGAAACAGAATTATTTACCATGAGTTTACCATCGAATACAGCCGTATTCAGGAAAGGCTCTACTTACCCGATCAGATCCTTAACCTGGATGGGGTTCTCATGGCTACCGCTGAAAAGGCCTTGCTCGATACGATCTACCTGCGCCACAGAGTACCGCAGAGGGGTGAATTGGAGTTGGAGGCCCTGGATCCAAACCGGATTCGATCACTGGCCGCCTTTTTCCCGCCCAGTGTTGTCCGAAGGATAGAAAAACTCAATTTACCGTAAGGGGAGTGGGGATAAAAGGGTCGGGACAGGTTTCCGTTTAATCCCGCCAGGATTTTTTATTTTATCTCCCTGATTGGGAAAAAGAAGGTCCGGGAAATTCGATCAGCCAAGATATAGCGCGACAATTCGATTTTGATAACTTGCAACTACCTACAAGTCCACTGAAAGGGCAGCCCTAAAATTAACTATTACTGAAAGTGAGCAAAACAGCGGTGATAAGATCCCCGCTCACAGGTGAGGGCCACTTTGTGCCCCGAATCCTTGTGCAGTGGGATGTTATACACTTCTTTTTATAGCATTCTTGACGCATCCATCATATAAAGGTCTTAAGTATCGATCGAGATCGGCCAGTCAGTGAGGCCCTCTACGTCTATCCCAAGTGTTTCACTGATGAATTTCATGGTTTCCCGGTGGTCTTTATATTTTGATTGTATTTACCTGATAAATGAGCAAAGCAGTGTCTTAACTGTCGTACTATGTTGATGGTAAAAGGGACTGATTTTTATAACTTGGTACAGGCCTCAAGTAATTAGCGAACCGCCATTTAAGGTTTGCTGGGAAGACGATAGACCCTTATAGCAGTATCATGGAATAGAGCCGCTTTTTCCTCGGCAGAAAAATTCCGACAGATCCTTTTAAAAGCATTCCACATTGCACCATAGGAATAGGATACCTTATCGACCGGAAAGTTGCTCTCAAACATACACCGATTCACTCCGAACTGCTCAATGCACCAATGATAATACGGGGACATAGATTCGGCTAACTCAGTCGGGTTAGGGTGAATTTTGCGCTCAGTCCAACCGAAGCCGCTTAACGGCATCCCCAGGCCACCAAGTTTCACCACTACATTGGGACAAGCCGAAAGGTCAGAGATCCCTTTCTTCCACTGTTGAAATACTTCTTCCCGTTTCCCAGAGTAGGGACCTATACCGATTACCCCTCCAATATGGTCCAAAATGATCTGGGTTTCCGGAAAAATTCTGGCCAGATCTACCAACTCGGGCATCTGAGGATGGTAAAGCCAGGCATCAAAACTGAGGCCATATCGTTGCAAAAATCGAAATCCTTCGCGAAACTTGGAATCCAATAACAACCCCGAAGGCGGGTTCATGTAGGCAGGAATGCTGTCACTTGGATCCCAGGAAACTGAATGTCGAATTCCTCGAAATCGGTTTTTACCGGCTTCCAAATGGGCCTCAAGCAACTTGGCCACGCCGGAACCGAGGGTGAGGTCGGCATAAGCCACGATGCCTGCGGCGACCCTTGTTGGCCCATAAAGTCCGCTGGCACTCTGAGCGGCTATGCCCTGAACAAATTCCGTTTCACCCACCGGCTTCATCTCCTGGGGGCCATCCTGTCTATACTTAGACATACACTCGACAAACACTGTCTGAGTGATATTATGGCCGCTTTTTATATCCTCCAGGAGATCCTCAAGCAAATAGCGGCTTCCGGGACGGGATAGGTATTCGGGATATTCCCACAAATGATGATGGGGATCACAGATGGGTAATTCAGGGTCCAGGATCTCTTCATTTATTTCCCCTGGCAATTCTTCCGGCATGATTGCCATTTTAATTTTCCTTTCTTTGCTAAGTTATTGAAGTAAGGTGATTAAAATGCTAAGGTTTTTATATGGTAAGAAATCTCAATTGTAATTTTATTCTCACCTGGTTTTTGATCAGGTTCTATTTTTAATTTTAGAATACTGCACCAGACCGTACATGGCCCGGGCACATTCGCTGGGACTGTTATACATCGGTATCCTGGCGATTTTTAATATTTCAGACACCGCTTCCGAAACAAACCATCTTTGGGTGATAACCGGTTTATGGTACTTCCTGGGGATTTGACAGAATAAATCAAAGCCGGTCATCAATGCCTTTTTCTGCTCAAAATAGGACGGGAAGCTGTAATTCCTGTCGGTCGGCACATTGGTGATGACCCCGTCGATATATTCGAAAGAGGCCAGCATTTCCGCCATGCGAACCTCCTCCATCGTTTCCGAACCTCCGGCAGCGAAATCGACCGGATTTTTAGGGGTCGGCGCGTGCGGCGGCAGGAGTTTCCTGATTTTTAATTTGTCTTCCTCGCTGAATTCGGGAGCTTCCATTCCCAAAGAGGCCAGGGCGTCCATGAGGGCCACGCCCTGTCCGCCGCTGCCGATGATGGCTATTCTTCTGCCCCGGGGCAGGGGCTGGGAGATCAGGGCTTCGGCCATAACAAACAGGTGCTCGATTTCCGCAACCCGGATGACCCCGGTTTGTTTGCATACGGCATCGAAAATTTCATCATCACCGGCTATGGAGGCCGTATGGGAGAGGGTGGCCCTGGCCCCCAGTCTGGTAGAGCCTCCTTTAAAGATCAGAACCGGCTTTATTCTTGTGGCCTTCATGGCCGATTCAAAGAATCTCCGGCCTTCCTTCATCCCTTCCACATAGACGGCAATCACTCTGGTGTCCTCATCCTGCACCAGATAATCGAGATAGTCGGCAATGGTAAGATCCGCCTGGTTGCCGATGCTGACGAATTTACTCAGGCCGAACCCTTTTAAAGTAGCGGCCATGGTGGCCAGTCCTCCAAAGGTGCCGCTTTGGCTGATAAATCCCAGAGAGCCCGGTATCGGCTGGGGCATCGACCAGGCGTTCAGGCCGACCGCCGAAGTCCAGATGCCGTTCCCGTTGGGACCGACAAATCGAAGTCCTCCGGAACGGGCGATCCGGGTGGTCTCTTCTTCCAGGGTCTTTCCTTCCTCTCCGGTTTCGGCAAAATCGGCCGAAATAATAACGCCGCCCTTGATCCCCTTTTTTACGCATTTTTGCATAACCCCGGGCATCTGCGCGGCCCTTACGGTAAAGATGGCCAGGTCGACCGAATCAGGGATTTCCAGGACGTCGGGATAGGCTGTCAGGCCTGAAATATTTGTTTCGGTGGGATTGACGGGGTAGATCCTTCCCCGATAATCGGAGGCCAGGACCTGGCTGACGATCCGGCCTCCCCACTTGGCCGGATTATTGCTAGCCCCTATAATCGCGATTGATTTTGGTTTGAAGATAGGATCAAGCTGTTCAACGATATTTTTTGCCATCGGGTCTCCTAGCCCGGACAAGCCGGAACTAATTTAGAATAATTCGTAACTCTTTTGAAAATAAAATATCGGACAGGATTAACAGGATTTACATGGTCTTTGCTCAGGCTCCGGACGACCCTGAGCAACCTCGATCCGCTTTCAGCGAAAATTAAGGATATCCGGAGGACGATTCAGTTTGTGCCTTTCCCTGTCTGCCCGCAGGCGGAAAGGCACAAAAATTAATGGAATCCTGTAAATCCTGTCTAATCAGGATTCAAAGAGTATAAGGAACGAAAAAGACCCCGTCAAGGAGGAAAATAAAGTTATTCCCCCTCCAATTTTGATATAGGTTCTCCTTGACTTTGGTGACCCCATGCATTGTATAATGCTTCATTTGGCGCCGTATGGTATCCGCTTAGCTTTAGGGGAAAAAACTTTTTTGCCGCAGAAAAACAGACAAAAAACAGACAAAAGAAGTTGATCTGATTGAAGACTTGTCAATCAGATCCCTGTCTGCCCTTCGGGCAGGCAGGTTTTTCCCCGGCAGTAGTCCGCCGGGAAAAGTTTGAGGTGGTCTGCGTGGGTCGGCGGCAAATAATATTTTTAAAAAACTTAAATGTTACTAAATTTGGTTCCGGCTTATCCGGGTTAGGTGGTGAATGGTAATACAAAATCTCAATCGGAAGGATGAAGTTTTAGATAAGATACGTCGGAGCAGCGATCTGCCCGGCTTGGCCGAAACCATAGGATTTTTTAACGCCCTGAAGGAAATTGAAAATCGGAACGTTACCGAAATTGCCAATGCCATCCTGAAAGATTATGGTCTGACCACCAAACTACTGAAGGTAGTGAACAGTGTTCATTATCTGCAAGTTGGTGAGGTAACCACCATCTCCCGGGCTATTTTTCTTCTCGGAATAGAATATATAAAAAATATTGCCCTGGCCCTGAAAATTTTTGATCATTTCCAAAAAAACAGTTCTAATCGAGAAATCCTCAACACGATCAGTCAAGCCTTTTGCGGTGGGATTTTTGCCCAGAAAATCATCCACGATCTAAACTTCGTAGAAGAGGAAGAAGCTTTTATCTGTTCCCTCCTCCATCCCCTGGGAAAAATATTGGTGGCTTTTTCCCTGCCCGAGAAAATCGCCGAGGTCAGAAGATTAAGCGCCGGGGAAGATATGACGGAAGACATAGCCGCATCCCAAATTCTTGGAATTTCCTATGAAGAATTAGGGATGACCATTGCCAGGGAATGGAACTTCCCTAAGAAGATTGTTCGGAGCATGCGTAATATCAGTCGGTCTGAGCTTGTCCCCGATCCGCAGGAAACCGAGAAACTGAGTATGGTTGCCACCCTTTCTACGGAAATATCCAATACCTTGGGAATGGACCTCCAAAAAGATGAAAAGACAGACAAAATAGGTAAACTGATTGAGGGTTACAAAAACCATATCACGGTCAAGGAAGGGAAATTGGATAGCCTGATAGCCGCCACCTCTCAGGACCTCAATCAACTCGCCGAAGATTTGAATCTGGATTTGAGGGAAATCCCTTTTAACAAACAATTGGAAGACTGGGCGGGTCAGGAAGGTCCCACCACCTCGGACGCCGAGATCCTGGAATTCAAAACAGAAGCCCTTAAACCTGTGGATGCTTTTTTTAAAAAAGAAGACCGGGAAGATAGTGTATCTATTTTTTCGAAGGGAATCCAGGAAATCAATACTTCCATGCTTCGACCTTTCGTTCTGAATGATATTATTACCATAGCCCTGGAAACGATTCATCGGGGCATGAAAAAAATCAAGATTGAAAGGACCCTTTTTTTTGTTAAAGATACGGTAGAGCCGATCATGAAAATACGATTCGGGTTCGGAGACAAAATTGAAACGGTCAAGAAGTGGTTTATCATTGAACTAGAAAGATCCAGTGATATCTTCAACCTGTCTGTTTCAAGAAACGACGACCTTATCATCCAGGATATTTATTCCAAGCAAATTAAGAAGTTCGTCCCGGATTGGTACCGAAAAAATGTTCGTTCCTCTTTTTATATGATCCTGTTACCGATTTCCATCAAAAACAAAAATATCGGTCTGATTTCCCTGGAAGGCTTTCAGGACGGATTACAGGAAATGTCTCAGGAATACCTTAATTACATGAAAATCTTGCGGGATCAAATTGTTCTGGCCATCAAACAATTAGCCTCTGAGAAGTAAACCGCTCTTGATTCATTGTTCCCCCATGGCCGCCTGAAAATCCTCCTTCGGATCCAGGTGGGGATGTCCGTTTACGGTTACCTCCACCCTTTTCAGGACCCCGGTAAATTTGAAGGGGCTGGTATAACTCTCACTGACCGGGGTTAAAGAATCCTTCCCGATATCCAATCCTTCAGGGCCGTAGGACACCGGTATGGTCCGAGGGATAATGCGCTCACCTACCTTTTCTCCATTGATGAACAACCGGCCGATCCCCTGATGTTCACCTGTTTTTTCAAACTGGTAGGCCAATACAGAAGGTCCCGCCTGCACTTCTTTAACGGAGCGGATTAGATAATGCTCGATCCCTAAATAGTTATGGTCATAAACCAACCGGTTGTCTTTAATATAGAAGGCATAACCGGCAAAGCGGCCGCCGTGGGCGATGAGAACGCCTTCAGCCCTTTCTTGCGGGATATCCACGAAAGCCCGGATGGTGTGGGACCGGTTACGAATCGGCGGGGCGGCACTGCCTGGCATTCTGACGGTGCCGGGATAGAAGGTATAGACTTTTCGGTCTTTATCTCGCGGGGGTTTGTCAACATAGAAGCGTTCGTTGGTGCGGTCATCGAGGGGCAGGACCTGATATTTTTCCGCCTCGCGCCACCAAAGATCGACCATCTCCGCCACTTTTTCCGGATATTGCCCGGCCAGATCATGGCATTCAGAAAAATCCTCATCAGTATGATACAACTCCCAACGATCGTTGTCGAAATTTCCGTTGGAACTCAAATCATGATAGGTAACCGCTTTCCAACCATTATGCCAAAGACCTCGATGGCCGAACATTTCATAGTATTGGACTTCTTTCCGGGAGGGTGAACCGCCGTCATTAAAGGAGTAGGCCAGGCTGACCCCTTCAATGGGTTTTTGGGGCAGGCCATTGAACATCTCGGGAGGATCGATCCCGATGATTTCATAAACCGTGGGAACCAGATCTATGACGTGATGATATTGCTGACGGATTTGGCCTTTGCCCCTGATGCCCTTCGGCCAGTGGACCAAGAGAGTGTCGCGAATTCCACCGTCATGCGTGTTTTGCTTAAAACGTTTCAAGGGGCTGTTTCCCGCCTGGGCCCATCCGCGCGGGTAATGGTTGTAGGTCAGAGGGCCGCCCAGTTCATCGATCATCTTCAGGTTGGCTTCCAGGGATTCCTTGACGGCGTTGAAAAAACGGAGTTCGTTGACCGTTCCGTAAGGGCCGCCTTCCCGGCTGGCCCCGTTGTCCGAAATAAGCATGATCAGGGTATTATCCAATTCACCGATCTTTTCCAGAAAATCCAGGAAACGGCCGATCTGGCCGTCCGTATGATCCAGAAAACCGGCATAGACTTCCTGCATACGGGCGAACAACTTCTTTTCATTGTCGGACAGTTGGTCCCAGGGTTGAACCCGGGGATTGCTCGGCGCCAGATCCGTGTTATGGGGAACAATACCCAGGGCCTTCTGCCGGATTAAGACCTCCTCACGGACCTTGTCCCAGCCTTTGTCAAATTTTCCCTTATATTTATTGATGAATTCCCTGGGGGCGTGATGGGGGGCATGGCCGGCCCCAAAGGCCATCCAGAGGAAAAAGGGCTTGGCGGGTTTGGCCTGTTTCTGGTCGAGGATAAATTCCATGGACTTGTCGACAATGTCCTCGGATACATGATAACCGGGGTGGTCGGGTGTTTCGATCCGGTGATTGTCATAGACCAGTTCCGGGTTCCATTGATTTGTTTCACCGGCCAGGAATCCGTAGAAACGTTCAAAGCCCATACCCAGCGGCCAGCGGTCATAAGGTCCGGCGGCGGTTAACTCCTCATCCGGCGTATTATGCCACTTGCCCGTGGCAAAAGTATTATAGCCGTTCTCCTTGAGCACCTGGGCGATGGTGGCCGCTTCCCGCGGCATCCGCCCGTTGTATCCGGGATATCCCGTGGCCAAATTGGTAATAATACCGGTCCCGACCGAATGATGGTTGCGGCCGGTCAAGAGGCAGGCCCTGGTCGGTGAACAAAGGGCGGTGGTGTGAAAATTGTTGAAGAGCAGGCCGTTGGCGGCCAGGCGGTCCATGTTCGGGGTTTGGATTTCGGAACCGTAACACCCGAGTTGTGAGAAGCCAACGTCGTCCAGAATAATGAAAACTATATTGGGACTTCCCGCCGGTGCTGTTACCGGTTCCGGCCAAAAAGATTTCGATTCTTTGTAAGTTCGTCCAGTGATGCCGCCGAATTCAGTTCCCTTTCCCATTGCCATCTCTCTTTCCTGTTTTCTGTTTGTGAAAACCTTGATCTTTCTTCAAATGGCTAGTCAAAATGGGCCATGGATGTAAAAATTTAAAATTTGTTTTATCGTATCAATTTAGCTTTTTGAAAATCCAATTTTTTTATCCGACAGGATTTACTGGATTAC
>JACQYK010000232.1 GCA_016208255.1 Deltaproteobacteria bacterium | reverse complement strand
CTGGGGGAGGAAAGGAGGGGGGGTGGACACGTGACACGCGACACGGACACGTTTTTTTAATATTTATACCAGCCTGCCCCTGTGTTTCTCCCCAATTTTCCGGCTCGAATCATCGATCTCATAAGAGTAGGAGCAGACCATTTGTTTTCTTTATTCAATTCACTGTAGAAATAATCGGCCACATCCTTGGCAATATCCAGACCGGTCAGGTCCATCAGTTCGAAAGGGCCCATGGGGTAGTTGAGCCCCAGTTTGACGGCTTTATCGACGTCTTCCGGTGTGGCAATACCTTCCTCAACGATTTTGACGGCCTCGATAAAATGGGGGATCATAACCCGGTTGACCACGAACCCCGGTGTATCTTTTTTGACCTCGATCGTTTCCTTGCCCATTTTTTTGGCCAATTCGGTCGTGACTTGAACGGTTTCATCGCTGGTTTGATAGGCCCGGATGATCTCTACCAGTCTCATCAAAGGAACCGGATTGAAAAAATGCATACCCACCACCTGGTCCGGCCGCCGGGTGGCTACGGCGATCTCGGTAATCGACATGGAAGAGGTGTTGGTGGCCAGAATGACCTCCGGTCGGCAAATATCGTCCAATTCTTTAAAAACCGCTTTCTTTAAGTTGAGGTCTTCCAGAACCGCCTCGATCACAAAATCCACATTTTTGAGGTCGGCCATAGCGATGGTTCCTTTGATCCGGCCCAGGATTTCCTTTTTCTGGTCTTCAGTCATCTTGCCTTTTTCAACACTCTTGCCCAAAAATCCGGTGATGCTTTTAAAGCCCTTATCCAAAAACCGTTCCTCCACATCGCGCATCACCACCGAACATCCGATCTGGGCCGCTAACTGGGCGATTCCATTCCCCATGGTACCGGCACCGACCACCCCGATTTTCTTTATCTCCATAAACAATCCTCCTCTATATTGAATTTCATGTTGAGACTATATCTTCTATCTCCTATTTGTCAATTCCGAATAAAAGCTAAGATTCGCTTGACAGTAGGACTAAAATATCCTATTTTTTTAACCATGGAAATCGAAGAAAAAACAACCAAGCCCGATACCTCCCAGGACTGGATGATCATTTCCATGGTCTTTTGGATCATTTTTGTCTTAATCGTCACCATCGGCTACCTGGTCGACCCTAATTATACCCCACCTATACCCTAGGTTTTCGATTGCGGATTTTGGAATTCAACGAATCACGGTGTTCGAAGTCGGGGATCTGATATCCGTTATAAGGTAACAGGCTTCCGTTATCCGAGGTCCAATCTCCTTTTAACCCACTCCAGGGCCTGCTCACGTTCTGAAATTCTCCCTTCCAGCTGTTCCTCCTGAATTTCTGAGAGCACGGTCTTGAAAACAGGGCCCGGCTTCATTCCCAGCGCAATCAGGTCATTTCCGGAAACCAGGGGTGGGATTATTTCCAAAGGACGGATGATTTCATCCCTGGTGAAAAGGGCTCTGCGCCATAATTCTTTTAACCGGTCTTCCAGATCTTTTGGTTTTTCTTTACCCTGGGCCGCCAGGGAGTCGGCCAGAGTCAACAAAAATATCCCGTTTAACTCGTCCCCAATCTCTCTGACCAAATGGATCAGGGCCCGACGGGTCAGGGTCTTGCGTATGAGTTCTTGAACCAGGACCAGGGGCCTCATGTGCCAGCCGATCATCCGCTCGATAAAAATTTTTTCACGCGTACTGACCCGATAGCGATCCGCTATCGGGCCAAATAGATTCTGAGAGGATCCGGCATGACCATAAAAAGTCTTATGCCCTTTCTTTTGAACGCCGGTTACTGCTTTTCCGAGGTCGTGAAGCAAGGCCGCCCATTTTAACCAGGCTGTTTTAATGTCTTCTTTCAGAAAAGAGGCCGTCTCCCTTTCCAGGTCTTCCGGCAGGAGGATGACCTTTTGAATCAGATCTTCCAGACAGTGATAAGTCAACAGACTATGCTGGTAAACATCGAGGTGGTGATACCGGTCCTGTTCGATGCCTTTTAACCCTTCCATTTCCGGTAAAAGGACTTTTAACAGGCCGGAACGTTCCAGGGCTTGTAAAGATAAAAAACTGGCTGGCTGAGAAAGCAACAATTGCCACTCATAATGAATGCGTTCCGGGGCGCTTTGGGTCAGGCTGGAAGCGTATTTTTCAATAACACGCCCGGTCAGGGGATCAATAGTCAGACCCAGCTGAGCCGAGAAACGGAAGGCCCTGAGCATACGCAAAGGATCTTTTTCAAAACAGTCCGCCGCGGCCATCCGCAATACCCTGTTCCGCAAGTCCTGTATTCCATTTAAAGGATCATAGGGAACCCATTCCCTTTCCCTAAAAGCTTGAGCCAGAGAAAGAGCGATGGCATTAACCGTAAAATCCCGACCTCTCAGATCTGCTTCCAGATCCGGACCCCGGAATTTGGCGAAATCGAAAGTCCGGCCCCGGAGGACCACACGGCCCAATTCCCCTTCGGTTCGCAGCAAGACAAAAGAACCGCCTGTCCGGTCGGCAAAAATTCGGGCCACTCTCAAGGATTCCCGGGACAGGGTGATATCCACATCCTGAGTATCCTTCTCCAGCAGCCGGTCCCGCACTAATCCCCCGATCAGAAAAATCTCCGCTTCGACTTCCCGCGATATGGTCAAAAGCTGTCGGAACTCCGGTTGAGCGACCAGCCACTGACGAAATTTTTTTATTTGATCTGATTCCATGGCTTAGGTATAAAAAGAGAAGTCAAAAGTCAAATTGCAAAATGTAAAATGCAAAATTTCAGATGGCAGAGTTTAATTTTTTACCTGACTACTTTGAACTGTGAACCCAGGATTTTGAACTTTGCATTTTGCATTTTGGACTTTGAACTTTGAACCTTGAACTTTTATGTCATCAACCCCTCACATTCTTCTGATCAATCCCTATATTTGGGACTTCACCGCTTTTGACCTCTGGGCCAAACCCTTGGGATTGCTCTATCTGGCGGGGGCCCTGCGGGCCAATGAGTATCAGGTCCATCTCCTGGACTGTCTGGATGTCCATTTTAAAGGAACGGAGCCACCGGATTCTTTGCCGCCCCGCAAAATCTTCGGCACCGGCAAATATTTCCGTCAGCGTCTGGCCAAGCCGCCGGCCTTGCTGGAAATTCCGAAATATTACTATCGATATGGGGTCCCTCCGGCTGTTTTTCTTCAAGCTTTGAAAGATCTCCCCCCACCCCAAGCGGTTTTGATGACTTCTTCCATGACCTATTGGTATGGGGGAGTTATCGAGACCGTGGAACTGGTTCGATCGGTTTTCCCGGAAACCCCGATCATCCTGGGCGGTATCTACGCCACCTTGATGCCCGATCATGCCCAAAAGACGGTAAATCCGAACTATCTTATCACCGGACCGGGGGAAGGGGCAATTTTAAAGTTGTTGGACTCTATTACCGGTCAGACATCCCGGCACCCGCCGGATCCTGCCGACCTGGATGGTTATCCTCTGCCGGCCTTTGATTTGTATCCCTGTCTGGATTATGTCTGCCTGATGACTTCCCGGGGTTGCCCTTTTTCCTGCCCCTATTGTGCCTCGAAAATCCTCCAGCCCGGGTTTCGACGACGGTCGGTTGAAGGGGTGGTCAACGAAATTACCTACTGGCACCGATCAAAAGGGATTTTAGATTTTGCTTTTTATGATGACGCTTTATTGATCAGTTTTGAAAATCATCTGGGACCAGTACTGGAGGCCCTGTTGCGGCAAAACCGGCCCCTCCGTTTTCACACCCCCAATGCCCTTCATGTGCGGGAAATAAACCTGGAAAGGGCCCAATTGCTTTATAAGGCCGGTTTCAAAACCTTGCGTCTGGGCCTGGAGACAACCAATTGGGAAAGGCAAAAGTCCTGGGGCGGGAAGATGGGTCAGGAGGATTTTTATCGGGCCGTCAGTTCCCTAAGAAAAGCCGGCTTTGAGAAAAATCAAATAGAGGCCTATCTGCTGATCGGACTCCCGGGACAGACCCTTCCGGAAATCGAACAGACCATCCGGGAGGTCAAGACCCTGGGCCTCCGCCCCAGACTGGCCGAATATTCCCCCCTGCCCCAAACGGCCCTCTGGGAGGAAGCCTGCCGGTCCTCTCGCTTCCCGCTGCTGGAAGACCCCCTCTTTCACAACAACTCCCTGCTCCCCTGCCTGACTCCTTTTTCCTGGGAAACGGTTCAAGCCCTGAAGGATACGGCCCGGGTCTGAGATAAATAGACCTTTTCATTGCCAAGTAATGGGGTTTAATATACAATCTTTTCCTCTTCGAAATACAGTATCAACCTTATTTCTTTCTTAAATGATCCTAAGTAGTCTTAAGATTAGGCCAGGGGCTGGTTGAGAGAGGCAAACTAATTTTAACTTTGACCAAGGGGTGTGAGTCAAAGAAAAATAGCAACAGATCTTTTCCTTGGATAAGGAGGATAAAAAAATGAAAAAGCTTTTGGGGAGTGCCATTCTTTTGGGGGTGATCATTTTCTCCCCTGTTATCTCCATGGCCGGGGTTGACGTTCATATAAACGTTCCTTTACCTCCACCGATTCCATTTATTGCTCCGCCTCCTGTCGTGGTATTGCCGGGAACGGATGTCTATGCCGTCCCTGATATCGAAGAAGAAATCTTTTTCCGGGCGGGCTGGTGGTGGAGACATTGGGATAATCGTTGGTATCGTTCAAGATTCCATGACCATGGATGGGCTTACTATCGCGGTCACCCATCCTGGTATGGCGGGATCCCCCACGACTGGAGGGACCACTATAGAAACCGTGTCTGGCGTGGACACCCCTGGGATCATCGTCCCATTCCTCATCCTGACCTGAACCGGCATTGGAGAGACGGTCGTTGGAGGAACGACCACGGCTGGAGACGTCCCGGTAGACCTGATCGAGGTCCCCTTGACCGTGATCGCGGCCCTCGGGGCCGTGATCGGGGCCCCCGTGGGCACGACGGTCCCGGGAGATAGAAACCGAATATAATTGAAGTAAGGGGCTCCTCTTTCAGGAATCGTCCCATTTAACTTTATTAAGCAGGCCGGGTCTGACTTATTAAAAAAGTCCAAAATTGCAGCATCCATTTTTTGGTACCCAAAATTACTCTTAGTAAGGAGGAATGATCATGAAAAAAAAAGCTAATCGGGTTTCTCGTCCGGCAATACACATGGCCGTGATGGCGCTATTCCTGGCGGCCATCTTTTATACCGGGGCCAATCTTTCAATAGCGTCTTCGGCCGACCCGGGTTCCTCAACCAAGGTCCGCCGCTCACCTGTGGAACGGACCGAGGCCCGCATTAAAGACCTTGAAACCGCCCTCAAGATTACTCCGGAGCAACAGGGCTTATGGAAGGCCCTGACCCAGGTAATGAGGGACAATGCCAAGACCCTGGAGGACCTGGCCAAGGCCCGGGCTGATAAATCCAAGGAAATGAATGCCGTTGAAGATCTCAAGTCATACAGCCAGTTTGCCCAAGCCCAGGTGGAAGGGTTGAAGAAGTACATTCCGGCCTTTGAAGCCCTCTATAACAGCATGTCGAATGAACAAAAGAAAAATGCCGATGTTTTATTCAAAATGGGACGACATGGCAAACACAAAAGAAAATAATTTCCCAAACCGCAATCTTTAAAGGATAACTTAAACGGTCATCGGGAATTATTTCCAAGAGGAGGAGAGCTGCTATGAAAATAATCAAGATACTGGACGAAAGAATGAGGTCCATTGCCGGGAAGATCATAATGGGACTGTTATTGGCTTCCCTGGCCGGGGGATTATCGGTCCTGCCGGCCTTTGGGGAAGATTTTAGGCGTCACGATCCCCGGGATCGGGGCCGGTATGAACGCCGGGATCGGGACCGGTATGAACGACGGGCCCGGGATGATTATTACCGAAGAAGGGTATACCGGCATCATTATGACCGGCGCCCCGTTTATGCGCCGCCTCCAATCATTGTGGAGCCGCCACCACCTCCGCCGGGTATCCATATTTTTTTCCCTCCCATCATCATCCGTTAGGGAGAAAAATAGCATCGCTTGAGGTTTAGGGATTTTGGGTCCATAGCCGGGGTTAAAGAGAAGCTATACGCTCCAGCCCAGGAAAACTGATCTTCTATTCAAGGCCGCCTCCCGGCCGGGGAGACGGCCTTTTTTATGTCCGGCCTTGATCGTGAACCGGTCCTTCAAATCAGGGAGAGGCCGGATAATTTTAACGACTCAGTGTTTTCAAGGTTACCAGAGTCGCCCCCCAACCTCCCGCCTCTTCACCAGCTGATTGAAAAGAGCTTACTTCCGGGCTTCGTTGGAGTATAGCCAGGACGGTTCGTCTCAAGGTCCCGCTGCCTTTCCCGTGGATAATGCGGATCTGGAAAATCCCACGCTCACGGCAGGCCGATAGATATTCGGGAATAAGGTCCTTGATCTCGTTGGGTCGAAAAGAGTGGAGGTCCAGGATGCCGTTAATGGGATATTCAATTGGGGTGTGTTCGTCCATAATTAAAACAAACTTTATTGTATCTGGTTAGCTTTTTGAAATTCAAATACTATTTTAGACAGGATTTACAGGATTACTTTGATTTTTGTGCCTTTCCGGAAGAAAGGCACAAACCGAATCGCCTGACGGACAGGGTCATCAGCTTCCGCTGGAAGCTGATTGAATTTGCTCAGGGTCTTCCGGAGCCTGAGCAAAAACCTGTTAATCCTGTTGATCCTGTCTGATAATTCTTTTTTCATTATGCTAAAGTGTTACATTTTTTTTAGATCGGCCTAAAACATTTTCATTCAAAAAAAAGAGGCAGCCGGTCCGCCACCAGAAAGCCCTTCACGGTCGGGACCAGGTGATTGCCCGATATCGACGCCCATCCGTTTTCGATCAATTTGGGTAGAATTTTTTCCAGCGGCAGTTTTGCCCCTAACTGAGTAAGATCCAACCCGGCCCGGGTTCTTAAACCCAGGCTGATTAATTCCAATCGGACCTGCTCTTCCGTTAATTCTTCCTGCTCCTCCAGGGGGAGTTTATCTGCCTCCAGGGCCCGGCAGTATCGGTTGAGAGAGCGGACATTCCACCAGCGGCGGTTTCCCTGAAAGGAATGGGCCGAAGGGCCCAAACCCAGGCAGGGCTTGCGCTGCCAGTATTTTTGATTATGCCTGGAAAAAAATTTTTCTTCCCGGGAAAAATTGGAAATCTCGTAATGGAGATAGCCGTGCTCTTCGAGAAACCGGGTGGTGGCCAGGAAAAAGGTTTCTTCTTCGGCTTCACGGATCGGCTGAAGGCGCCCCTTTTCTTTCAAGCTCCAAAACAGGGTCCCTTCGGCGATGGTCAATTGGTAACAGGAAAGGTGTTCGGGGTGGAAGGTTAAGGCTTTATCCAGGGTGGCCAGCCATGGTTCTTTCGTTTGCCCCGGAAGGCCATATATCAGGTCAATCCCAAGATTGGTGAAGCCGGCTTCCCGAATCCCTTCCAGGGCTTTGAGGGCGTCTTCGGTTGTATGGCGCCTTCGCAGAAACAGCAGCTCCTGGGAATCAAAGGATTGAACCCCCAGACTGATCCGATTGATACCTAAATCGAGGTACGTTTTTAATTTCGAGGGATTCAAATCATTGGGGTTGGCCTCAATGGTAATCTCCGAATCAGTATTCAAATAAAGCCGTTCCCGGATGAGGTCCAAAAGGCTCTCGATTTGCGATTCGGAAAGCCCTGAGGGGCTACCCCCTCCCAGGTAGAGGGTATCCATGACGGGAAATGAGTCTTGATAAAATCCGATTTCCTTTCCGAGGGCATTCAACCAGCGCGGTATCAGTGAATGATCCGTATGAGAATAAAAATCGCAGTAAGGGCATTTGCTCCGGCAAAAGGGGACATGAAGGTAAAGGCCGGAGGGAATATCGCTTATCATTTTAGTTTCAGCCAAAGGTGCTTAATAAAACCTGAAGTATAAAGTTGTTAAACCTTCATGCCCCGAGGCACCACGAAACATGAAAAAAGGGGTTCGCCTTACGCCTTACGCTTAACGTCTAACGTATTTTCGTGTTACCTGATCTACTCGAATTTCCTGTAAAATATTTTTTCAAGATAGCAGGTAATGGCCAGGCGACTGGCCTCGAAGAGCGGCCTGGGCAGGTTCTTTGGATCTGCCCATAACCACCCGGTACATTTTTCCGGTTCCCTGTTTTTCAACTCGCCGGAAAAATCCTTTACCAGCATAATAATCGAGATATAGTGCAATCCCTCGCTGCGATAGGTCTCCAAATTATTAGTGACCGCGAGGACCTCCGGTTTTTTAATATCAAGATCGGTTTCTTCTTTGATTTCTCTGGTCGCGCCCTCCTCGAATGTTTCCCCTAACTCAAGATTACCTCCTGGAATGGAATAATAAGGGGCGTGACTGCCTGTCCTTTTACCAATCAGGACCTTTCCTTCCTGGTTGACGATAATAAGGCCTAATCCAACTCTCGGTCGGTTTTTGGGGTCGGGCATATTTACTTAGTGCTCATCGGGAAATGATGTTCCCGGATGGAAACTATTTAGGCGCTTAGCGACTGTACATCGACAAAGTTTTGTCGATGTGGTTTATATTATTGGAATCAGTCCCCTTCTCCGTCACCCCGGCGAAAGCCGGGGTCCAGAAAAGCTTTCTATTCCTGGATTCCGGTTTTCGCTCGACCTCCTTTGGAGGTCTCTTAATAGAGGTCGGTGAAACCGACCGACCGGAATGACTGAAAAGAAACGCCATTTGCTTCTTTGCCGGGCCCAATATTATAACTATTGCAGAGGCAGGCCTTCACCAAAGCCGGAAACAGGCAGGTCAGCCGTTCGACTTTGTCGAACTGAAAGACGGCATCCATTCGGATGCCGTATGCTGACCTAAAGGGAGGCTTCCTG
>JACQYK010000231.1 GCA_016208255.1 Deltaproteobacteria bacterium | reverse complement strand
GGGTGTCCTGCAGGTGCTTTCGCCCGTTGCTTCCCCGCAGCTACCAGGCTTAACCCTGTCTGGAAGGTTGGCCACACCCACTTTGCATAACGAGGCCGATTCAGGTTCGCTTGCGCTAAGGCTCACACGTTCGCAGTCCGGGGTTATCCACCCCTTCGTGACCAGAATCGTTCCCAGTCTCCGGACCGCTCCCCACGATCAGTTACCCTCACCCAGGGGTCCGCCGCTACATGGTGAACGGGCAATTACCATGACTGACTCCTTTCAGTCAGCAAGATGCACCAGGCTTATCCTGGCGCTCCGGAGTCACAGAGGGCACAGAGACCGGGATTTTTTTTCATTGCCGGGAGAAGGTGGCAATGAAAAACCTGTTTGCCGAAAAGGCTGGCAGGGTACTGATTGATAGGTCCTCAATCAGTACATTTTTACGTCAATCTTTGTCTGCCTTGTCTGTGGCAAAAAAAATTCAGCATTTTTCCAGCCATTCCTTGGTGATCCGGAACAGGTTTTCCGCCCGAGAGTAATAAGATTTGATTTCCTTCCAAAAAGGATCTTCAACGGCCAGAACTACTTCACAATTTCCAATCTGCATCTGCAGTTTCTTATTCGGTTCGCTTATTTCAGTTTCTTTTCTGTTGACCTGGACAAGCAGGGTCCTTCCCGGGTATGGATTCGGCTGGGCCAGCAAGTCGATCTTCGTTGATTGATCATATAATGGCCAGGACATTTCATAGCCATCCACGTTTACGGTTTTTCCCTCTTTCATCATCTTAATCAAGGCCTTAGAATTGTAGCGAATTTCTTTGTAAACTGCTGTCTGGGTAGATAAATTGATCCTGAGCATTTCTCGCATGTAACTCATTCCATTGATAATCAGTTCCCAGAGAATTAGTTTGTTGATGGTTTCCTCTTGGCCTGCGGCCATGGCGGCCAGGGTTGCCCCAAAGCGCAGTCCGAGCAGATTCACGGATTCGCAATCTTGCACTCCTTCCCGAAGGGTTCGAACCGCACAATGAATGTCGGACAGCATAGTCTCCACAGAGGACTCCTCGAAATCTCCATCACTGTCTCCGTTTCCCATATAGTCGAAACGCAGTACCGGATATCCTAAGTCCGCAAGATCCCGGGCGAAATTGACGAAGACCCTATGGGTCCAAAGCTTTTCCTCAGCAAAGGGAGAACAAAATACAAAGCCTTCCTTTTTGGCTTGCCCAACCGGTTCATGGAGCACACCAAAGAGTTGGTAGTTTTTGTTTGGGAAAAAGAATGGGGTTTCGTTCATTGTTTTCGCACTTTGCCGGGAAGCTGGGAAGCTACGAGGCTATGAAGCCTGGAAGCTGGGAGGCTGGGAAGGTTGGAGCTGATCGCCCGCAAAGTCTTATTTGCCACTAACTGCCTCGTAAAACTTCCAAAGGAGTTTCCCTAACTTGTCGTAACTATTTCTCAAATTATCGTAATCTTCATCCTTCAAATACCCTAATCGGTGCGAAAAGTACAATAGGTATTTTGTCTCGGCCAAAGAACCCAAACTTATATTTATAAAACGAGAAAGCTCTTTATCGCCTTTTCTGGAATATCCTTCGACTATATTTGTAGGCACCGACAGAGCAGCTCTTCTAACTTGTGAAGTGAGACCGTATATCTCTCCTTTAGGGAAATTTTTTGTGACTTGATAAAAACGGTAGGCAAGGTCATCCGACAATTTCCAAACTTCCAGCTTTAGCCATCTTTCTTCTTCCATATTAAATCCTCCTAGCCTCCTCGCTTTCAAGCAATAATCTTTTTATCATCTTTTCGATGGCTCCCAAATTTCCTGACGAATCCCTTTGAAATATTTTACCAAGGCCCAAAGAGCGGATAAATTGACCATGGAAAAAAAGAGCGGGATTCGAAAATAAAATGGGCCGGAGAAACCCATCCAGCCGATGGCGGCCAAGGAATAAAAGGCAATCTGAAGGAAAAAGAATACCGAATACATTTTGGAAGAAAAAAGAAACAGATTACTCAGAAAAAGGAGAATTAAAAAAAAACCAACCGCCCAGCGAATCAGCTTATGGCTGATCAATTGAATGGAAAAAAGACCAAACCGGAAAGGGTTCAAGAGGTGTTTAAATTGCATAAGAGTGGTTATCCCCCGGAGGAGAGTCCGCACTTTCCTTTCGAACTCATTCTTAGGGTCAGGGACACTCCGCATTATCCCTTTAGCCGATGGAGCTGTTATCGCTCGATATCCTTTTTCAACGGTCTTTAGCACCGAAAAAAAATCCGGGGCCATCCCTTCCGGAAAAGGTTCGCACAACTTCCTACGCTGAGCATAAAAACAGCCGCTGGCCCCGACGATCGAACTAACCCGGCTTTCAAGATTTCTTAAATAAAGCTCATACTTTCCGTAAGCCCCTTCCCCGCCTCCCCCGGGGATGGTATCCTCCCCTGACACACAGCCGACCCGATGGTCGGAGAAACGGCAGAGGAGATTCCGCAAGGCATCCTCCTCTAAAAAAATGGAGGCATCTGAAAATATCAGAATTTCGTATTGCGCTTCTTGGAGTCCACGGTTCAAGGCGCCGGCCTTCCCCTTCCTCTCCGGTTGTTCGAAAAGTTTGACCCCCTCATTTTGGAATTTCCGGACAATTTCTCCGGTGTTATCCGTGGAACCATCGGAAACGACCAGAATTTCCAACCTGACCTTGGGATAGTCCTGGTTCAATACATTACGGATCTTTTCTTCGATCACTTTCTCTTCATTATGCACAGGAATAATTAGAGAAGCTTCCGGTTCAAAAAAGGTCTCGGCGGCATCCTCTCTTCTTTCCTTTTTGTTGCCGGAAAGAATTATCAGGAATAGCGGATATCCAAAATAGGCATAGGCAATGATACCGAAGGAAAACCAGAAGAGAAATTTCATTCTTATAAGTCAGAATTAAAAATTGAGGAAAATAAGGCTCTTCTCCATGAAACGAGCCGCCACCGGCAGGAATCAGCTCGACTTACTATTTTCCGTCCTAGCATTAATAAAAAGAGCGGGAATGAACCTAGGCGAGGGATGGAGGAGATACGAAAATAAGACCCATAAATAATAAATTTTCCTCCTTTTAACTGATCAAGAAGATCATTGGGGTTCCGGCAAGCGTCTTTTAAGCATATCCGCAGCCCCCGAAATCCCGTTCGGTCATGGAGGTCAAGTCCACCGAATCCTACTAACCTTGGATTCTTCTTCTTCAATTTTATAAAAAGGTCAATTGCCTTGTGGTCCGGAAGGTACCGGCTGTTGTAAGCAGCGTTCCAGACCTCAATTCCATCTATCGTTTGCTCGTAGTCCGGAGGTATAAAATAATCACACCGCGAAAGATGGGCCACAACCGCCAGAGGGCTACCCTTGCCCTCCCGGACTGCATAGAGAATCGCTTCCGGTCCTTTTTCAAAAGGCAACCCTTCCAGATTCACGACAAGGAGATGGACCTGGTGTTCTTTGTCAATAACATATTCCAGGCCTGGGATCGCCCAAAAATCCTCATCCGAAATCTCCCGGCAATGGTTGACATACTTTTTTATTTTTCCGGGAGTAAAATCCTCAGCATGATCGGTGACGACCATAAATTTCAGGTTTCTATTAAGGCACTCTTCCCGCAACTCTTCCAGACTTAGCTTGCCGTCGGAGGAATATGTGGAGTGAACGTGAAAAAGACCTTCCATTTTAGTAACAGCAGAGAGCATAGGGCATAGAGCTAAGAGCTAAGTGCTTGGGGGGTAATGCAAAACCTTCTCTTTTTACCACTGACAAAGGCTGGACAGGAGAAAGACGACTTGTCTTCCTCCTCAACGTCAGGCCCTCCGGGCATTAAAACCTCTTTCACCCCCAGGTGATGGACCGGGTTTGCCCGGCCCAGTCCTTGTTGGGGCCGGGCAAATTCTTTATCGTCCAGTTTTGTCTGTGGTTGGAGTAGGAATCAGGGTTGCCCCTGACCCCCTCCACAGATCCCAGCGTGCGGGACTACCGCACTGGGCTCCT
>JACQYK010000254.1 GCA_016208255.1 Deltaproteobacteria bacterium | reverse complement strand
TTCAACATAGAAGAAGAATGACGAAGATAGGAGATTTTCATAAGAAGTTGTCTTCTGGTTTGAGAGTATAAAAAATGAAAAAGACGGGGTCAAGGGAAAAACCGGGATCTGCTGGGGAGAGGAGGATTTTCAGGGACGCGTCAGCAACAGGCCGCCATCCACCAGGATGGTCTCTCCGGTCATATAGCTTGAAGCGTCCGAGGCCAAAAAAAGAGCGACCGTGGCTATGTCGTCGGCTTGGCCCAATCTCCCCAGGGGGATGCAGCCCTTAAGCTGCTCCTCAACCTCGGAAGGTCTCCATTGTGAGGTTCCGGGAGTGTCGATATGACCGGGAGCTATGCTGTTGACCCTTATGTTGTAAGGAGAAAGCTCCAAGGCCAGCGTCTTGGTCAGGCTGACCACCCCTGCCTTTGAAGCCCCATAGGCCGCCGCGCTGGCAGAACCCCGGAAGGCATCCATGGAGGAAACGTTGATAATATTCCCCGATTTTTGCCCAACCATTATTTTGGAAACAGCACTACTGCACAGGAAAACGCTTTTCAAAGTGGCCCGCACCACCGCATCCCAGCCGTTTTCGCTGAGATCCAGAAAGGAGGTCTTGAAATTACCGGCGGCATTATTCACCAGGATATCAATCTTTCCGAAAGACTTCAAAGCCGTCTTGACCATCTCGGCTACCTGTCTCGAGTCCCGGACATCGGTAACCGTCGCCAGGACATTTCCGCCCTGATCGCACAATTCCTGGGCAGCAGCCAGAACGGTATCTTCCCTCTTATCTGAAATAAGGACGCAGGCCCCGGCTTCGGCGAAGATGGAGGCAATACCTTTGCCTATTCCCTGGCCGCCGCCGGTGACGATGGCCACACGGTTTTCAATTTTAAATTTTTCTAATAGGTTCACGGTCTTTTTTTACCTTGGCTTTTTTTTCGTTAGGAGCCCTTTCAGCTTCCTGAAATCGTCAGTAAATTCCTTCCTGATTTTTGGAAAACGCATGGCCGCCGCCGGATGGAAAGTGATTAAATAGGCCTTGTCCCCCTCTTTAATAATTTCCCCGTGTTCCTGGCTGACGGAAACCTCCCGGTCCAGGACGGCCCGGGAGGCGATCTTCCCCATTAAAACGATAATCTTAGGATCAACAACCGCCAACTGCTGGAAAAGGTGGCCGCGGCCGTGGGTGATATCGGCCCTGGTCGGGGTTCCACGCCGGGGAAGATATTTAACCGGGCTGGTGATGAAAACCTCTTTTTCTTCCAGCCCGATCTCCCGGATCATCGACCGGAGAAACTTCCCCGACCTTCCGATGAAAGGCCGGCCGACCTTGGCCTCTTCTTTGCCCGGTGCCTCTCCGATAAAGGCGATTTCAGCATAAGCGCTTCCCTCACCGGCCACCGCCCGGCCCAGCTTCCCTTCCCGGCACTGGACACAGGCCTCAATCTCCTCGGATATTTTCCGCAACTGGGTTTCCCTGGTCGCCTTTTTCATGGAACTCTCCCAGTAGTGAAGAAAATGCCGGAGTGGCCTAAAAGTGATTTCATTCTAGAGAAAAGGAACAGGAAAACTTACTTCTGAGTTTCGTCTTTCTTGACCTTGGACAAAATTAAGCAACTTTCAAAGGTCTGAGGGCAAGGAGAAGATAATAAATAAAAGGAAAGGTCGGTTCAAGCCCTTGATCTGAACAGGTTTACCCGGGTCTTATTTTTCGGCAGCCGGGGGAATAGCCTTTACCCCCGGCTGTCCGTATGTTTCCTAATTCGTTCTCATCCGGAAATACTGAATGTAGAATTAAAGGTTTCCAATTCGGAAACGAGGAGTTTTTTGTCCTGGCAAGGAAATCAAGGGATTGCGCGGAGGCCTACTAAGGTAGGCCGCACAAACAATCCCGCAGATTGACACAGCCAGGGCAAAAAAGAACCGTTTCCGGATGGAAACTAATTCATGGCTTCGATGATAGTGCTGATCCCTTCACCGGCCCCGATACACTGGGTGGCCAGCCCATAACGTTTGCCGCTGCGGCGCAATTCCTTGGCCACGGTCAGGACCAACCGGGCGCCGGTTGCCCCCAGGGGGTGACCGATCCCCAGGGAACCGCCGTTGACGTTGATTTTCTCTTCCGGGATCTTGAGCTCCTTCAGTGAGGCTACCACCTGACAGGCAAAGGCCTCGTTGAATTCCACCCGGTCGATCTGGTCGGCTGTGATACCGGCATGTTTCATGGCTTTAATAGTGGCCGGGACCGGACCCATGCCCATAATCTGCCCTTTCACCCCTCCGACACCCATTCCAACGATTCGCGCCAGGGGGGTCAGCCCCATCTTTATGGCCAGGTCTTCGGCCATGACCAAAACAGCCGAGGCCCCGCTGTTGGTCGGGCAGGAATTTCCGGCCGTAATCTGCAGCGGTTTATTGCAGAAACTGATGATCCCTTTCACCGGGTTCATCTTCCCCAGGTCCTCCATATTACATCCCGGTCGGATGCATTCATCCCGGTCAAAAAGGACCATTTCCCCCTTTTCCTCGGGGACCCACTCCTTCTTGTCGTTGAAAACCGGTTTTTCAACTTCCATGGGGATCACTTCATCTTTGTAAATCCCGGCGGCATAGGCGGCGGTCAATTTTTGGTGACTCCGGACCGTAAAGGCATCCAGCTCTTCCCTGGAAATGTCATACATATCCACCACATTCTGTGCGGTCTGGACCATAGGCTGCAAGGGAGGGCCGTCCAGGACTTCATCCGGAATAGGTACGGAGAAATAATTGAAATGATCTTCGGCCATGTCGCGCTGGAGTTTGGATTTCTCGAAAATTTTCGCCCCCAGGGAAATCCCGCAATCCATGGCCCCGACCATGATGGACATGGCAATGCGCTGCATGGTCTCCATGGATGACCCGCACTGCCGGTTGGAAAAAAAGTTGGTCGTTTCCGCCGGCAATCCGGCCAGCCGGGAAATGCCTCCCAGCAGGACCAAATCCGATGTATTTCCGGCATTACCGACACCGAAATCTTCAATCATGGTCGGTTTGACCCTGGGGTTCCTTTCCATTAAGACGCGGACGACCTTGGCCGCTACTTCGTCCAACCGGGTGGCTTCAAACATACCCCGCCCACCCCAGGAGAAGGGAGATCGCACTCCATCAACGATTACTGCGTTTCTGAATTTCATAAATCTGTTCCTTTCTAAATGTATGGTATTTTTAAGGCTTTTTTTCTAGTGGATTCGATAATCGGGCCAAGCTTTTTTTATAATCAATTCGGCGTCAGGGTGTCAAGCAGAAAAGAGCCATCGGCCTCACCCGACGCGGATCAACCGTTCGAACATTCACCCGGAGAGCTTTGGGAGCGGCTAGGAGGCCTGAAGAGAAGGGGTTCAGAAAAGATGAATTCATCAGAAGGAAATTAATAAAAATCAATTCCGGTCAAAAGGTGATTACCTTATCAGCCACCTGCAGACTGGTGACGATGTCGAGCATATTGGTGGTCTCCCCGCATTGTTTCTTTTCCAATAGATTGAAATGATTCAGGCAGGTCCCGCAGACCCAGATGGAGACCCCCTGCCCTTCCAGCTCTTTCAGAACCGGCAGGGTCTCAGCTCCCTCAATGGTCAGTTTCACCCCGGCGTTGACAAAGACCAGACGCCATAAGGAGCTGCCCATCTCTTTCAGGGTCTGGAGAAAAGCCAACATCAGTAAAGTCCCCAATCCATCATCCCCCCGGCCCATACCGGCCTGGGTTACCATGATCAGGGTTTTCTGCCCTCTTTCCCCGGGATCCTCCAGGGTTATTTCACAGGCCCCGCTCTCCGGCCGCTGCCCAAAAACCTTGAATTCGGGACCATTCCCCTGAACAGAGACCTGAAAGCCCTGGTTTTCCAGGAACCGTTCCACATTCTGGGCCGCTGCCAAATTATCCACTTGAACAGTGATCTCATCACATTGGGGATGGGCGGCCAGAAAATTTCGGGTTTCCATAACCGGCCTGGGGCAGGTCATTCCTTGGCAATCTAAATATTCCATGTCAGCCTCGTTTCAAAAAAATTGGATAGGAGGGAGAGGTCTCTCCCGACAACCAGCAGTGGGCTGTAGGGATATGATTATTCAAAGGCCGGGCCTGAATGTCAAATAGAAAAAGACCGAAAGCATTGGTTGGTTGGATAGGTTTTCTCTATGCCTTGCGGATTTCTTCCTCCTCCCGGTTTTCCTCATCGGTTTCATCATCCGGGAGGTCCGGCATTGGTTCATTCTGCGGTGGTCGTTCATCCAGGCGCCGGATGCCTTTGGACAATTCATCAAAAATAATCAGATCGATATTACGGACCATTTCGCTGAAATGCTGGAAGCTGTTCAACAGTTCCAGATGAAGATTGCTGCTCTCCTCGCTTTCCTTGATTCCTTCGGTCAGGCGGTGAATATGGTTTTGCCTGAATTCAAGAATCAAGGCCACATTCCGGGGATGGCAGGTGACCGCCTCTTCAGCCAGACGGAGATTGTTCTTGACCAGGGCCTTATGGGTCATCCGCATACCCCGGATCAGGGACTCGACCAGGGTCATCAATTCTTCCTTGCCAAGCGAGGAGAAATGAACCCCCCGGTTAAGCTTGGTCTCAATCCGATACCGGATGTCCCGTTCCATGATATCGTTGATCTTTTCCAGGCTGTCGAGAATGCGGATCAGTCCCATGGCATATCCCTGTTCGTCCTGGTTCAGGGACTGACGAAGGACCCGGGTCAGATAATCCACAGCGGCCCGGCATAGGGCGTCCATGATTTTTTCTTTATAGATTATCCGCTCCAGATAGTCGGGATTGCCCGTTTCCAAAGCCCTTTTAATGTACCAGATCATCCGCAGGGTCCCGGCTGAGATGCGAATGGTTTCTTTTTGAGCCAGTCCAATGGCCAGCGAGGGCATGGTAATGACCTCTTCCCGGAGAAACTTGGGTTCCAGTTCGGGAAGTCTTTTATCAGGCAGGAGCCATTCTAAGAACCGAGCCCCCGGTTTGACGAAAGGGAGGAGGACCGCCGCCATTCCCAAATTAAAAAGGGTATGGGCATTGGCCACCTGAAAAGTCACCGAATGGGTCAAGGTGACCAGGAAAGAACCGAACCAGGGGACAAAAGGGAGGAAGATAATCGTACCGCCGAGTTTGGATAATAAATGGGCCAGGGCCACCCGTTGGGCTTCCCGGCGGGACCCGATGCTGGCCAGCAAGGCGGTGAAAGAGGTCCCGACATTGGTTCCCAAAAGGAGATAAATGGCGGCATTCAGGCTTATCAGCCCATAGCCGGCCAGGACCATAATGATCCCCATGACCGCCGCACTGCTATGGATCAGAAAGGTGACGGCAGCCGAGGCCGCTATGGCCAGCAACGGCGATCGGCTGACGAATAACAAGACCTCGGTGAAGGCTGGAGAATCCTGAAGAGGCTTCAGGGAATCACCAATTATTTTAAGGCCCAGGAATAAAAGGCCGAATCCGGTCAGGGCCTGACCAATACGGTGATGACGGTCCTTTTTGGCAAAAAAGGCAATAGGGGCCCCGAGGCCAACAATCAATAGAGAGAGTTCTGTTAATTTGAGGGCAATCAACTGGGCGGTAACGGTTGTCCCGATATCAGCACCCAGAATAACCGGCATGGATTGCCTGAGGGTAATCACCGCGGCATTGGTCAGCCCTACCAGGATAACCGTGGTGGCAGTGCTGCTCTGGAAAAGGATGGTGATCAGAATCCCGGCCAGGACCCCGAGGACAGGTTTTTTGGTGATGGATTCCAAGAGGGTTCGAAGCTGTCGGCCCAGAATTTTTTGCAGACCGTCGCCCATGACCTGGATTCCATAAAGCAGGATGCCGATGCCTCCCAGAAATCCAAAAAAAACAAATAGCCAGTTGGTTTTTGTCATGGGATCATAGTTTGAGCGTTAGAACCGGCAATCGATTTTGATTAATCAATGGGTCTCCTTAAAATAAGGGAAGTTCTTAACCCTGCTTTTCAACTTAACACATTAAAAAGATCGTTTCAAGCGATCCGGGGTAAGGGTCGCCTCCCATCCAATTAGGACTCTCCCGGGTTGAGGATACCCTTTCTATCGGGCTGGCTTAGGTGAATCTATGATAGGCTCCAAATTGAGACCCGTAAAGGATAGAAAGGGGTTTCGAAAAACTTTTTTGATTTTTTTTTCAAATTTTATGTTACTATTTTAATATTTATTTCTACCCTTAATTAATCCTTTTGAGGATTAATTAAGGCTTGGAACGTTTTTTAAACAAAGAAATCCCATGGTTGAGACACCGCTTTATAACAGCAGGATCCTGAATACAAACAAAGAAATCCCATGGTTGAGACACCGCTTTATAACAGCAGGATCCTGAATACTTATGTTGAGTTTACCAAAAAAAATTACCCTTATGTCAGTATTCACGATTTATTACAATATGCCGGGGTAGAGGTTTATCAGATCAGTGATGAAGGGCATTGGTTTACCCAAAGTCAACATGACCGGTTTCATGAGAAACTGGCGGAGTTGACCGGTAACCAGGAAATCGCCCGTGAAGCGGGGCGATACGCCGCCTCGTCCAAGGGAGTAGGCCTGTTTAAGCAATATGCGCTGGCCTGGATGGGCCCCCAGATGGCCTATTCCATGTTGGGGCATATCACCTCCAAGTTTTCCAGGTCCTCGATTTACCAGTCCAGAAAAGTGGCCGCCAATACCGTAGAAATCACGGTCACCCCGCGAGAAGGGATTCAGGAAAAAGCGTATCAGTGCGAAAACCGGCTGGGGATGTTCCAGGCTATCTTTGATTTTTTTAATTATAAATTATCCCGGACCGATCATCCGGAATGCGTTTTTAAAGGGGGCCGGGTCTGCCGCTATCTGATTTCCTGGGAGGCCCCCCCCTCTTCCTTTTGGAAAAGAATCAGGAATATTGCCGCGGTTCTTTTGTTACTGGCCGGCGGGGCTTTGATTCCTTTTTTCCCCTGGGATACCCTCGTCATCTTGTCCACTCTGCTGATCTTTATCTTATTAAACCATGTGATCAACCGCTTGGAAAAGAACGAGTTAAACACCACCATCCATAATTTCCGGAGGTCGGCGGAGCAACAGATCGATCAGATTGATATCAACTATAAAAATGCCTTGATGATCAATGAGATTGGCCAGGCCATCAGCAAGAAGTTGAATATTAATGACATCTTGAAGAATATTATGCACGCCCTGGAGATGCGGCTGGATTATGATCGGGGGATGATCCTGCTGGCGAATCCGGAAAAGACCCGCTTGACTTATGCCGCCGGATATGGAGTCAACGAGGAGCAGCTGACGGTTCTTAAAAGCACTTTTTTCCATTTGGATCGACCGGAATCCCGAGGGGTCTTTGTCCTTTCCTTTCAGGAGCAGAAACCGATTCTGGTCAGCGATATCGATGAAATCAAAGGGGCCATATCGGAAAAGAGTCTGGAATTTCTGAAAAGGACCGGGAGCAAATCCTTTGTCTGCTGTCCGATCATTTACGAGAAAGACTCCCTGGGGGTCCTGGTGGTCGATAATATCGGGAAGAAGAGGGAGTTGACCCAAACGGATATCAGTATTCTGATGGGGATTGCCCCCCAGATTGGAATCAGCATCAACAACGCCCTGCTGATCGAGCAGCAAAAGAGCCAGTTTAATTCTATCCTGCGGGTCCTGGCCGCATCCATAGACGCCCGGGACCCGCTAACCGCCGGTCATTCGGAAAAGGTGACGGAATATTCGGTAGGCATCGCCCGGGAACTGGGGTTGGGGGAAGACTATTGCGAGGTCATCGGCATAGCCGGTCTGCTCCACGATTACGGGAAGTTGGGGGTGCGGGATGATATCCTTAAAAAACCCGGCCTGCTGACGGAGGAAGAGCATTTGGAAATAAGGTCTCACGCCTTAAAGACCCAGATGATTTTGGACCAGATGAATTTCAGCGGCAGTTATTCGGAAATCCCGTTATTGGCCGGGGCCCATCATGAAAAGATAGACGGGAGCGGGTATCCTCAGGGTTTGAAAGGGGAGGAGATCCCCTTGGGGGCCAGGATTATCGCGGTGGCGGATGTTTTTGAAGCCTTGACCGCCAAGCGTCACTACCGGGATCCGATGCAGGTCGAGGAAGCGATCCGGCATTTGAGAGAAGGGATCAACACCGCCTTCGATCAAAAAATCGTCGAAGCTTTTTTAAATTATTATCAAAAAACTTATCGCTGATAATCGGCACGGAAATGGCTGAGCTGCCTAATGTCTCAATTTTTAATTGACATCCTTCCGCGATCTTCCCTATATTCCCCTCCAAGAAAAGCATGCTCTATCAATAATAAGGAGGACTTTGACCATCCATGGCGGCGCAGGAGATGGCCACCCCTTTGACAACGGCCAACCTCGAGGAAGGGTGGCTTTCCCAGAGATCCATAAACCGGTGCTTAAGGTCTAAGGAGGATCCTTAACATGACATCAAACGATAAAAAGCAAGTGCCGGTCCGGCCGGGATTGTGGACCACCCCGGCCCCTCCGGAGGAGAAGCCCCAATTAACCGGAAGCGAGTGTACTGCCTGCGGAGAGGTGTTCTTCCCCAAAAGGGAAAAGGGGGTCTGCATTCGCTGCGGCCACCGCGGCCTGAAAGACGTGAAACTCGACCGCAGAGGTAAAATCCACAGCTTCAGTGTCATCATGCAGCAACCCACCAAGTTCTTCCTGGGCCAGGCCCCCTACGCCTACGGCTGGGTCAATCTGCCGAACGTCAGGGTCCAGGCGCTGTTTACAGGAGGTGATTTCAATAAACTGCGCATCGGCCTGCCCGTGGAACTGGTGATTGAAGCGCTCGGGGTCGATGAGGAGGGAAACGAAGTCCTGGCCCATAAATTCAGGCCGGTCCAGGAATGATGGACTCATAGAAAGTCCATCATCAGGCTGAGGACGGTTAAGTCCCGGTCCCGCTTCAGCGGGATGGAACCACTTGAGTTCACCTCAAGTGGCGGGAGAGGGGAAGCCCTTTCCCGCCTGGTAAAAAGTCCTTTTTTGACTTTTACTAGGTTAGTTCTCATCCGGAAACTCAAAATTTCCGGCTGAAGCTTTAAGCAGTCAGCTATCAGCAGTCAGCTATCAGCATTCAGCTAACACGTTTAACAATAAAGGATTTTGCTGATGGCTAAAAGCTGATGGCTGACCGCTCCATCCGGAACATTGCCATTTCCGGATGGACACTAGGTTAGCATGATTGGAAAGAGAGGAGCTGCACCCATGAAATCGATAAGCGAATTAAGAGCCTTGAGAAAGGTCTATATCGGGGGGCTCGGCCAAGTACCCTTCCAGCGCTATGAAGACCAGGAATACTATGACTTCGCCAGCCAGGCCCTTTTAAACTGCCTGGATGAGTCGGAGATGGAATGGAAGGAGATCGAGGCAGGTGCTCGCCGAGGTGGGGCTCACCGGCATCCCGATCATCAATATGGAGCAGGCCTGCTCCAGTTCTCCCGCCGCCTTTCGGATGGCTTATCTGATGGTGGCGACCGAAATTTATGACCTGGTTGCGGTTTTAGGTTTTGAAAAAATGGGCCGCGGCCTGCTGGCCAGCACCGCCTTCAAACCCTGGGAGCTGGCGCTGGGATTCAACGTGCAGCCGGCCAACTACGCCCAGGGGGTTGTTCGCTATATGGAAGAATACGGGGCCACGGAAGAGGATCTGGCCCGGGTGGTGGTGCTGGAGCGCAAAAACGCCAATCTGAACCCCTATGCCCGCTGGTATCAGAGCGGGGAGGTGAGCGTCGAGGAGGTTATAAAATCCCGGGTCGTGGCCGCGCCGGTGCGCCTGATGCATGCCGCCGCCATGGTCGACGGAGCGGTAGCCATTATTCTCTGCAGCGGGGATAAGCTCAAATCCGGCCTGGCCCGGACGAAAAAGATCGAGGTGGCGGCTTCCGTGCACACCACCGGAATTTACGGGGAGGGGAGCGTGAAGTTCAAAGCGACCACCAACCTGGTCAAGGAAGGCGTGAAACAGGCCTGGGAAATCTCCGGCTATGGTCCGGAGGATATGGACGTCATTCAGGTCTATGAGGCCATGGCGCCGGCCTTCCTTACGGATATCGAGGACATGGGCTTCTGCCAACCCGGCGAATCGCCGCGTCTGCTGAAGGAAGGCTATTTCGACATAGATGGCAAGCTTCCCACCAATACCGATGGCGGCCTGGTCGGCTGCGGACATCCGCTGGGGGCCACCGGCGCCCGGCAGATCGCCGAGATTATCACCCAATTGCGGGAGGCGGCCGGATCGCGTCAGGTTGCGGGGGCCAAAATCGGCCTTTGCCATAGCAGCGGCGCCGGTCCCAACGCGGTTTTTACCATCCTGAAAAGGGCCTAGATTGAATCGGTGAAACCTTCCGTTGCCGGGAGGGAGGTCCCGACCCCGACCAGACCGGCGTTCCGATAAACAGCAAAGCACCTCTTGGTAAATTTGAAGTCCGGGGATTTTAGGCGGAATCCCCGGACTTTTTAAGAATATAGAATTAATCCGAACCCGGCTAAGATCCGGGCAGCCGGCGCTTCACCTATTTATAACTGAGATCTGCTATTCTGACAAATTTATTGTTTTGAACCTGGGTCAGGATGGCATTAAAGGAACCCTGGTGATTGGTGGGGGTGAAACGGATATCGGTACCGCCAAAATGTTCATCTTTATACACCCCGTAATTCTCAGCGGCATCGATCCATCTTTCCCGGGTCAGGTTCTTACCCACCTTGGTCGCCACCTTGGCAAAAAAGTCCACCCCGGTATATCCGGCGATTGTGGGTATGTCAGGATCTTTGCCGAACCATTCCTTGTGTTTTTTACAAAAGGCCCGAATAGAGGCGATAGGGCTGTCCGGATAGATATAGGGGGTTTGGCCGGTGGCATAAAAGCCATTCGGAGAGAATCCGGACTTTAAGCACAGGTCAAGTACCATATGCATGTAGGCCGGAGACATCCCGACTGCCTCGACATTCCAATTCAGTTGCTTAATCTCTTTCAAGGCCCCCACCGTTTCACGGATGACCGTGGCCAGCACCACCACTTGAACATCGGCCTTTTTGAGTTTGGCGATCTGGGTGCTGAAAACCGTATCCCCGCGTTTATAAGATTCTTCAGCGATGGGTTTTAACTTGTGAACGGCCAACTGATCCTCCATCCCTTTTTTCATGATGTCCCCCATTTCATCATCCTGATAGAGGAGGCCGAACTTGGTGAGGCCCTTTTTTTCCACAAAATATTTAACAATGCTACGGGCCTGATCATAATAGGGAGTCCATCCGCCGAAGCTGTAGCGATCATAGGGGTCGAAAAATAAGGAAGCGGCCGTGAGTGGAAACATCTGGGGGATTTTTTTACCGGAAATGATCGGCTTGGTTGCTCCGGCCGTAGGGGATCCCATGTTCCCGACAAAGGCAAAGACCTGGTCACGGGTGATCATCTTATTGGTCACCATAATGGCCTTTTTCGGATCATAGGCATTATCTTCGATGACCAGCCGGATCTTTCGGCCGTTAATCCCTCCGGCTTCGTTGATCTCCCGGGCCCGCATCTCCAACCCCAATTTTACCTGAGTTCCCCAGCCGGCGATGGGTCCGCTTAAGTCCTGATGGGAGCCGATGACGATTTCGGTATCCGTCACCCCTTCTTCAGCCTGAACCCATCCTGAAATTCCCAACCCCAATAAAAAAACCAATACCCCTAACAAAAATACTTTTCTCATAATGTCCCTCCTGTTGGTTAAAATCTTAGGAAGATTTAGTTCGAAAATAGGTCCCGAGTCCAACTTGCCTATTTTCATACTTCATGGTGTCACGCCACAAAAGGCGTGGCCTGACTGCTTAATACAAAAACACCCCTATATTAAACTCAAGGCTTGTATGTTCTCCGTCATGCCGGACTCGAGTCGTTCGGCTTCGCCGAACTTAAAGCAAAGACTCCCTTTGGGAGTCGGCCCGGCATCCAGGGTCTTTGAGGCTTATTGAATAACCTGGATTCCCGCTTTCGCGGGAATGACGACCTAACTCACCAGTCTCACAACATTTTCATGTCCCGGCTTTTTTTAAGAAGCCTCCTTTTTAGGTCGGGCCGCTCGGACCGCCGGGCTTTGCAGAGCTCCTAAAGAGGCTTCCATTTGGAAGCCGATACGCCGAGCTTTCGGAGAGGCTCCCTTTGGGAGCCGATAGGCCGACCGTATCGTGGCGCCCATCAGGTGCATGAGGGTTTAGTACGAAAATAGGTTTCGAGGCATCTCGTTGATCTGGTCCGCCTGCGGTCTTTACCCCTTGATCCCTTGAATTCTTTTCCTTCTTTGACAGGTGAGCACCTAATACATGGAATTAATAACGTCTTTGAATTTTTCGTTGACGAACTTCCGTTTCAATTTCATGGTCGGGGTGATCTCTTCGTCATCAGTGGTCAACTGGATGTCGATCAGCCGAAACTTTTTGATGGTTTCCACCCTGGCGAATTTTTTGTTGACTTCATCCACCTCCTTTTCAATTAATTCGATAATTTCCTTAGCCTTGGTCAGACTGGCGTAAGTGGTGAAGGGGACCCGGTTGTCCTGGGCGAATTTCATGACGTTTTCATCATCAATCATGATCAGGGCAGTCAGGAATTTCCGTCCGTCCCCGATAACCACCGCATCATTGATATAGGGACTGAATTTGAGCTGGTTTTCGATTTCCGAAGGGGTGATATTCTTTCCGCCGGCGGTGATGATGATGTCCTTTTTCCGGTCGGTGATGATCAGGTGTCCATGCTCATCCATCCTTCCCACATCACCGGTATGCAACCAGCCGTCAACGACCGTCTCCCGGGTCTTTTCCGGGTCATTAAAATAACCCATAAAGACATGAGGGCCTTTTAAGAGGATCTCTCCATCCTCGGCTATTCGGATTTCCGCCCGGGGCAGAGGCTTGCCCACTGTGCCGAAGCGGACATCGTTTTCATAATGAATGGAGGTAGGGCCGCAATTTTCAGTCTGCCCGTAAACCTCCCTGATATCGATGCCCAGGGAGTGATAGAATTTCAACAGGTCCGGTGAAATCGGAGCCGCTCCGGAAAGACAATACCGGGCCCGGTTAAGTCCGATGCTTTTTTTGAGGTTCCTCATCACCGTCCAGTCGGCCAGCTTGAACAGGGCCTGGAGAGGAAAGGGCGGTTCGGATCCGTTTAGACGATAATCGGAGACCTTTTGACCGACCCCCAGGGCCCAGCGGTAGGCCCATTTTTCCAGGCCCGTCGAATCCTTCATGGTGAGCACCAACCCGGAATAAAATTTTTCCCAGATGCGGGGCACGGCAAAAAATACCGTGGGCGAAACTTCGCGCATGTTCTCGGGAATGGTGTCCATTTCCTCGACAAAATTAATCCTATACCCGACTAATAAGGGATTGAATACGGAGACTGTTCTCTGGGCGATGTGACACAAGGGCAGGAAGGAAAGGACTTCGTCATTTTCATCCCCGGGATTGACCTCGTTTTGCATTTCCATGGTTTGGATAATGTTGCGATGGGAAATCATGGCCCCTTTCGGGGGCCCGGTAGTGCCGGAAGTGTATATCAGAATGGCCAGGTCTTCGGGCTGGGGGCCCTGAAGGCTTTTTATAAAAAGGTGGGGATCCTTTTGATCCAATTCTTTTCCCAGCGTTAATAAATCGTCGAAGCTCATGACCATAGGATCGGAAAAATGCCGTAATCCTTCCATATCCATGACTATGATTTTTTGAAGCCCAGGAACTCGAGCGCGAATCTCCAGGACCTTATCCAATTGTTCTTCATCTTCGGCGATATAAAATACGGCCCCGCTGTGGTTGAGGACATATTCCACCTGATTGGCGGAATCAGTGGGGTATATCCCAACGGTTACGCCGCCGGCGGCCAGGGTGCCCATATCACTGTAAAGCCATTCCGGGTTATTTTCGCTGATAATGGCCACCCGGTCACCCGGTTGAAGACCCAGGGCCATAAATCCGAGGGCCGTCTTTCGGGTCTGGAGGCCGTATTCCTGCCAGGAGATCTCCCGCCAGAGGCCGTTGATCTTTTCCCGCAGGGCCGTTCGATCCGACCACTGAATGACCCGTTTCCAGAACAGCCGGGGAATCGTATTCGCTTCGGAATTTATCTGTGTTTCCATCGATAAGCCTTTTGTTTTTCTCCGAACTCCGAACTCTCAACTCCGAACTTGGCTACCGCCATTTTTTCTTCCGCTTCCACCTTTTTGTGCCTCGTATCCCTTCCTCTTTGATGCCCAAATAAAATTCTTTCACGTCTTCATTGGCCAAAAGGGCCTGGCAGGTATCGTCCATGACGATCCGGCCTAATTCCAGCACAAAGCCATGGGTGGCCAGGGATAAGGCCATGGGGGCGTTTTGCTCGATCAGTAGAATGGTCGTGCCCTGTTCTTTATTGATCCTTTTAATAATGCCGTAGATTTCTTGGACCAGCAGCGGGGAAAGGCCCAGAGAAGGTTCATCCAGAAGCATGAGTTTGGGCCGGGCCATCAAGGCCCGGGCAATGACCACCATTTGCTGTTGACCACCGCTCAACTCTCCGGCCAACTGGGAGGTTCTTTCCTTCAGAATCGGGAAATAGTCACAGACCAGGTCCAGGTCTTTATGGATGCCCTCACGATCTTTTCTCAGGTAAGCCCCCATCAGGAGGTTTTCCTTGATCGTCAAATCATGAAAGACTTCTCTTCCCTCAGGAACCTGAGAAATTCCCAGACGGACAATCTTATTCGGGGCCAGGGAATGGATGGGCCGACCCATAAATTCAATGGTGCCTTTTTGAGGATCCATCACACCGGAGATCGTTTTTAAAATGGTCGTTTTGCCGGAACCGTTGGCCCCCAATATGGTGACGATGGCCCCTTCGGCCACATCAAAAGAGACCCCCTTGATGGCCATGATCGGACCGTAGTAGGTTTCAATATTCCTGACCTTAAGCAGGGACATTTTTTTCTCCCAGATAGGCCTTCATCACCTCCGGATGGTTAAGGACTTCTTTAGGACGGCCCTGGGTAATCACCTGGCCGAAATCCAGGGCCAGCACCGTATCCGACACCTGCAGCACAAAGCGCATGTTGTGCTCGACTAAGAGGATGGTAATCCCTAACTCCTCTTTAATATCCATCAGCCAGAAAGACAGATCCTCGGTCTCTTCCACATTTAATCCGGAGGAAGGTTCATCCAGAAGCAACAATTGGGGTTCCATAGACAGGGCCCTGGCCAGTTCAACGGTTTTTTGGACGCCGTAAGGGAGATTGATGACCCGCTGGTCCCGATAAGCCTCCAGATCCAGAAAATCAATTATTTCTTCCGCCTTTTTCCGGCTTTCTATCTCCTGTTTCTGGACGGATTTGATAAAGAGGGTTTCGGCGATTAGATTAGAGCGTCGATGGCGATGGCGACCCAGGATCAAGTTATCCAGGACCGTCATGTTTTTAAAAAGCTCGATGTTCTGAAAAGTCCGGGCAATGCCTCGATCCGCTACGTCATGGGGTTTGATCTTGGAAATATTTTGGTCTTTTAAATAGAAGGCCCCCTCTTCCAGATCATAAAAGCGGTTGATACAATTAAAGATGGTCGTTTTCCCGGCTC
Organism: Deltaproteobacteria bacterium; assembly: GCA_016208255.1. Classification (GTDB taxonomy): domain Bacteria; phylum Desulfobacterota; class RBG-13-43-22; order RBG-13-43-22; family RBG-13-43-22; genus RBG-13-43-22. Next base: position 13,470 of record JACQYK010000254.1, on the reverse strand, counting down.
CATTGGGTCCGATGATGGAAAAAATTTCACCCTGGTTGACGTTGAAACCGACCTCATTCAAGGCCCGGAGCCCGCCGAAAGCGATGGAAACGTCTTCAGCCTTAAAAAATGCCATCTAATGCCTTTCTGCCTTCTGGTATTTCTTTTCCCTTTTAAAGGAATCTTTTTTGTAGAGGGGAAACATTTCAAAATAAAATCTGGTTTTTAACCACCGACCGTAAAGGCCCAGGGGTTCAAAGAGCATGACCAAAATGATCAACAATCCGAACAGGGCCGGTTCCAGACCGGTTTGGTTCTGAATATACTTCGGCAGATAATCTTTGGTCATAATGATCAGTTGGGGCAGGAAAATAAAAAAGGCCGCCCCGAATACCGCCCCATGGAGACTGCCCAGCCCACCGATGATGACCATGGCTAAAAGCTCCACGGAAAGGATGATGGTGTAGCTCTCGGGGTTGATAAAGAGTACCTTATGGGCATACAAACAACCGGCAATTCCGGTAAAAAAGGCACTGACGGCAAAGGCCATGGTTTTGAACTTGGCCAGGTTGATGCCGATCGCTTCGGAGGCGACTTCGCTGTCCCGGATGGCGATCATGGCCCTGCCCAGGGGCGCCCGCAGGATGTTTTTAGCCGCCAGGAGGGTCAGGATCAGAACGATTAAGGATAGATAGTAAAACCGTATTTCCGTATCGATGACCAGGGGGCCGATCGCTGGGGGTTGTAAATAATAGCCCAGGTTGCCCTTGGTCAGACTTTCCCATCGCACCAACACCTCATCCAAGATAAAGGCAAAACCCATGGTGGCGATCGCCAGGTATAGGCCGGTCAGATGAAGGATGGGGCGTCCAATAAGGCCTCCGACGATTCCGGCGAAAACCCCGGCCAGCGGTAAGCTGACCCAAAAAGGGATCCCATGGGCCGTGAGAATGGCCGAGGTATAGGAGCCGGTAGCGAAAAAGGCGGCATGGCCCATGGAGACCTGGCCGGTATAACCGGTCAGCAGCATCAACCCCACAGCGGCAATGGAGTACATGGCGATAAAGGTCAGCTGCGAGATCAGGTAGTCATCCAACAACGACGGCAGGACAAAAGATCCCAGGACCAAAGCCAGATACCAGAAAAAAGTGCTGCGATATTTGAAAAGCCGGATATCCTGATAATAATGGGTCTTCATTAAAAAGCGCATGGCGATTAGACCTTTTTCTTTTCCTGAATGCCGAACAACCCCTGGGGGCGGATCATGAGCACACCGATCAGGATGATCCAGGCGGCGACATCCTTCCACCCTTTCGGCAGATAGAAGCCGGCCAGACTTTCGGTGATGCCGATAATCAGCCCGCCGACCATAGCCCCGGGCAGGCTGTCGAAACCGCCCAAGACGGCCGCCGGAAAGGCTTTTAGACCGATGAAACCCATATTCATGTGAACAAAGGTAATGGGGGCCAAAAGGATTCCCCCGATTCCCCCCAGGGCGGCTGCAATCGTCCAGGTCAGGGAAAAAACCTTGGTGACGCTGATGCCCATGTACACAGCCGCTAATTGATTTTGGGAGGTGGCCCGCATGGCCGTGCCGACCCGGGTATAGCGGAAAAAAGAGAAAAGGATGAAGATCAGGACGGAGGTCATCAGGATGATGGATAGATTCTCCCAGGAAATGACCAATTGGCCCACTCTGACCAGCTTTTCAGTAAAGGGGGTTCGAAAGCCATAGGTGTCGGTTCCCCAGCCGGGGATCATACTCACCGTACTTCTAAGGAAAAAAGAGATACCGATGGTCACGATGACAATGGCATAAACCGGTTCGCCGACCAGGGATCTCAGAACCGTTCTTTCCAGCAACGTTCCGAAAAAGCCCATAAAAAGTATCGTCCCCAACAAAGCCGCCCAATAAGGGAAATTCCATAAGGCGATCAGGGTGTAGCTGATGAAGGCCCCGAGCATCAACAGTTCACCCTGGGCGAAATTAATGACCTCGGTGGCTTTGAAAATGAGCACAAATCCCAGGGCCACCAGTCCATATACGCAGCCCATGGATATGCCGGTTATAACGGTTTGTATGACCTCGTTGATCCAGCCCATGGTTCCTCGGACCTTTCGTTAAAAGATAAGCTGAAAATTTTTCAAAGGTCTCAGGCTGCATCAGTTACCCACTCCCGCTCAGGGCGGGATTCATGGGTTGAGCCACTAAGGGACACAGGAATCCGCTCTTCCTTCCGAGACGGAATCCGAAAGTTCACTGGTTGACAACTGGCCCGAGAGCAACAATAAAAAAGAAGAAATTTTTAAAGATAAGCTTTATCTTGGACAGGATTTTGTTTTTCCGACTGATATCCTGTGAAAAAAAAGTATAGATATTGGGTTCAGCACCTAACAAAGATACAACTATTTGCCTGGTGAATCTTTGGAAATACTAAAGTCTTGAAAAACATGACCGTATGAATTAATCCTCTTGGGGATTAACCTGAGGGTTTTTACGTCAAATTTTCTACTTTGATAACTCAAATAATTAAGGGAAGTCAAGTTTTTTTCTTCCTCGATCCTATAAAAATAAGGCACCTTCCAATGACCGGCTTTGGTCTAAGCCTTAAGAGCCTCATTTCTAAATTAAAATTTCAGCCTCGGGTATTTGAAACAATTCTATCGCCTCTTTTTTTATTCTCTGCGATCAATCGACCGGTATTATTATCTCCATCTCAGAAGGCTCGGATCCCGGTTGGGAAAACAAACCTCCTGTTTTAAAGATCTCCTTCCCTGATGACCTTCAGGACGATGATTTCCGTAACCGCCGGGAGCGTATCCTTGCTTATGGTCAATTTGTTGATCTCAAGAGACCTGACCCGGTAAGGACCATCGGTAAATCTCTGCAAAACATTCGTACTGTACCAGTAATGCATTGGAACCACAATCTTGGGCTTTAGTTGTTCAACGATCTTCTTGGCGGCCTCCGGCCCGGCGGTATAGACGCCTCCAATAACCTGAAGAAGAATATCGACATGTCCGATCAGCTGAAGCTGATCCTCGTTGAAAGGCTCGCTGATATCTCCAGAATGACAGATGCAGAGTCCGTCCATCTCAAAGATAAAGGCCGATCCCCTTAGGCTGCCTTCATACCCCGGGATCCCTCTCTGATGAACGGGGACATTATAGATCAGAACATCTCGAAAATGGGTGTTAACCTGACTCCATTCACTTCCTCCTTCCTTCAAACCCCGCAGGACCAGAGGATTCCCTTTGGCCAGCCCGGCATTGTTATGGTTCCCATGATCCCTTCCTATGGTTACCACATGGGGCCAGACCTCGGGCATGGGAAATCCCATGGGTCCGAAGGGATCGGTGATGATTCTTGTTCCCCCACCCGAAGTGATCTGGAAAAAAGAATGCCCGAACCATTTGATCTCAATCAAACCTGAAGCGGCGGCCGGCACGATAGAATAACCACCAAGGGCAACATTGGGGTTACGACAAGCCGCCTGTACCTCCCAGCCTGATAACCCGGCCAGAAAATAAGGCATAGCCAGCCAGAGGATGATAAAAACTATTCTCCGTAACCTGCTTTTTGGGTTTTGGGTTTTGGACATCATCAGAGATATTTTCCAACTAAGTCTTCATGCCCTCGGAGGGCGCCACAAAACATGAAAATAGTTTCGTTGGACTCAGAACGCTATTTTCGTATTAAGCGAGTCCCCATCGTCTCCGATAATACCATTCCGCAGTAAAGAAGCCAAGAACGACGATCATCACCCCGGGCTTTGCCCATAACGACAACTTTTTCTCTTCGATAAACGGGTCCTCTCCCTTTTGGGCATAACGCTCTATTTTCTCTAAAAGATTATCACTCTCCGGTAAAAATTCCCCTCCGCTGGAAGCGGAAATTTTTTTGAGCTGCTTATGATTCGGGGCGGCATCCAGGTTTCCCCAAAGCCCGTTAATGACCAGGGATTCCTCCAGAGAGTGGGACGAGGTTTCGATTTTTAACTTATATATCCCCCCTTTTTGAGGCAAAAAAGACCCCAGATACTCCCCCCTTTGCCCGGTGGGTATTATTTTTGAATCGATCTTGCGGTCATCGGGATCAGAGACGGAGAAGGCGGCTTTGGATTGGAGAAGGGGGAGAAGGTCTTCTTCGCTGAGTTTAATCCTCACTTCCACCTCCTGACCCGCGGATCGAACGCTCTCCGGCAGCACCACCTGAACAGGGTCCAGGCTTGGATCCTTCGTCAGCCAGCGAACCATCCTGTCCACGAGCCTGAGGTAGGCCTGATTTCCCTTCCCCATGGCCACCATTCCCATGGTCCACTTCCAGGAGTAGTCGGTGGCTAAAACCAGAGTTCGGCCCTTTCCATAGCCGGAGACCGTGAGAATAGGCCAGGGGATTCCTTCGGCCATTTCCAAAAGAACGGTGGCCGTGCTTTTGGCCTCCAGAAGGTTAAATCCATCCAAAGACGGCAGGCTTCGCCAGAAATTGGGACGGGCGGCCTCTGCACTCAGGGAACCTTCTGAAAAATCCAATGAAAAGCGCAGGATCGGATGGACAGCCCCTGCCCGGCTTAACCGGACCCCGGCTTTGAAATCCCTTCTATAGGTCTCTTTTTCCGCAAATCTAACGGGGAGGATTTCCCCGATAGGAGAAACAGCAACCTTTCCTTCGTTGACCAGGTTGGGACCTCCTATCATGGCCAACGCGCCTCCCCCTTTAACAAATTCCCTGATGCTCTCCAGATGATGGGGGCTGAGATAAAGGGGATAATTAAAATTGTCGAATATCAGAAGATCGAAATTTTTAATCTCCTTGGAAAAGAGGGTCTCCACCGGAAAGGGGATCAGGCTTTGTTCCTGCGTGGGAACGTTGAGTATATCCGAGGGTGTCCTCAGGATGACGAAGGAGAGTAGATCAATGGAGGGATCATGTTTTAGCGCCGTTCTCAAAAAACGGTAATTCAGGCTGGGGGTTCCCGATACCATGAGAACCCGGATCTTGTCGTGAAGGACTTTCAGAGAAAGGTTGACACTGTTGTTGGAGGCCAGAGTCTCTCCAGACTGGTGAGGGATCGAGATGGAAAGGTGCTTCGCACCCACCTCCTCCGGTATGAAAGAGAGAGAGACCGTGGCTTCACCGGAACGGGTGTCCAGGCGCGTCTCCCTGGCCCTAATCAGTTTTTCCCCTTCTTTCAAGAGAACAGGGATCTTGAGACATGGGTACCCATGGCCTTTGATCATAACTTCGACGACGGCTTCTCTTCCCCTGAAGGTCAGAGTGGAGGACTTAACGGCCTTGATCAGCAGGTCTTTATAGGCTCCTGGATTCCCCAGGGGAACGGTGACAACAGGAAAATGGGGCGGATGGCCCTCATCCCATTGCAAGCTCCCATCACTAAAAAGAAGAGCCAGGGTGTTTTTTCCGCTGAGCCCCTTGACCGCCTCATTCAGATTGGCCTTCAGGCCATGACCTTTCAGGCCTGCCAGTTCCTTAACTTCAAGGGGCCTAAGGGATTCGCCCAGGCCATAAAGTCTGACCTCGAACTTTTCATTTAAGGATTTCAACAGCGAATGGTCCCCCTGCAGGAGAAGAGCCTTGGCTTCTTCCAGCCGGCTCGTCTTCCCTGGTTGTTCTGCCTGATCCATGGTCTGAGAGGTATCCAGAAGGATCGAAATGGATGGCCAGACTTTGTGTTCCTTCTTCGTCACCCAAGAAGGATTGAGGGCCACGGCCAGGAGAAAAGCGATCGCGCCCAGACGCAGGGAGGAAAGTCCGAGGGCTTTAAAAGGCCCCACTTTGGCCTGCAGGATTCGATATTGAATAAAAACGGAAACCAGCCCCAGGCCGAAGAGCAAAAGGATCAGCCATAAAGGAAAGACAGGGGCAATGGTCATAGGATCCAGGGTCATAAGTTCTGGCGCTTTTGGATGAAGGGATGATGGATGACATCCTTTTTGTAATCGGAGACCAGGGAATAAACGATAATGTTAATCCCGAGCTTGAAAGCGGCCTTCCTCTGGATTTCTCCCCCCGGAAGGCATTCATGGATCCATTGGCCGAACCGGTCTCGCGTCCAGGCTCCGGACAGGTCATTTTGGGAGTATAAAACCGGGGTCCAGCGATCGATGATGATTCCTTCCAGGTAGGGATTAACCGTCTGACGGCCCACGACACTCGTGATAAGGTAGAAACTTTGATAGACCGAGTGATCACCGGGAAGCCGTCTTAATTCATGACCGGGGAAGATCTGCCTCATCTCCCTGCGGAAAGCCTGATCAAACCCCTGTCCTCTGGCTCCCAGGGTGTCCTCGGCCAAAAGAAATCCTCCGAAGCTGAGGAATCGTTTTAAAGTCTCCCTTTCCGGCTGGGTGAAGGGATCGAAGGAATACTTCCCGGCCATATAGAGGCAGGGGGAGAAAAAGAGACCGGGATCCGAAAGGTTGGCCACGCGCCTTTCCTTGATTCCATCAATGCTGGTTCTCAGTTCGAGTTCCTCGATGATGGCTTCAACGAACTGAGGATTCGGATCCCATTCGCCGCCCCGGTATCTGAGCTGGGTAATAAAGAACTGGGGAAAATTGGCCCAGGCGGTCTGTTTTATCCAGTTGGGAAAAAACCCGGCCATAAAACCCAATCCCCTCAATAAGAAATTTCTTCTGGAAATCATTTCCGGCCCTGCCTCCGGTACCTCTGTTTTTAACGATAGAAGGTTTGACCAAATACCTGACCAAACTATTTGAAATTTCTCGGTTGCCCGTTAATCGTTCCAGGTTCTCCGTTTTTACCGTCAACGAGCAACCAGCGACGATCTCATTTTGTCTTCTCTGAGGCCCAAAACCTCCCGTTGGCTAAAACCATTTCCAGAGCAAGAATGATCAGGAGGAAACCAAGGAGGAAGGGCCACAGTTCCTTTTTTTCCGTCCGGAGATCTTCCAGCGCTCCTTCCTGATATTCGATGACCTTGACCGCCGCGGCTCCAAACTTTTTCCGCAGTTCCTCCTCGGTTATCTTGGTCAGATCCGATTCCTCATAATTTGGATTAATTCCCCGTCTGACTTCCCCCGAAGGAAGGGAGAAGCGGTAGATTCCCGGCCCTCCCGGGGGCCCTTTGATCTGCAGGGGACGAACCGGGTCCTTAAAAGCCTCTCCCACCCGGAGACCGGCCGGGAGAGAATTCTCTGTCAGGCCCAAAGCCTCCTTGAGCAGTCCCTGGATCAGAGGGAGGTAGGCGGCCTTCAGGGCCAGGTCGTTCCAGTCCAGATCGGCACTGGAGGCAAACAGGAAGAGCCTGGATCTTCCCCTTTGGGCCTCCACTAACAAAGGGTCCCGGTTCCCCAGGGTCAGAAGATTCTTGATACCCCCTTCAATCTTATAGTAGCGGTGGAAGGAAGCGTTTTTCAGGCTTTCCGTTCCTCTGGATAAGGCCTGGAGGGCTTCATGGCTCCGGTCAAGCTGAGCAATGCGCTCCGGCTTTTGATCCGGGTTTCGGAGCACCCCTATCCTTCCGGGCAGAAGCGTAAAGGAGTTATAGTCCTCAGGGGATATCCTGTCTCCAAGAAAGAGGAAGACGGGCTTGCCCGATTCCAGAAAGGAAGCGAGTCTGGAGGAGTAGGGCTTGGCGGCATTAAGCAGAAAGAGCGCCTGGTAGGGGTGCAGATCGATGGAGGCCATCTCCGGCTCGGTGATCACCCGGATCAGAAATGGGGAACCCTCCAATCCTCCCGGACGAAGGGCCTGGCTCAGGTAATAGCTCTCGCTCATCTTCAGAGAGGTCCTGGGATCTCCATCGACGATGAGGACTTTTATTTTTTCCCTGACCTTGAGAGCAAAGTAAAAGATATCATCCCCGGGCAAACGGTCCCCGGATAACCGGACCTCGGCCTCAATCCAACCGGGTTTATCGAAAAAGAGCTCAAAATAGACCTTCCCCTCCTCGCCGGCTTTGAGCTCAAAGGATTTCTGGTCCACTTTTATCCCTGAGAGATAGAGCCGGGTCAGCGTGGTCCCGGATTTCCCGGACCGATTGGATTCCACCACCTCCAAACGGGCCGGGGTTCCCATCACCGCTTCTCCTTCGATCAAACGGACCTCTTTGATGCAGAAATTGGGATCCCGTCCCTTTCCCCCCAGCCGCAAAAAAAGGACCTCCGCCTCAGAGACTGGACCCCGTTTATTCAAGTCGAGCCCCTCCCAATCGCCACGGACCAGGTCGCTCAGGATCAGAATCTGCTTGGAGGTTTTAAGATCTCTCAAACGCTGATAGGCCAGACTCAGGGCCAAAGCCGGGTCCCCCCGCCCAAAAGAAAGGGGAATACCTTCCAAGGCTCTCAGGGCCTCTCCGGCCTTCAGCCAGCGGATTTCCAAAGGGTTTGCTTGCCGGCCGGGAATGGGCACCGTCGGGATAATAGCCACCTGGCCTTCGAAACCTCGCAGGGCCCCTTTAGCCGCTTTCTTAGCCAGAGTATAACGTTCTCCACCCTCTTCGCGGAAGCCCATACTGAGGGAATTGTCCAGGATGATGACCTTGGCCCCGCCTTCTCCGAAGCCGGCCGGACCCGACCGGGTCAAGACCGGCCGGGCCATCATAAAAACAAGACCGAGGACCGCCATGATTCTCAAAGCCAAAAGAAGAAGATGTTTCAGCCGTTGGGGTTTGGCGGTTATTCGCTGGGATTGAAGGAGGAGACGGACGGCCGAGAACTTCCGTTGTAGGGCTTTCCTTTGGGTCAGACGATGAATGAGGACCGGTAATAGGCCGGCCGTCAGCCCCAATAGCAATAATGGATTCAGAAAGGTGATGCTCATCAGCGGATCCTGAATTTTTCCCTCCAGGTCAGGTAGCGCATTAAGGCTCGATCCAATCCGACCGAGGTATCAAAAAGCGAATAATCGATATGGGTGGAGGCGCAGGCCTGCTTATAGGCATCAATCAAGGAATGGATTGTATCCAGATAGGCTGATCGGATGGCCTGCGGGTCGGCCTGAATTTTCAGTTCCTCCTCCAGGTCTTGAAAGAGCGCCGGCTCTTTAAAGGGGAACTGAAGTTCATCCTTGTCCAGAAGATGAAAGACCAGGATATCACTGCCTCGGGAACGAAGCTGCTTCAACCCTCTGACGACCTCGGCCTGATTCTCCAGCAGGTCTGAAATGAGGATGATCAGGCCTCGCTTCTTGAGAGAGGCGGCCAGTTCCTGAAGCACCGATGCGGCCGAGGTTTCCCCCCGGGGTTTCCGGTCCTCCAGTTCTTTCAAAATAGCAAAAAGGTGGCCGCCCGCGGACTTGGGAGGGACAATCTTCTCGATCCGGTTGGAGAAGGTGATCAGCCCCACCGTGTCCTGCTGCTTCAACATCAGGTAGGCCAGGGAAGCAGCCAGGGTGGAACCATAGTCATATTTGCTCCAGCCCTCGGAAGCATAACCCATGGAAGCGCTGGCATCCATGACCAGGGTGGCCTTCAAATTGGCGGCTTCGCGATACTCCTTGACAAAATAACGATCGAACTTGGCGTAAGCCTTCCAATCCAGATGACGAACGTCATCCCCTTGGGAATATCCCCGGTGTTCTTCGAATTCAGAGCTTAGTCCCTTGGCCTGGGAAGGGTGGAGGCCCACCAGGAGGCCGTCCACGACAGACCTGGCCCTCAGATAGAGATTCTTCAATCCCATGAGCACCTTTGGATCGAAATAATGGTTCAAGGCTTGACCTGCTCCAAGAGGCGGCTGATGATATCGAGGGAAGTAATTCCCTCGGCCAGGGCCTTAAAGTTGGTAATAAGCCGGTGTCTCAAGATGGAAGGAACGACGGTCCGCACATCCTCTACCGAAGCCACGTATCGGCCATCCATCACCGCCCTGGCTTTGGCGGCCAGGACCAAGTACTGAGAAGCCCTCGGCCCACCCCCCCACTCGGCCCATTCCTTTACAAAAGAAAGGGCTTCAGGCTCCTTGGGTCGGGAAGCGCGCACTAGTTTCACCGCATAGCCGATGACGTGGGAGGAGGCCGGGACCTTTCTCACCAGGTCCTGCAAGTCAAGAATTTTCTCCGCGGGGATAACCTTCTGGAGAACCGGCTGGTAGGAGGAGGTGGTGGAAGCGACGATCTCCATCTCCTGATCGAAAGTGGGATAGTTGATTTCAATGTTGAACATGAACCGGTCCAGCTGTGCCTCGGGCAAAGGGTAGGTTCCCTCCTGCTCAATGGGATTCTGGGTGGCCAGGACGAAGAAGGGAAGATCGAGGGAGTGGGTTACACCCCCGGCGGTCACTTTATATTCCTGCATGGCTTGAAGCAAAGCGGCCTGTGTTTTGGGAGGGGTCCGGTTGATCTCATCGGCCAAAAGGATGTTGGTAAAGATAGGGCCTTTGATGAAACGGAACGACCTCTGCTTGCTCCCCCCCGCTTCTTCCAGAATATCGGTTCCCGTAATATCCGAAGGCATCAGGTCAGGGGTAAACTGGACCCGATTGAAGTTCAGCTCCATGATTCCGGCCAGGGTTGAAATCAGAAGGGTCTTGGCCAGGCCCGGAACACCGACCAGCAGACAGTGGCCGCGGCAGAAGAGGGCGATCAATATTTCATCGATCACCTTCTCTTGGCCGACGATGACCTTCCTGATTTCGGAAACGATCTGAGCCCTGCTGGTCCCCATCTCCTCCACCCGGGCCAAATCCTCATCCGATAAATTTTTTTCTTTGGCGGCCTCCATCGCTCTCCTAATCTCCTTAGTCGCTTAGTGCCTGAACATCGACAAAGTTTTGTCGATCTTTTTTAGACCAAGGAACCCCCTTGACCCGTCTCCCCGGCGGAAGCCGGGGTCCAGGAGAAAATTAAACTCCTTGATTCCGGCCGACTCCCAAAGGGAGTCTTTGCTCAGAGTTCGCCAAAGGCGAACGACTCAAGCCCGAAATGACGAAAATGGGCTTTGGCGAATTTTTCGAAGTCAACTGCCCCGTTAGGGGCCTCCTCTTCCGGGGGAACTCCCGGACGAGGCTTAGATTCTTATCCCAAAAGTCTGAGAATTTATCTCTCACTTACGATACACAACTTCAAATAGGTTTGGTTAATCTTTTGGTGATCTCCATCTCTTTACCCGCCCTCGTCAGATCCCCCAGCATTTCACAGGCCTGGGCCAGACCGGCATGGACCTCCGGATCAAAGGGGTTGATCTGAATGGAGTCTCCGAAGGCGTCTCTGGCTTTTTGGAAATCTTTTAACTTCAAATAGATCCGGCCCAGCTGTTTATGAGGATAGGGATGGTCCGCTGATATTTCCTTAAGACGCTTCAAAATATCAAGCGCTTCCTCATTCCGGCCAAGGTCGATCAGCGCGGAAGAGAGTCTGTTCATAATCGGTACGGAATCACGGCTTTCTTCCAGGGCCCGGCGGTATTCGAGGACGGCGGCACTGATCCTCCCTCTCTCTTTAAGCCTGTCCCCAAGACGGGCCCGGTTCCTGGCTACCATGGATTTGATCTCTTCCATCTCCAGCCGCTCTTCGTCGGCCCTCCCTTCCTTGACCTTGTAGCGCTGGAGGATTATCCCCTCGACGCCTTTCAGCTCCTTGGCGCTCAGATATTCCCTCCATTTTTCTTCGAACTCGGTGAACTCAAGACTTAGAACCGTTCGGATGGCTTCACCGGCCCCCTTGGTGGCCGCCACAGCCATCCGTTTCATAATCTCTTGGAGCTTTTCCTGTCCGGCCCTGGCGAGGATAAATTCGATAGCGGAGGCGGCCTGGGCATAGGCCAGCTGGACCTCCTCGGGCGTCTCCAGCCTGATCAGGGAAGGTTCCATCCGTTCAAAGCCGATCAGCTTCTTCTCGGTCAGGGCCTGGGACAAGAGGGTTCGGTAGAGCGGCGAAAGATAAGAGGGACCATTGCGCCAGCGGGTCTCCTCATATTTTGACAGTCCCTCATGGAACCAAATCGGGGCCTTGTTCGAAGTCATTTTCACGATCAGGTAGTGCATATATTCGTGGCTGATGGCGTCCAGCCAGCGGTAGCCGTGGACCAGCGCCCTGGGCGAGAGAAACTGCAGTTTGTTAAACTTGGTCAGGCCCACTGCGCCGGTGACCTCAATATCCCGGACCGACAGCGTAGAAGCGAGGTAAAAGGCTTTGGCATCAGGAAATAATTCAATCCTGATTTTCTCTTTGGGTTTAAACCCATATTTTTGGGTCATCACCTGGACGGTCTTCTCCAAGGTATCGGTCAGGTAATCAATCAGGATTCCGTCCTGCCTCTCATCGAGAAAGATCAGGAAATGGGGGGTCTCGTAACGTTTGTAGGACCTTAAAACACTAATCGTCTCCTCGATCAAAAGGGCATATCCCCGGCGTGTATCATCTTCCCCGGCCACCTCCAGGGCCGATTTCATCAGCTTCAGGGCTTCCGGGTAGTCGCCCCGGTGAAAAGCGATGTGCGAGGCCAGTTCCAGAAGCTGGGGCTCCCTCGGCTCCCTGGCCAGGGCTTCTCGAACTTCCGGCCAGATCCCTTCCACCTCCCAGCTTTCCAGCCTGGCCGTCAGGGATTGAATAGTCTCGGAAGACAGCGCCGGAGCTGTTGAAACCGGGAGTAGACCGCCGTTGAAGAGGACCAGGAATACCATTATCTTAACCGGTAATTTCAATAGACGATCATGACCGGGAGTAGCGTTCATCCGTCTTGCTTTCATTCGCTGACCCCTTTGAAATATCTCTTCACTTCTCTTTTGTATTGAGAGGGAATCTCTTCCTTGAGGGATTCCATGACCTTCTCTCTCAAGATCCGGGGTGCCTGGTAAGCGTCTTTTCCAGGGGGATCGAATTCTTCCCGGTCAATGCCGGTATAACCCCTCTCCCGAGGTCTCGGCAATTCCGGCTGGGGAAGGGTCGGCATGGGGACCCAGGGGCCATAATACCATCCGGCTCGCGGATCATAGCCCCAGAGTTGACCCCAGCGGTTTTGGCTCTGCAGGGCCATCCGTTGAGCCATCTGTTGGGCCATTTGTTGCATGGCCTGCCGTGATTGGGTCAAATTTCTGATAGCCTCCTGTTCGGGAGGAATGGCCCCCGGTGCGTCCTCTCCTTTAAGCCTCCCTGAGGCTTTCCCCATGGAGTTAGCGGCCTCCTTCAAGTTGTTCAAAATCTCCGTGTCCATACCTGGGAAAAGTTGGGAAAGGGTCTCCAGCTTCCGGGCCAGATCCCTGGTTCTCTTTTCCAGACTCTCCTGTCGGGAGGAAAGGTCGGGAAATTTCTCCCTGTTTTCCGGAGTCATCAGTTCTCTGGAATCCAGGTTCAGATCCTTGGCTATTTTCACCAATTCTTCAATCAGCTTCCGGATATCCGGTCTCTGCCCCAGTTCTTTCTCCAGTTGCTTAACCAGTTCGGAGAACCTTTGGAGCTGACCTTCCCTGATGAGTTTTTCCAACTCCTTCAATAAATCGTCCTCTTCGGTGGGAAGAGATCGGCCCAGTCTTTCCAGGAGCTCCCGAATCCGGGAAAGAGAACGGTCC
>JACQYK010000253.1 GCA_016208255.1 Deltaproteobacteria bacterium | reverse complement strand
GATATACCCGATTTGGTATGTCATTTCATTCAAAAGAAATGCAACGAGATGAAATTCGTAAATATTCCGACCATCGTCCCCGGGGCACTAGAGCGGTTAACTTCGTATGAATGGCCGGGAAACGTCAGGGAATTGGAAAACGTCATTGAAAGGGAATTGATTCTCAACCGAGAAGGTCCATTGACCTTCATTGAAATCGAAAGTTCCAAGCCGGAGGATAAGGTTGATATTATCAGCCAGGTGCAAATTAAATCACTCGATCTGAATAGGATTATGAAAGAGATTTTTGAAAAGGCACTATCTGCATCAGGTGGAAAGGTGGAAGGCGGGCAGGGGGCGGCAAAACTTTTATCTTTACATCCGTGGGTATTAAGACACCGAATGAAAAAGTTAGGAATCCCTTTCGGTCGAAAAGCCAAGAAAATTGATGGCTCAAGATATGATAACTATTAGACCCGCCATCCGTCTCCTATCATCCGGTTACCTTTTGTAGCAACCTTGTCTTGCCTCTTGGCTCCTCCTATCTCTGGTTGACCAAAAGGCAAGGAAAGATGATCCAACCCCTTCGCTCCATTCCCCCTTATAGGAGCCTCAACACTACTAAATATGTTCACTTCATGCCTGCCTGTGGGAGATGCACAGGAGGTCGTTTTCTTTTTCTCTTTTTCTCCTTGATCCGCCATTTTCTCTGTTTTATACTCTCATCAGTTCGAAAATAGGTTCCGAGGCTCAACGTTCGATCGGTCCTATTTCCATCTCTGGTAGGGCCACGCCCCTGGGCGGGGCATGGCGGTTTAATATTAAAGGAGAGCTTATGACCAATCTTACAAAAAATTCCGATACGTATTGGCCTCTCGGCCAAACCCCGCTTCTCGGTACAAAGATTCCGGAGAGCATGCAGGCCTTGACCATTCACCGTAACGATTACGGTCCGCCCAATCAGGTAATCCGGATGGAAACGGTGCCCACTCCCCTTCTGAAGGAAATCGATGCCGGACGGGTTCTGGTGGCGATATTGGCCTCGGGACCCAACTACAACACCAATTTTGCGGCGTTGGGGCTTCCGGTTCCACCTTTCGGGCGAGGCGATTCCGCCTCCATCCATATTCCCGGAAGTGATGCCTTGGGTATTGTTGTGGATGCCGGTTCCGCGGTTACCCGGGTCAAGGTCGGGCAGGCGGTTATTCTGGATTCCTGGACCGGGCGGAATATCCGGGGTTACGAAACCCATGACGGCTTTAACACCCAATTTGCCGTGGTTGATGAAATGCGCGCCATCCCGGTTCCGGAATCCCTGCAAAATCATTCTCCTGAGAGTCTGGCGGCCTTGCTGCTGACCTATGGTACGGCCTATCGGGCGGTCATAGAGCGTCTGAAAGTCGGGCCCGGGGATTCAGTTCTTATTATGGGAGGCGGAAAGGGGACCAGTTTCGCCGGAGCCCAATTGGCCAAGGCCCAGGGGGCCCGTGTGATTCTGGTCGGTTCCAATCCGACTCTGGTCAACCATTTGATTTCCAGAGGACTGGCTGATGCCTTTTTGGATCGCCGATCCTTTAATCCCCGTATTTTTGGGGTCATCGACCGGGGTATTTCCCGGGAAAAGTGGGAGGCCAGGACCGAACCCTTTCGCCAGGCTGTTCGAGAAGCTAATAAAGGACGATTGGTCGATAAGATCTTTGAACACACCGGAGGATTAAATTTTCCTTTGTTGGTCTCTGCCCTTGCCCCCGGCGGCACTTTGGCTTTTTTCGGGGCTACGGGTCAGGGATTGAAAGGGGAGTATAAGGAAACCTTTTTTTATGAAGGGCGCCGTCTGGTGATGGATGCCCGCTGGGTATGGATGCGGCAGAAGCAGATTCTCTTCCGCCGTAATTCTCCCAAACAGATCTTAGAAGAAGCCGGTCTGCTCCCCGGTCGCCGGGTACTGGTCTGGGGGGCCGACCGGTACGCCCAGGGCTTTATCCGGGCTGCTCTGCACCGGACCGCCTGGGTAGTGGTCATTGCTTCCCGGACCGCGGAGAAGGAGAATATTTCCCGGGTGATCCGTTTGGGTGTCCCGGCGGACCACATCCTGGATCGCGACGGGTTCACCCTGCCGGAAGACATGCCGGATCCGCTGACCGAAAAAGGAGAACCCAATCCCGAGTATGGATCGGAATACATGCGTCATGCCCAGGCTCTCGGTAAAGCCCTGTGGACGATATTCGGTCCACGGCAGAACCCGGATCTGGTGGTGGAAAGGACCGATCAGAGCACGCTGCATTTCAGTACCTTTGTCGTGAGGGATTTTGATGAGATTGATGTTCAGCCCTGCGGCACCGTCGTGTTCCAGGGAAAAACCGACCTGACTGTCCGGGGGTCTCACATGTATGGAGTCGTCCAGGCGGCAGACGTCGTCCGGCTCCTCGGTAACGGAACACTGGTGATGGAACAGGAAGATCTGGATATAACCGACCTGACGGGAATTTCCGGCCTGCAGCAGAAAATGCTGGACGGGGTGATGAAAAAACCCAAGGGGGTGGCCCTGGTTCAGGCCGATCGTCCCGGCCGTTCTATTGCCGAATATGAATCGGCCTTCCGGGGAGAAATGATCCTGAAGGCTGATCCTGCGGCAGATCGATTGATCGATATCCGGCTGAACCAGGAAGTGGCCTTAGTGACCCTCACCCGGCCCGAGGCGCTGAATGCCTTGAACGACGCCCTGGTTTCCCAGTTGAGAGATTTGGTAAAAGAGATCGCCGAACATCAGACCGTTTCCAACAGGCCGGTAAAGGCCCTGATTATCACTGGCGCCGGGCGATCCTTTGTGGCCGGAGCGGATGTGAATGCCTTTCGCGGCACTCCGGAAGTGATCGGGGCCTTTGCCCGGAAAAATATTTCAGTCTTTTCCGATTTGGAAAATCTTCCCATTCCGGTGATAACACTCATCGACGGCTTTGGTTTGGGTGGCGGCAACGAACTGGCCATGAGTTCCCATTACCGAATCGTTACCGAAAATGCCCGCCTGGGACAGCCGGAGGTTAAATTAGGAATTATTCCGGGCTATGGCGGACTGCAGAGACTGCCCCGGATGATCGGGCCGGCCAGGGCGGCTGAGATGTGCATCAATGGAGAGCCGGTCGATGCCTTTACGGCCATCAAAATCGGCCTGGCCGATGAATTCGCCCCTTCGGCGACAGCCCTGCCGCGGGCCTTTGCCGTAGCCCGCCGGTTTATTGAAGGGCAGCAATCCCTGCCGGCCAAGGATTGGGATATCCGGGGAGAAAGGCAACTGGAAGAGATGAAGGTCCTTTTGTCCAGGCTGATAGTTCGGGAGATAGTGGCCGCCCCAACCCCCAAACCAAGCGAGGCCGGAGATATGCGCGCTGCCCGAATGGCCTCGGCGCGCGACACGCTGGCCGCCATCCAATATGGATACGAGAATGGTTTTGAAAAGGGGCTGGATAATGATGCCGTACTTTTCGGACGGATCGCCGCTTCCCCCGGCGGGCAGGAATGGATCAACCGCTTCCTGGCCAAGGATCCCCTTCAATCGTCTTTTTTGACCTTGTTGCCTTAGGGGGGGCATTTATTGTCTCCAAAGTCAAAGGGGATCCCGACCAACATCAGGGGAGTGTCACAACAGCGGAAAAGAGGTCAGACAAAAGGGAAGTCTTAGCCATACATCCTCATCCGTAGTAAAATTTCGCGGCAGAAATACGAAAATTTTAAAAACAGTGGATATTATCCGGGCCGGAAAGATTCAAAATAGGCTCAGACAAAAATTGGAAATCATTCCTCTTGGAAAAAAGGTTGAAACTATCGTTGGCGTGGATGCGGCCTTTGGGGAAGATCGGATTATCGGGGTCTCTTGTTTATTCAGTTTTCCTGACTTGAAATTTCTCGAAGAGGCCTGGAGTTTAAAAAAACTGTCTTTCCCCTATATCCCCGGATACCTGTCCTTTCGAGAGGCCCCGGCTTTAATCGCAGCCCTGAAAAAATTAAAAGTCAAGCCGGACCTGGTCCTGGTGTTATCATTTCCCCTGCACAACCCTCCCTTCCACCAGGGTCATCTCTACGGGTATATCGATAATCCGGTCGGATGGCACAGTCAGGATATCCTCCCCCAGGACCACCATATCGGCCAGTTTTCCTGCTTCGATGGAACCGAGTTTATGCTCGTCAAATGACTGGTAGGCCGCGTTGATGGTGTAAAGCCTCAGGGCCTCGGTAACCGAAATCCTCTGGCTCTGTCCTATTGGTTTTCCTGCTTTTGTGGTTCTATTGACCAGACCATGGATGGCCATGAGGGGTGGAAAGGGGGCACAGGGGTGGTCGCTGTGGGCGGCGACCGTCAACCCGGCATCGAGAAAGGATCGGGCGGCGAACATCCATTCGAGCCGTTTTTCCCCGAAAGCCGGAATCAGCTTGTCCCCGTGGTAATAGACGTAAGGGCCGAAAATAGTGGGGAGGATTCCCTGGTCCTTGATTCTTTTCACCAGTTCCTGGTTGACTACTGTACAATGGATGGCCCGATTTCTCGGATCTTTCCGGGGAAATTTTTCCTGGGCTTCTTCCATGATATCCAGGAAGATAGAGATTGCCCGATCGCCGTTGGCATGGGCCGAAATCCGGTGGCCCTGGGCGTAGGCACCCAGAATGGTTGCGGCTGCGATCTCCCGGGTAGTGGCCATGACCCCGTAGAAGTCGGCTTTGTCCAGATAAGGCTCCGTGACGGCCGCGGTTCTTGCGGATATGGCGCCGTCGAAAAAAAACTTGAGGCCGCAGATTCTGGCCCAGTCATCCCCCAGCCCGCCCTGCACCCCCAGTTTATCCAGTTCCGGTAAAAGATCCATTTTTACATCCATCCGGACCCTGATGGGGAGTTCTCCTCTGTTTTTGAGATCGATGACCGCCCGGATCTGAGACCCTTCCACCGTGTCATAGACGCAAGTCAAGCCGAGACTCGCACATTCCGTTAAGATCTGTTTTGCGCCCTCGTAGGACTGCCCGCGGGTCGGTTCTACCGGCCAGTCGGGGTTGATCAAGAGAAGGGCCTTCTCGTGGAGCCCTCCGGTCAACTCCCCCGTTGCCGGGTCCCGGTCAAACTTTCCCCCCACGGGATCGGGCGTATTCCTGCCGACCCCTGCCTGATCAAAAGCCAGGCTGTTGGCGATGTAGAAATGACCACCGACGGTGGATATAAGGATCGGGTGGTCCCGGGTTGCTCCGTCCAGATCCCAGCGGGTGGGGTGACGTTTTTCGGAAAGTTTGGCGTCATCTTCCTGATACCCCAGTACCCACTTCCCTTTTTCGGTCAACTTGGCCCTTTCCGCCAGCCGGTTCCGGAGATCCGCGATCGACCGGACCCCGGCTTCTTCACTTAAGTCCTCGAGGAGCATCCTCATTGCCCCCTCCCTGGTGAAGTGGCCGTGGGAGTCGATCAAACCAGGAATAACCGTCTTCCCTTTAAGCTCAATAACTTCGGTTTTTCTGCCGGCCAGGGCCCCAATTTCAACATCCGATCCAACGGCGACGATTCTGCCGAATTGGACCGCCACTCCTCCCGCAATGGTGTCCCTTCTGTCCATGGTGACGATCTTTCCGCCTTTTAGAACCAGGTCCGGGTACATCTTGAAACTCCTTTCTTCTGCCATGCTTTTCGATCCCTTCGTCTTTCAGCGTTCTGAGTGTCGTTACCAGCCTTCAGGGGCGTCCGGATTCCAGGCTATCCCCAGCAGGGAGTCTCCGCGGTCACGGTTCACCGTTTTGAAAGGCAGCCATTCCTCTTCGGCAACATGGATATTGATTTTTGGATATCCGATGGGCTCACCCTTTCCTATTACCACAAATGTCTCCGGATTCAGTTGAACTCCATACAGGCCGGCCACAAAAAGCCCGACCTCCTGGTGCCATGGAGAAGGAGGATGACCGACCTTGGGCACCACGGTGGGGTTCCCTCGCATAAGGCGGAAGCTGGCCGGATGGGCCATTCGGCCGCAGGACAAGACCCTGCTTCCCGGCCTTACCAAACCGCTCTCCCTGATGGCCAGGGATTCGAGGCGGCCAAAAAGTCCCAGACGCCGATAGGCCGGGGCAATGCAACAGATACCGGCCAGAATGACGCATTGGGGTTCGGTCATTCGCGGGAGGGGAGTGGTGACCGCATCGCCCAGGGCGAAGCCCACCGGCGTCGCCTGATCATGGGCCAGGGACAGAAACCGGAGTCTGGTCAATGACTGATCGAGGTAGCTGTGATTGGCCTGTTCATAGGCCAGATCGAAAAGGTCATGAATGATATGCCGGTCGGCGCTGGTCAATTCTGCGGTTGGAATGACCCGGGTCTGCAAATTTTGGAGAACCGATGACTTCACCTGATTTTCTCCTTGATCCCCTTCATTTACTATTTTATACTCTTTTCAGGAATAGGCAAGGTCTTAACAAATTGTCAAAAATGATGGGCTCGTAAAAAGTCGTCATTCCCGCGGAGGCGGGAATCCAGGCCCTGCACAACCTATTAGAAACACTGGATTCCCGTTTTCACGGGAATGACGTTCATGAGGTTTCGCCCATCAATATTAAAAGAAACCTTGAAAGGGATCTTAATGGCGACTCGAAAACGTGTGGTGGTGATTGAGGGCGATGATGCCGCTCCCGAAGCGGTAAGACCGACTCTGGAACTCCTGGACCGGCTGAATCTAAATATCGATTGGCTGACCCCACCCATCGGCGACCAAGCCAAGGAAGGCTACGGCTCAACTTTTCCTGAACAGGCTCGCCGGGCTATCGATGAATCCGACGCCACTTTTTTCGGGGCGGCCAGCGGTAAAAGCACCGCCGCTTTATTCTATCTGCGCTTTGGAAAGCAGACCTATGCCAATGTACGGCCGGTCAAGTGGCTGCCGGGATTCAAAAGCCCGCTGGCCGATCCGAAAGGTCTGGACCTGGTGATTATCAGAGAAAATTTAGAAGACCTCTACCTGGGGGTGGAGGGTGAGATCCAGGAGCTGGATTCTTTGAACCTGACCAGCCCCTTCACCGGGGAAAAAATTACGGATATGGTCCCGGGCCGCTATGCGCTCAAGGTTATCACTGAAAAAGGGACCGCCCGGGTAACCCGGTTTGCCTTTGAATTGGCCCGAAAAAGAAAAGAGCAGGGTCGTCCCGGCAAGGTCACCTGCGCCACCAAGCACAATATGCTTTTCCGGAGTGACGGCTTTTTCAGGGAGGTAGCCCAAAAAATTGCCGGGTCCTTTCCGGACATCGTCTTTGAAAGCTTGATTGTGGATGATTTTGCCCACCGGCTGGCCGCTAACCCCCAACAATTTGATGTGGCGGTTATGCCCAATTTATATGGGGATATACTCTCGGACATGGCCGGGGGCCTGATCGGAGGTTTAGGACTGGCTCCCAGCGGCTGCTATGGTGAAAACTACGCCTACTTCGAACCGGTTCATGGCACGGCACCGGATATTGCCGGGAAACATATCATCAATCCCACGGCGACGATTCTGTCCGCGGCGATGATGCTGGATTATCTGGGGTTCAAAACGGAGGCCGAACGGATGGAGCGGGCTGTCCAAAAAGTCTATGCCGAAGGCCGAACCCTTCCCCGGGACCAGGGAGGATCGGCCACCACCGAGGAGTTTGCCGCCGCGGTCAAAGACTTTCTGTGAACTTTTTTCATACATCCAGAGTCTAAAAATAATATAACGTTACTGCCCGGGGCCCTCGGTCCCATCTAGTGTGTGTTCATCATTTTAGTTCGAAAATAGAGTTTGGAGTCTAACGAACTCTGTTTTCATGATTCGTGGTGCCACGCCCAAAAGGCGGGGCATGGCGGTTTAGTTCGACATTTCGGCTTCCAAAGGGAAGCCTCTTGGGAGCTCGGCATACGGCATCCGGATGGATGCCTATTCAAAAGCTCGACAAAGTCGAGCGGACCGAGCGGATCGAACGGCCGACCGTACGGAATGGCGGAATTGGGTTTTCGGCGACTTTTTGCGAGTCCATCTTTTGCGACCCTTAATAAATCCAGTACAGGACCGGGAAAGATTACGCAGGTATTGGAGAGGAGGCATTTATGAAAAAGGTCTTTAGATTTACCTTTATTTTCCTGTTTTTGTTGGGCACTTCTGTTCCTCTGACGGCCCTGGAGAGACGGACCAGTACCCAGGAAGACCAGACCGCCCTGGAAATCACGGTTTATAACAGTAACCTGGGACTGGTTAAGGATCAAAGGCAGATAAAACTGGGGAGCGGGATCCAGGAACTCAAGTTTATGGATGTGGCCTCCCAAATCATTCCCACCAGCGTCAGCATCAAATCTCTCCAGGAGACCGACCCCTTTTCGATCCTGGAACAAAATTATGAATATGACCTGTTAAGCCCCAGAAAACTCCTGGACAAGTACGTGGGCAAGGAGGTCAAACTCTTTACCAAGAATCCCTATACCGACAAAGAAGAAATGGTTTCCGCGACCTTGTTGGCCAACAATGAGAACCAGCCGGTATTTCAAATCGGGCGGGATATCACCTTCCATCACCCGGGCCGGATTCTCTTTCCGGAAATTCCCAAGGATCTCATCTCCAAGCCCACCCTGATCTGGCTGTTGAAGAATACCGCGACCCATTCTCAGAAGATAGAGGCCCTTTATCTGACCAACGGCCTCAACTGGAAATCGGATTATGTCCTGGTTCTGAATGCCCAGGACACCCAGGCCAATCTTTCGGGCTGGGTGACTATCGACAATAAAAGCGGGGCCACCTATCAGAATGCCGGTCTTAAGCTGGTAGCCGGGGATATCCACCGGGTCCGGGAAGATTTCCAAAGGGCCAAGAAGGTCATGGCCGCCCCCAGGGAAGCCGCGGCCCCCCAGTTCAAGGAAGAATCGTTTTTTGAATATCATATCTATTCCCTGGAGAGGAAGACGACCCTGAAAGAAAATCAGACCAAGCAGATCAGTCTATTGAATGCCGACCGGATTCCGGTTTCCAAGGAATTTATCTACCGGGGGTCCACTTATTATTATCGGAACAAACAGGGAGAAATCATTTCCAACCAGAAAGTGGGGGTCTTTATCCACATCTCCAACTCCAAGGACCACCATCTGGGGATGCCCCTGCCCAAGGGGACGGTCCGGGCCTATAAACGGGATTCGGACGGCAGTCTCCAATTGGTCGGAGAAGACTCGATCGACCATACACCGAAAGATGAAAAGATCAGGCTTAAACTGGGGGAGGCCTTTGATCTAAAGGCCGAAAGGAAACAGACCCACTGGGAAAAAATCGCCTCCGATACCTATGAATCGGCCTATGAGATTTCCCTTCGAAATCATAAGAAAGAAGACGTGATTATCCGGGTGATCGAGCCATTACCCGGGGACTGGAAGGTCCTGGAGCATTCCCAGGCCTACACCAAACTGGATGCCTCGACCATCGCCTTTGACCTACCGGTCCCCAAAGACAAGGAAAGCAAACTCAAATATCGGGTGAGGATCAAATTCTGATGATTCGTAAAAAGTAGTCACCAAGCCTGCCCCGGAATGTCTTAATCCGGGGGTGAAAACCGTGGTCCAGGGACTTTATATCTGATCCAAGTAATTTGGGGCCGTTTCTACGAAAAAATCTCGGGAGGTATAAGGAACGCCCCCTTTAGCTCCTCTTTGTCCTCTCCAGCTTCATGGTCACCAGATTGTAGGAGTCCGGGCATTGAGCCTGAATGGTGTCACCCTGCCACCAGGGAAGCATTCCCCCGAACTGGAAGGTGGACAGATTGGGGAAAAGGTCATGATAGAAGTACCCGCACAAGCCGGCCGGGTTGTGGCAACTGATCTCAAAGGTATCGCCGACCTGATGCCCGGCACTGCATTTCCCCTTCACCCCGGTTATGGTGGCTATCACTTTTTGCCCGATTCCTGGATCACTGGCCATTGTCCTTATCTCCTTTCAAGTTATTAATCGTCTCATAATAATATTTACCCGGTGGGGTTGCATTTTCTTCCGTCTGTGACTTCAGGGCTGGTCTTTTCTTCGGACTTATCCAAGGGGGACCTTTGCCCCCTCCGCATTCCCGCCTGCTAAAACCGGCAGGCGG
>JACQYK010000252.1 GCA_016208255.1 Deltaproteobacteria bacterium | reverse complement strand
CCGATCGAAATCCTCTTTTCAGTCATTCCGGTGAAAACCGGAATCCAGATATATAAATCTTTTCTGGACACCGGCTTTCGCCCGGTGACGGAGAAGGATACTGATTTCCAATAACCTAACCCGGACAAGCCGGGACTAAATTTGGTAACACTTAAGTTGTTAAAAAAATATTATTTGCCGTAGACCCACGCAGACCACCACGACTTTTCCCCCGGCAGACTAATGCCGGGGGAAAACCTGCATGCCCGAAGGGCAGACAGGGATCTGATTGACAAGTCGTCAATCAGATCAATTTCTTTTTGTTTGTGTTTTGTCCGTCTTGTCTGCGGCAAAAAGGTTTTTCCCCTTAAGCTTAACTGATACCAAAATTAAATTATTCTATCGAATTTAAGTGGAATTTTATTCCTAAGTTAACTAAGGACTCCTTTATAGGAAGGAAGTGGATACCTGCATGTCTTTCCTGAATAATCCCATCGGCTACCGCTGGATGATGCTGGGAATCATGGGGATCATCTATTTCCTGGCCTGCCTTCACCGGATATCACCTACGGTTATCGCCCGCGATCTGGTGAGCGAATTCGGCGCCGATGCTACCTCCTTAGGGTTTATGGCTTCGGCCTATTTTTACCTCTATGCCGCTGTACAACCCCCGGTCGGCCTTTTGTCCGACACCATCGGACCCCGCCGGGTGGTTACCATTTTTACCCTTATTTCCTGCCTGGGTTGTCTGGTTTTCGGTCTGGCCCCCAATATGCTCATCGCCGGTTGCGGACGGGCCTTGATCGGTATCGGGGTGGGGGGTATTTTTGTGCCGGCCTTGAAGATTTTCTCCGGTTGGTACCAAGAAAAAGAATTTGCCGGGATCACCGGACTCTTCCTGGCCCTGGGGAACGCCGGAAACCTTTCCGCCTCCTTGCCCCTGACCTATCTGGTTCTGCTTCTCGGCTGGCGCTTCTCTTTTATCGGCATCGGAGGGGTTTCCATTTTCTTTGGGGTATTGGCCTGGGTTTTTCTGCGAGACCGGCCGGAAGACAAAGGCTGGCCGTCCGTTGTTGAAACCATCCCTCAATCCCCTTCCCAGCAAACGGATATTCCGGAAGACCTTTCAACGTCCAGACGCCTTGGAATTATTTTTAAAAGCTCAGGTTTCTGGATGCTCACCCTCTCCACTTTCTTTTTCGGGGGGCCGGGTCTTTCCTTTCAAGGACTATGGTCAGTCCCCTATCTGATGGATGTTCAGGGGTACACCCGTCTTCAGGCCGGAGGGGTTTTAATGATCATGCCCCTGGGGTTTATCACCGGGTCCCCTCTGATCGGCTTTCTGGCCGACCGCTTAAGTATCGGACGAAACCGTATTCTACTAATAATCCTATTCGCTTCCCTGGCCTGTTGGTCGGTCTTTTTCTTTTCGGGTGGTAAACCGGACCGTTCCCTGATTGTACCCTTGTTTTTTTTGATGGGACTCTTTGGCGGGGGTTCCCTCTCTTTGTTCATGACCATACTGAAAGAATTCTTTCCGCCCCGGCTGACCGGAACGGCCGTCGGCCTGATGAACCCGGCTGCCTTTCTGGCCGCCGCCCTCTTCCAACCCTTTACCGGCTACCTGATGGATGCGATCGGCAGAACCGGTTCGGTCTATCCTCTGGAGGCTTATCAGCGGGTATTTACGGTATACATCCTGTCGATGCTCCTTGCTTTTGGTCTGCTCCTTTTTTTAAAAAATCCAAAGACCGGGCTTAAGGAAGGCTGAGGCTTCAGGGATCTATCGGGGTCAGTAGCGAGTCTTTGAAGTATTGTCGGTCTGAGCCGCCCTGCGGGTGAAAGACTTAAAAGGGAGGGGCGCCGGCTCCTGACCTTGGCCCTTGATAAAATCTCTTGATATTCCATAGAGAGTGGTAATCTCCTTATTGGTCCGAGGGCCAGAGTTCAAGGGGTACAGGCCGCCGCGGTCTTATTTAACCGCCGACAGGCCTTTTTCTGGGTTTGGTAATGATGGATAAACTCGGCAAATATTTTGTCGTATATTTTTCGGTGGTCGGGGTTGGGCGTATATTCAGCCTTAATTTTAATGTGCTCTGGAATCTCTTCCAGGGTGATGTATTTCAGAGCGATTGCGGCCAGGAAGGCCGCACCCCGGGCATTGGAATAAATCGGATCTTTGACCTGCCTGATTTTCCGGTTGAGGACATCGGCAAAAATTTGCGACCAGATGTCCGAATTGGCGCCGCCCCCCACGAAATTGAGGTACGGGAAAGATCTTTTCATAAATTTTTCCACAGGATTGAGCAGCCATTTGGCGTTTAAAGCCACGCCCTCAAAAACAGCCCGTACGATATCCTCCCGGTTATTCTCCAGCGACAAGTTGAACAAAGAGGCCCTGATATGACCGTCATCAACGGGCGAACGTTCTCCGTAAAGCCAGGGGGTGAAGATAACGCCGTTGGCACCGGCCGGCGCCCGGACCACGATTTGGTCCATTATCTTAAAAATATTCGGGGCCTTCTCCTCCCTTATTAATTCATCTTTATGATAAAGAACATTATCCCTCAACCAGGTCAGGCATTTACCGGCGCTTTCCTGTTCGCAGAGGATGAGGTAACGGCCGGGAATCGGGCTGGGAAACGATCCGAAACTGTGGGCGATGTCGGTTTTCTTGAAGGGGACATGGGCTGAGATCCAGGAAGAGGTGCCGAGGTATAGATGGCCTTCGTAATCTCTGACGGCGCCTGAACCCACGCCCGCCGAGGGCACATCCGGCGAACCACCGATAACAGGCGTATCGGGTTTCAAGCCCAACTCGGCGGCAACTTCTTTTTTCAACGGACCCAGGATATCCAGGGCCTGGATT
>JACQYK010000233.1 GCA_016208255.1 Deltaproteobacteria bacterium | reverse complement strand
GCGGATTGATCCCGAATTTTGGTCTTTCCGTGTTTTTTTTGACCGGGAACCCAAAACGATCAAGGAATGGCAGCAAAGGACCCGGGCTGCGGTTACCTGTAATGGAGGATTCTATCAGGAAAATTTTCTACCGGCCGGAAGGATCCTGGTGAATGGGACCTTTTGGGGACCACTTAAGAACAGACATATGAAAGGGATGTTTCTTGCGGAACCCAAAAAAGGTTTTGAACATCTTCCCAAGGCGACCTTGATTGATTTGAAAGGCAGTGACCGCGAGGAAAGAATTTCCTCTTACGAACAGGGGATTCAATCCTTTCCCATCCTCTTGGATCCCGCGGGACAGGTTCGGGTTAATCCGAGCAGTTTCCAGGCCAATCGAACGGTCCTGGCTCAGGATCGCTCCGGGAATATTTTTATTTTGATAACGGAGAAGCCTTTTTTTACTCTTTATGATTTTGGGCAATATTTAAAGGGATTACCTTTTGGATTTCAATTTATTTTAAATCTGGACGGAGGATTGCGAACTCAATTGGCGATCCAGGTTAAAGCCTTCAATTATCTTTTCACCGGCCAAGGGGAAAGAAGAGAACCTTCGCGCTTTTTTTCACCGGAGCCGGTTAAACTCCCTTCGGTCATCGGTGTCTTCCCGAGAGGTCAGCATTGAAACAGGTGTTCATTGTCGGATTTGGAAAGTTCGGGAGATTAGCCCTGGTCCAAGGGGCGCGTCGCTGGGGAAAGACCCGGGTCTGGATTGTTGATTCCCGGCCGGAAGCCCTGATTCGACAAGAATCGGGGTTTCCGGCCGGGATCGGGGTCCTGGCCGATGGTCCTCAATTTTTAACCCGTTTTCAAAAATGGATTAGAGATGACGATTGGATCATTCCCGCCCTGCCGGTTCATCTGGCCTGGAAATGGTTGGAGTTAAATTTAAAAACCCGGAAAGACCGTCTCCCCCTATTACCGCCGGAAGATTTTGGCTCCGGATTACCTTTTCGTCAAGCCGGCAACGAGTGCCTCTACCTTAGCTATGCTGATTTTTTGTGTCCTGAAAAATGTCCTGCCCCCGCCCATCACTGTTATAAAACCAAAAAGAAGAGAGATCTCCCCCTTTGGAGGTTCATAGCCGAACAACAGGGTCTGAAAGGGTCCCTGGGGGTTATTGAAAGTCGGCAGATAGCCCCGGGAGTGGGGGGTTACGCTTTCGGGGAATTAAGAAAGGTCCGGGACCTGGCCCGAAAGTCAGCCCCCCCCTTTTTTATGGCCACGGCTTGCCGTTGTCATGGGGTCATTCAGGGGGTGACCTGGGGGGACAAAGAGCCTGCCCAGGTCACGGGGTGATTCAGGGGGTGACCTGGGAGGACCAACGGCTTACCCAGGTCAGGGAGTGATTCAGGGGGTGACCTGAGGCCTGCCCAGGTCACGGGGTGATTCATGGAGTGACCTGGGGGGACCAACGGCTTACCCAGGTCAGGGGTTGACTTGGGGAGGCCACAGGTCACCCAGACCTAAGACTCAGTAAGTTCTAAATAAATATCTGAAAACGAACAGGTACTGTCACCGGTTTTTCTTGACTTAAAGAAAGGAGAATGATAATCCATAATCAGGAATAAATTTTTTTGAAAAAGCCTCGGCACTCTTAAAAGAAGAAAGGAGCAGCGTGATGATCGTTAGAAAAGGGTTAAAGGTCTGGGGATGGTCCATATTTTGTTTTGGCGTGTTCGGGCTTATGCTGGGTTGCGGCAGTGTCCTGCAGGAACAGAAGAAGGAAACTTCTACCGGAATGTCAGTTCCCCAGAGCGGCAAAAAACTGGATCGACCGGACGCCAGATACTACGACTTTGAAGATATCCAAATCCCCAACGAGCTTAAGTTGGATAGAGGAAAATCGAGGGTTTTTCAGTCTCCCAATTTATTGGCCGGGGTTCTGGTTTTGGATGGGTATATTGAAGTGAAATCATTGAATAACTTTTTCAAAGACGCCATGGTCAAGGACAACTGGCAGGCCAAAGGAAGGTTTCAACTCCCTCCCAAAACGGTCTTGTTGTTTGAAAAAAAGAACAAACGGTGTGTTATGTTTATTGAAGAAACCATGTTTAATACCCATGTTGAAATCTGGGCGATGCCTACCCAGGATGGGCAGTAGGAAGAGCAGTCGATACCGGGTGTGCCTGTGAATTTATAAAAATACTAAAGGTCGTTATTTGAAAGGCGGCCGAAAAAATAAAATCCTATGAATCCTTTGCTAAAAGGCAAGCATATCGTGTTGGGGATCAGCGGCGGGATAGCCGTCTATAAGGCCGTTGAACTCTTGCGCCGTCTTTCCGATCAAGAGGCCCAGGTAGCGGTGATCATGACTCGAAATGCCCAGCGGTTCGTCGCTCCTTTGACTTTTCAAGCCTTAACCCCTTACGGGGTTTATACCGACCTTTTCGATGCCTATCGTCCCGGAGCCATGGATCATATCCAAGTGGCCGGATGGGCGGACCTGATCGTTTTAGCGCCGGCCACAGCCAACAGTATCGCCAAGGCGGCTCATGGCCTGGCCGATGATCTTCTCTCCACCGTTCTTTTGGCCTGTCCGGCCCCCAAACTGTTTTGCCCGGCCATGAATGTCCGGATGTTTGAAAACTCAATTCTCCAGGCCAATCTGCAGATATTGAGAGAAAATAAAAGCCATGTCTTGGACCCATCCTCTGGATTACTGGCTTGCGGACAGGAGGGGGCAGGGCGTTTACCCGAAACCGAACTCATTATCGAGGAGATCCTCCGTCTTCTTTCTCCTCAAGACCTGGCGGGAGAAGAGGTCCTGGTCACCGCCGGCTGCACCAGAGAAGGCATCGATCCGGTCCGTTTTATTTCTAATCCTTCCACCGGTAAGATGGGCTTTTCTCTGGCCCAGGTCGCCAGAAGAAGAGGGGCCAAGGTCACCTTAATCACCGGCCCCACTCCTCTCGAACCGGGTCCGGGTATTTCCATCATCCGGGTAACTTCCGCACTGGAGATGGAAAAGGAAGTCCTGCGGCTTTTCCCCAAAGCCACCATCGTCATAAAATCGGCTGCGGTATCCGATTTCCGCCCTAAGGAATACATCCCGCAGAAGGTCAAAAAAAAGGACGCCACCCTCCAGTTGACCCTGGTACAAAACCCGGATATCCTCCGTGAGTTGGGCCAAAAGAAAAAAAAGCAGTTTCTGGTGGGTTTCGCGGCTGAGACCCGGGACCTCCTGGAAAATGCCTCTCAAAAAATTAAAGAAAAAAATTTGGATATGATCGTGGCTAATCCCATTGGAAAGCCGGATGCCGGTTTTGGCTGGGATACGAATCAGGTCCTTTTCCTTTTTCCCGACGGAAAAACCGAATCTCTGCCGGTAATGCCCAAGGAGGACATAGCCGGCCTCATATTTGATAATATTCTAAATCGTAAAAAAAAGAAGCCCGGAAAACTGTGATGGTCCCAGGTCCTGATCAAACCAACCCCGGCCGATTGGTAGGACAGCTCCAAGAGCTTCTTGAATTCCAAAAAGACTGGGGGAGGCAGTTCCTTCCCAAGTCGGTAAAAAATCAGGAAGCCGCGCTCCCTAAGGGGAGTCTTCACCGACCTTACGAGTCTGGCGCGGCCTTATCCCGGGCCATTGTTGAATGCCAAAACTGCCTTCTGGCCCGAAACCGAAGGCAAGCCGTCCCCGGAGAGGGCCCTCAAAATTCAATTTTGATGTTCATTGGAGAAGGTCCAGGTTTTGAAGAAGACCAGCAAGGCCGCCCCTTTGTCGGCCCGGCCGGTCAACTGTTGACGAAAATGATCCAGGCGATCAACTTAACCCGGGAGGAAGTCTATATTACTAACGTCGTTAAATGCCGGCCCCCGGAGAACCGTGACCCTTTTGAGAATGAGGTTGAGGCCTGCCGGTCATTTCTGGAAGAAGAGATTCGTCTGGTGGACCCCCGAATCCTTGTGCCCCTGGGCAGTTGTGCAGCCCAAACCTTAACCCGAACCAAAAAGAAAATTTCAGACTTGCGCGGCCGAATCCTGGATTTCAAAAACAGGCAACTCATAGCCACCTATCACCCGGCCTACCTCCTCAGAAACCCTGGGGCTAAAAGAGAGGCCTGGGAGGACCTGAAAAGGGTAAGGCGGGAGTATGATGGATTGCAATAAAGAAGCCGTTCGACGTTCAGCGTTCAGCGTTCAGCGTAAAAAAAATCCAAAAGCCAAAATCCACAACCGGGCTCTCCGAGCTCTTTTCCAGTGGTCCCGAAGGCCGAACGTCGGACACCTAACGATTATCTCATTAATCCTGCTCATCTTATGTAACCTGGGTTTTTATTCTTCCTCTCCGGCCGCTGAACAACCCAAGCCCGTTTATGTCATCACCATTGCCGGCTCCATTAACCCGCCGGTTGCCGATTTCATCAACCGGGCTATTACCAGGGCCGAAAAAGACAAGGCGGCTGCTTTGGTCATCCAATTGGATACCCCCGGGGGGTTGGACACGTCGATGAGGACTATTGTTCAGGGAATCCTGAATGCCCAAGTCCCGGTTTTGGTTTTTGTTTCCCCCAGCGGGGCACGGGCGGCCTCGGCCGGGGTCGTGATTGTCCTGGCGGCTGACCTGGCGGCGATGTCCCCGGGGACCAATATCGGGGCCGCCCATCCGGTCAATGTGGGCGGGAAGGATATCGACAAGACCATGGTCCAAAAGGTGGAAAAGGACATGGTGGCCTATGTCCGCAGCATCGCCGACCAGAGGAAACGCAATGCCGATTGGGTCGAGTCCGCGGTGTTAAAAAGCGAATCGATCACGGCTGAAAAGGCCTTGGAATTCAAAGTCGTCGATATGATGGCCAACGACTTGACGGATCTTCTGGAAAAGGCCGATGGACGGCAGATTACCACCTCCAAGCAGCCCAAGACAATTAAAACGAAGGGACTGCCGATTGTTCATCTTAAAGAAAATTTTCGTGACCGTATCCTAAGGACCATCAGTGATCCCAATATCGCTTACGTCCTGATGATGCTGGGTATGATGGGCATTTTTTTTGAATTAATTCATCCCGGGGGTATTTTCCCTGGTGCCGTTGGCGGGATTTCACTGATTTTGGCCTTTTTTGCCCTCCAGCAATTACCGGTCAATTACGCCGGGGTCCTTTTAATCCTTCTGTCCATCGTTTTTTTTATTGCCGAGGTCAAGGTGATCAGCCACGGGCTGTTGACCGTCGCCGGGATCGTTTCCTTAACCCTCGGTTCCCTGATGTTATTTAAGACAACGGAGGGACAAATGGGGGTTTCTCTTCAAATCCTTATCAGCACGGTGCTGGTTATCTCCGCCTTTTTTATTGTTGTCATTTCCCTGGCGGTCAAGGCCTACCGGCAAAAGCCCCAGACCGGGGACCAGGGAATTATAAAGGAGGTCGGGCGGGTACGGCAAAAAATTGCACCCGGTCACCCAGGCAAAGTATTCGTCCATGGAGAAATCTGGAACGCCATATCCGATGAAACCTGCGAACCCGGCCAGATCGTAGAGGTAGTGGGGGTGGAGCACCTGCTATTAAAGGTGAAAGGGAAGGAATAGTAACAAACACCGTCGTCGTTTTGCGTTCGGAATCCGGAGGGAAGAAAAGAATTCTCGATTCCGTAATCCGAACTTCACCATCTAAACCGTCATGCCGCGATTTTTGTGGCGTGACACTACGAAGTATGAAAACAAGCTCGTAGAGTGATGAGCCTTATTTTCATACTCAATCGAAAGGAGTTCGTTATGTACACCCTGGCTGCCGTTGTTGTTTTATTGATCTTTTTTTTAAGCAGTGCCATCCGCATTTTGAACGAATACGAACGAGGGGTCATTTTTCGTTTGGGGAGGGTATTGGGGGCCAAAGGACCTGGATTGATAATCCTGATTCCCATAATCGATAAAATGATTAAGGTGGATTTGCGGACCGTGACCATGGATGTTCCGGCTCAGGATGTTATTACCCGCGACAATGTTTCGGTGAAAGTAAATGCCGTAGTTTATTTTCGAGTCATGGACGCGGTCAAGGCCACCATCGAAGTCCAGCAATATCTCTATGCCACCTCCCAATTGGCCCAGACCACTTTACGAAGTGTCTGCGGACAGGCGGAATTGGACAAGATTTTGTCGGAAAGGGAAAAGGTGAACACGGAAATTCAGGAAATCCTGGATATGCACACCGATCCCTGGGGAATCAAGGTGACGGTTGTAGAAGTTAAACAGATCGACCTGCCGCAGGAGATGCAACGGGCCATGGCCAAGCAGGCCGAGGCTGAACGGGAGCGAAGGGCCAAAGTCATCAATGCCGAAGGGGAATTTCAGGCCGCGGCCCGCATGGCCGATGCCGCCGCCATCATTGAGGCCCATCCTGTGGCTCTTCAGCTTCGCTATCTTCAGACTTTAAGGGAAGTGGCTTCCGAAAACAATTCAACGACCCTTTTCCCTATTCCTATTG
Source organism: Deltaproteobacteria bacterium (assembly GCA_016208255.1). GTDB lineage: Bacteria > Desulfobacterota > RBG-13-43-22 > RBG-13-43-22 > RBG-13-43-22 > RBG-13-43-22. The sequence goes on along the minus strand of JACQYK010000233.1, from coordinate 8,219 downwards.
ATCTGTTCAAACCTTTTATGAAATTAGCGGAACTGGCAGATACCAAGAAGGCATCGGTTTAAGGTTCAAGGTGTCTGGTTTAGGGAATAGCCGCATACCTTAAACCTTGGGCCAGATACCACAAACTTCTTCAATCCATAGGTTCATGATCAATAATCAGGCAAGGTAAAGGAGAGTATCGGTATGGGTAAAAAAGAAAAGGCGGAAAAGAAAGAAAAACCCCTGGACAAGATGACAGCCAAGGAATTGCGGGATCTGGCCCTGACCATTCCCGAGATATCCGGCGTTCACGGAATGAATAAGGAGGAGGTGCTGGCCGCCATTAAAAAGGCTCGCGGGATTAAAGAAACCCCTGTTAAAAAAGGGGATCGGTCCATGCGCCAGTTGAAAGAAAAGATCAAGGAATTGAGGGGAATCAAAATAGAACTTCAAGAGAAAAAAGACCGGAAAGCCATCGATCAATTAAGGCGAAGGATCGGGCGCCTGAAAAGGAAGACTCGAAAGGCGGCCTGAAATATAAAAGGTCCAAGGTTTAAGGTTTGAGGTTAAAAGCAAAACCACAAATCATAAACCTTGGATCTTAAATATTAGTCACTAAAGAATAGAAATCTTCCCAAAATGGATAGAATATTTTCAAGAAAATCATAAAACAATATAAATAGAGGATAATTGATTATTTTTGATCAGCCGTTTTCCATAAATTTGCACCTTGCAATTTCCAATTTGCATTTTCAAATTCCGGCTTGTCCGGGTTAGGATGCATTTGTGAAATCTCTCTCCATTCCCTACGGCGATAAAATCCTCCCGCTTCAAATTCCCGAAGAAAACTGGGGAGAACTTCTGGCCCCCCGCGAAGTTCTTCCGGTTTCTTTTCAGAAAGGACTGATCCAGGCTTTTGCTAATCCCCTGGATTCCCCGCCCTTGGATGAATTTTTGAAAGGCGGTCGATCGTTGTTGATTCTGGTCAATGATGAAACCCGGCCGACCCCGTCCGGACAGGTATTGGAATTCCTCTGGCCTGAAATATCCGCATTTCCCAAGAAAATCCTGGTGGCCACCGGGACCCACCGGCCGAGCCGGGAAGAAGGCTGTCGACGCATCTTCGGTCCTTTATGGCCGGAAATAAAAGATCAGGTATTCTTTCATGATTGTCGGGAAGAGCGGGGAATGGTTTTTCTTGGGGAAACATCCTGGGGGACCAGGGTCTTTGTCAATCAGCGGGTTTTGATGGCCGATCGATTGCTGGTCATCGGTTCTGTGGAACCCCATTATTTTGCCGGCTATACCGGTGGCCGGAAAGCCATTGTTCCCGGTGTGGCGGCCTATTCCTCCATCGTGGCCAATCATTCCCTGGCCATGGATCTGATGGCCAGTCCTTTGCGGCTGGCCGGCAATCCGGTTCATGAGGACCTGGAGGAGGCCCTGCGGCTCCTGACGGTCCCGCCCATCTTTTCCCTGATGCTGGTTCTGACGCCGGAGCACCGCCTTTACGCCGCTTACAGCGGGTCGATCCAGGAAACTCTGAATGCGGCCGCCCAAAGGGCCGACGAGGTCTTTACCCTCCCTTTTCAGGAAAAAGCGGATATCCTGATCAGCGTTGTTTATCCTCCCTTGGATATCGATCTTTATCAGTCACAAAAACCTATCGAACACGGTAAAATGGCTTTGAAAGAGGACGGCCTTCTGATCCTGGTCATGCCTTGCCCACAAGGGGCGGGATCGCCGGAATTTCAAAGATTGATGCTGCAGAGCGGAGATCCGGAAAAGACCCGTTTATTACTTTATCAGCCTTATAGCTTGGGCCATCACCGGATTATCCGTAACTTGAAATTCCTGGAGGAGGGCGGACAGGTTTGGGGCATAACCGCCCTGGATCCCCATTTTCTGTCTCAAACTTTTATACGGCCCCTGCCTTCCTTGCAGGAGGCGGTTGATACGGCCCTGGTCCGGAAGGGCAGGGGGGCCAAGATTCACATCCTGCTCAACGCCGGTCTCTGTGTGCCGAAACAAGATTAATAACGACCAACCCAACAATTTCCTTTCCCCACCTAAACCTTGAAGTTTTTAATTCCTCATTATTGAGCTTCTTTCAAAAGCCTTAATATGGAATAAATGTTTTCTGATATACTGAAAAGGCTTTCTTGTTGGCAACCCTTAAAAGGAGTTCCAGTGGAAGAATAATAGGCCCCATTTCTCAAATAGAGAGATGGGGTTTTTTTATTTTGACTCCGGCTATCGACTTTAAAGAATAAATTTTTAACGAGAAACTTTGTACTTGACTTAACCCGGACAAGCCGGAACCAAATTTGGTAAAACTTAAGTTGTTATAAAATATTATTTGCCGCAGACCAACCGCAGACCACCACAGACTTTTCCCCCGGCAGACTAATGCCGGAGGAAAACCTGCATGCCCGAGGGGCAGACAGGGATCTGATTGACATGTCGTCAATCAGATCAACTTCTTTTTGTCTGTTTTGTCTGCGGCAAAAAAAGGTTTTTCCCCTACTATTTAAGGAGGTGCTCCTATGACCCCGGATAATCTGAAACGCAAGCTCACAACCATCCTGAGTGCCGATGTCAAGGGCTACAGCCGCCTGATGGGTGAGGATGAGGAATGGACCCTGCGGACCTTGAACAACTACAAGGGGCTGATCCGGAACCTGGTAGGGGAGCACCGGGGCCGGGTGGTGGCTTCACCGGGGGACAACGTCCTGGCCGAGTTCGCCAGCGTGGTGGATGCGGTGGAATGTGCGGTGGAGATTCAGCAGGTGCTGCGGGCCAAGAACGCCCTGCTGCCGGAAACCCGCAAGATGAATTTTCGAATCGGGATCAACCTGGGGGATGTAATTGAGGAAGAAGATTCGATCTATGGCGATGGGGTCAACATTGCCGCCCGTTTGGAAGGCCTGGCCGAAGCCGGAGGGATCTGTATTTCGGGGAGTGCCTACGAGCAGATCGAAAACAAGATACCCCTCCACTACGACTACCTGGGGGAGCACGAGGTCAAGAACATTGCCAAGCCGGTGCGGGTCTACCGGGCACGAATTGAACCGGAGGCGGTTAGGGAGGAAAAAGGTTCGAGGTTAAAGGATAAAGGGAAGAAGAAGCTGACTATTGGGGTTATCTCTGCCTTCGTTGTTGCTGCATTTGCCGCAGGCCTCTACCTGTTTGCCTTTCGTCCTTCGACCCCCAAGATGGAGGTGGCTTCCAAAGAGAAGATGGCCTTCCCCTTGCCCGACAAACCCTCTATCGCCGTGCTCCCATTTGTCAACATGAGTGGAGACCCCAAACAGGAGTTCTTTAGCGACGGGATCACCGAGGATATCATCACCGCCCTTTCTAAGACACAGAAACTATTTGTGATTGCCCGCAATTCAACCTTCACCTACAAGGGAAAAGCGGTCAAGGTCAAGCAGGTGAGCGAGGAGCTTGGGGTTCGCTATGTACTGGAGGGTAGTGTTCAAAAATCCGGCGACCGAGTTCGGATTACCGCCCAGTTGATCGATGCCCTGAGCGGCCATCACCTCTGGTCCGAGCGTTACGATCGTGACCTGAAAGACCTGTTTGCACTGCAGGATGAGGTGACCCTGAAGATATTAACGGCCATGCAGGTGAAACTGACAGAAGGGGAACAAGCTTCGTTGACAGAAAAATATTTCAGGGGGAACCAAGGCCTTGATTGCTATTTGAAGGTAATTGAAGCGGTCTATTACATACAAATGATGAGTGTTGATGGCAACAATAAGGCTCGGCGGATCGCAGAGGAGATTGTGGTCAAGTGGCCGGAGAATCCATTCGGTTATATCTGTTTGGGTTTAGTCTACCGGCTTGATGTACTGTTTGGCTCTACAAAGTCCCCTCAAGCGTCATTAGAAAAGGCTATGAAACTGGCACAAAAAGCCCTGGCCATAGATGATTCCTTCTCCCCTGCCCATGGTTTGTTGAGCATGATCTATGGCCAAAGAGGGGAACATGATAAGGCGATTGCCGAAGGGGAACGGGCTGTGGCCCTTGATCCAAACGGGGCGATAGCCCATGGGTATTATGCCAGTAGTCTCTCCGAAGCAGGTCGGTGGAAGGAAGCCATTACGGTGTATCAAAAAGCAATCCGATTAAACCCCATCGGTTCGTCCATGGAGTTTGTTGGTTTGGGCTTCACCTATGGGAGAACAGGTCAGGTTGAGGAAGCAGTTTCGGCCTACAAGCAGGCCCTCCTGCGGAGTCCGGATAACCTCTTGGCTCATCTTCAACTGGCCTTTACCTACATTTTAATGGGCCGGGAGAAGGAGGCCCGGGCTGAAGCTGCCGAAGTCATTAGAATAAATCCGAAGTTCTCCTTGGATTACTATGCTAAGGCACTTCCTGTTAAGGATCAATCGGCAATAGACAAATATATTGGAATTTTGCGCAAGGCGGGGCTGAAATGAGCTTGTATTGAGGTCTTTTATTTTTCCACCGATTCCATTGATTTGATGTTTATTCTATTACTACAGCGACACTTTTTTCGTCATTCCCGAATGTCTTTATCGGGAATCCAGTTTTTCAAAAAAGATAAAACCAAAATCCCTGGATTCCGGCTTAAGGCACGCCGGAATGACGGATAAAGGATAATGGCCATCCGGTTATCGGTCTAATCTCAATAGGAGGCCAGAAGATGCAGTGTCCGATATGCAAAAGGGGGAAATCTTAAGTCTCTCTTCATTAAAGCGGGAATATTAAGAACTTTTGCATATACCTAAGAAAATATGTTCAGCTCCAGGTCCCCCCTTTTTTAAAGAGGGGTAGGGGGGATTTTATTATGTTGCCCTTCAATAAGAACCTCAAGCCGTTTGCTCGGAATTTAAGAAGCAATATGACCGATGCCAAACATCTTATCTGGTCGAAAATCAGTGGGCAGGTTTTAAGCAATGATAAGTCGCAGGGGGATGATTGGGGTGAAAACAAGGAATTCTTTGTTCTTGACAGGCGAGCACCCAAGGGATACATTCCATTTTAGTCAGACTAAAAAGGAGTTATGCCCTTAATGGTCAACATTAAACGGATCATTCGGATTAACCTGCCAAAAGGCAAATCGGCCTTTCTTTGGGGCCCCAGAAAGACTGGTAAAACAACTTACCTGAAAGAGGCTTTCCCGAACAGCCTGAAATACGATTTATTACAAACCGACCTTTTCCTGGATTTTGTCAAGCGTCCCTATCTGTTACGAGAACAACTTCTGACCTCCAATCCGAAGCAACTTAGGGAACCGATCATCATTGATGAAGTCCAAAAAATCCCGCAATTGCTTGACGAGGTGCATTGGCTCATCGAAAATAAAAATTTCCGTTTCCTTTTATGCGGGTCCAGCGTTAGAAAATTGAAACGAGGCAAAGCCAATCTGCTCGGGGGTAGGGCCTGGCGTTATGAAATGCACCCATTGGTCTCCAAGGAAATTGCCAGTTTGGATCTCCTTACGGTATTGAATAGAGGCCTGATACCCAGTCATTATTTTGAATCAGGATATCGCAAATCGCTTCAGGCCTATGTCCGGGATTATCTAAAGGAGGAGGTTTTTGATGAGGGTCTGACCCGGAATATTCCAGCCTTTTCGCGTTTTTTTGAGTCCATGGGATATTCCCACGGGGAACTGACCAATTATGCCAACATTGCCCGGGATTGCGGTGTCGACGCTAAAACCGTAAAGGAATATTATCAAATCCTGGTGGACACCCTGCTCGGTTTTATGCTTGAGCCGTTTAAAAAGCGACAAGAGCGACAAGTCATCACTAAAGCGGGTAAGTTCTACTTGTTCGACGTGGGGATTGCCGGGGGTCTTACCGGGCGCCTCATACCTGAAGCAAAAGGAGAACAATTCGGAAAGGCCTTTGAACATTTTATCCTCATGGAGATCATGGCCCACCGTTCCTACCGAGAGTTGGATTATGAAGTCAATTTCTGGAGAACTAAAACGGGTTTGGAGGTTGATTTTATTTTGGGCCGTGGTGAAACCGCCGTCGAAGTAAAGGGCGCCAGTCGTATCGGCAGCACAGACCTCCGTCCCCTAAAAGCCTTCGTCCAGGAATACCATCCAAGGAGCGCCTACCTTGTTTGCAATGAACGTAAACAGCGGATTCATGATGACATCGATATCGTGCCCTGGCGCGAATTTCTTTCGATGCTCTGGGATGGGGGCATTATTGCCTGATTAACAATACTTAGCGATCAACTCTTTCACTCAGGAAAGAACCTACTTGGGGAGGAAAAATCATGAAATGTCTCACGTGTCAGACCGAGAATCCTGATACCAAGAAGTTTTGCACTGAGTGTGGAGCAAAGCTTTCACTGGTTTGCCCTCATTGTAAGGCAGAGGTCCGGCCGACAGAAAAGTACTGCGGAGAGTGCGGCCAAGCCCTGGGGGAAGCAGCACGACCCTCTCCGGCCCCAGCTACATTTGTTAAAGCCGAACCCAAGTCCTACACCCCCAAACATTTAGCCGATAAAATCCTGAATACCCGAAGCAGCCTGGAAGGGGAGCGCAAGCTGGTCACGGTGATGTTTGCCGATGTGGCCGGGTTCACGGCCATCTCGGAGAAGCAGGACCCGGAGGACGTTCACCGGATCATGGACGGCTGCTGCCGGATCCTGGTGGATGAGATTCACAAATTTGAGGGAACGGTGGGCGAGTTTCGGGGAGACGGGATCATGGCCCTATTCGGTGCCCCCATTGCCCATGAAGATCACGCCCAGCGGGCCTGTTATGCCGCCCTGGCCATCCAGCAGAAGCTTATACCATATAGTGAGGAAATGAAACAACGATACGGGATCGATTTCCGGATGCGGATCGGGCTCAACTCCGGCATGGTGGTGGTGGGGGCCATCGGGGATGATCTGCGTATGGACTACACGGCTATGGGCGATACCACCAACCTGGCCGCCCGGATGGAGACTACCGCCCAGCCGGGCAGCGTCCTGGTCTCCGAGAGCACCCATCGGCTGGCCAAAGAGTTCTTTGAATTCGCTCCCACTGAACCCCTTCAGGTCAAGGGAAAACAGGACCCGGTCGAGGCCTACACTCTCCTCCGACCGACGGAGGTGGACACCCGAATCGGTGCCTCGGTGGCCAAGGGTCTGACCCGTTTCGTGGGCCGAAAGCGGGAGATAGAAACCCTGAAGGAGGCCTTTGCCCAGGTCCAATCCGGAGAAGGCCAGGTCGTGGGCCTGGTAGGGGAGGCCGGGGTGGGCAAATCCCGACTGCTCCTGGAGTTCCGCAGCCTTCTACCCCAGGGGAATTATCACTATCTGGAAGGTCAATGCCTGCACTATGGGGGTTCCATGCCCTATCTGCCTCTGCTGGATATCCTCCGCTCCTTCCTGGGGATCAAAGAAGGGGAACCGGAGTTTATCATCCGACACCGGATGAAGGAAAGGATCCTCGGGCTGGACGAGAAGCTGAAAGACCTTATTCCTCCCTTTCAGGAGCTCTTGTCTCTGAAGGTCGATGACGAAGCCTATAGCCGATTGGAGCCGAAGGAGAAAAGAGAAAAAACCTTTGAGGCTTTCCGGGACTTGCTGATCCGCAGCACCCAGGACAGGCCATTGGTTCTCACCGTGGAAGACCTGCAATGGATCGACCAGACCTCGGAACAGTTCCTGGACTACATGATCGGCTGGCTTCCCCGGACCCGTATTCTGCTCCTGCTCCTCTATCGGCCCGAATATGTCCATCAGTGGGGGAGCAAGTCCTATTACAGTATGATCGGGGTGGGCCATCTCTCGGCTAACTCCAGCGCCGAACTGGTAAATGCCATCCTGGAAGGTGGGGAAGTAGTCCCCGAGCTGAAGGACCTGATCCTGAACCGGGCTGCGGGAAACCCCCTGTTCATGGAGGAACTGACCCAGACCCTTTTACAAAACGGCTCCATCCAAAAAACAGAGGACCGTTTTATCCTGACCAAAGAGATCACCGGTTCCCAGGTCCCGGACACGGTTCAGGGGATCATCGCCGCCCGCATGGACCGGCTGGAAGAAAGCCTTAAAAGGATCATGCAGGTAGCCGCGGTGATCGGAAGGGAGTTTGCCTTTCGTATCTTAGAGACAATCACCGGGATGAAAGAGAACCTCAAATCCGGCCTGGTGAACCTCCAGGGTCTGGAGTTCATCTACGAGAAAAGCCTTTTCCCCGACCTGGAATATATCTTTCGCCACGCCCTGGTTCAGGAGGTGGCCTACAACAGCCTGCT